>JALVPF010000393.1:958-11423 GCA_027031935.1 Myxococcales bacterium | reverse complement strand
CCAATTACAACGCTATCAGTGAAATCGAAGCATGGCTTACGGTAGCTGATGATGCGGAATATGTGGCTGGATCAGCCATGGTTACACTACCTGGTTCTGCACCCGTTCAGATGGACCCTGCAGACTCCGTAAACGGAACTCTGCGCACCCTGGACTGGAACCTGGGTGCTTCACTGGATGCCAACCAGCAAATTTCGATTACTCTTTCGCTAAGATGGGAAGCGGCTGATCCTGATGGTTCTTATACAGTATCGGCCGGGGCTGATGGACGATTCCTGGATGTCCAATTACACCCGGTGGATTCTTTTGAACTTACCAAGACTTTTCTGAAGTTGGAAAAATCCGCAGACCAGCCATCTGTATCCGTTGGCTCGATTCTCACCTATACCATTACCGCCACAAACACCTCGTCTGCACCCATTGATTTAATCTCAGGTCTCGTGCTTGCAGACCCCCTGCATGAAGGTCTGGATTTCGTGTCTGCTGACAATGGCGGCCTTTTCGATGGACAAACACGACAGGTGACATGGAACCTTGGCAATCTGCTTGCTGGACAATCCGTCACCGTCAGTTGTCAGGTCCTGGTGACGACACTACCAGAAGGAACCACCCTGGACAATACGGCCATGGCGTTTACCAACAACCTGCCCACGGTTCGCTCCAACACCGTCTTGACCCAACTGCTCCTTCCGGAGCTGAGTATCACCAAAGAAGCCTCCCCTTTCTCGGTGGGCAGGGGAGATGTGATCACGTATTCCATAAGTATAGCCAACACATCATCCATAGACGCCACAGGAGTTCTGGTAACGGATTCCATCCCGGTGGACAGCACTTACGTCGCTGATTCCATGACTCTGGATTCGGGAAGCGGTGCCTTGGCCCAAACCGATGCCCAGGATGCCGACCAGTGCGATTACGATGTCACGACTCCAGGAGCTGTAAGCATAGTGCTGCCTTCTCTGTCGGCTGGAGCCTCATACAAGTTTACATTCCAGGTTCAGGTGGCCAACTCTGCCCAAGATGGATCCAGCATTATAAACATGGCGACCATAGAAAGCGACACGACTCTACCTCGCCTATCCAACGTCGTGGTAACTGATGTGGGAAACAACGACCCTGACGGAGATGGCTTGACCAACCAGGAAGAAGCCAATCTGGGTACTGATCCCAACGACGCAGACACGGACGATGATGGGCTATCCGATGGAGACGAAGACGCGAACCATAACGGCTCCGTCGGCCCCAACGAAACAGACCCCCTGAACCCGGATACGGATGGAGATGGTCTGCAGGATGGGGCTGAGCTGGGTGAGACCAGCGGTGTTGCTGATCCGGATGGTTCTGGTCCTCTTGCTGGTACCGACGCTGGAGTGTTTGTGCCGGACACAGACCCTGGCACCACCACCGATCCTCTGGATGACGACACTGATGGCGACAACTTGCTGGACGGACAGGAGGATGCTAATCACAATGGTTTTGTGGATGCGGACGAGACAGATCCAAACAACCCTGACACGGATGGCGACAACTTCAATGATGATGTGGACACCTGTCCCCTGACCCCCAACCCGCTTCAGGACCTTGACATTGACCCTGACAATTGCGGGTCATGCGGTAACGTCTGTTCAAATGGCCTGTACTGTGATGGAGAAGAAACTTGCTCCGGAGGCAACTGTACCGCAGGCCAGCAGGCCACATGTGACGACTCGGTTGCATGTACCAACGACTCGTGCGACGAACAAAACGATACCTGCATCAACACTCCCGATGATTCCGTTTGTGACGATCAACAGTATTGTAACGGTGTCGAGACATGCGACGCCGTGTCCGGATGTCAAGCCGGTACAGATCCATGCCCTGGACAACTCTGTGACGAGTCCGGTGCAAGATGCGTCGACTGTCTCTCTGATGGAGATTGTGACGATGCGGTCGCCTGCACCTCGGACGTATGTGATATGGCATCTGGGACATGTTCGAACACGGCAGAAGATTCTGCATGTGACGATGGAACATTCTGCAATGGAGCCGAGACCTGTGACGCTGTGGCCGGATGTCAAACCGGTACGGATCCATGCCCGGGCCAGCTCTGTGACGAGTCCGGCACAAGATGCGTCGACTGTCTGTCCGATACAGATTGTGATGATCTGGTGGAGTGCACCTCGGATCTCTGTGATCCAGCAACAGGTTCTTGTGTAAACACGCCACAAGACTCCGCATGCGATGACGCGGATGTCTGCACCCTTGATCAGTGTGACGCGATCGCTGGATGCTCCAATGAATTTCAGGACGCTGACTCGGATGGCACCTGCGATGCACTCGACCCATGTCCTGATGATCCCAACGATGAGTGCATCTGCTCTGATAGAGACTCGGACGGTATATGCGATGATTTCGACATATGCCCTGACGATCCCACGAACACCTGTGGCACTTGTCCTGATGCGGATTCAGACGGTATCTGCGACGTAAACGATCCCTGTCCAGATGATCCCACAAACAATTGCACTCCATGCACCGATACAGACTCGGATGGCATCTGCGATGATATAGATCCATGCCCTGACGATGCCACGAATACTTGTTCGGTCTGCGTGGACACCTCTGACCCGGATGGTGACGGCAACCCCACCTGTACGGACCCCTGTCCC
The DNA here is from genome assembly GCA_027031935.1 of Myxococcales bacterium. Taxonomy (GTDB): domain Bacteria; phylum Myxococcota; class B64-G9; order B64-G9; family B64-G9; genus JALVPF01. The sequence goes on along the minus strand of JALVPF010000393.1, from coordinate 8,775 downwards.
GACGATGCCACAGACTCGTGCGTACCGTGTTCGGACGCCGACTCGGACGGTATATGCGATGATTTCGACATCTGCCCGGACGATCCCACGAACACCTGCGGCACCTGCACGGACAGCGACGGTGATGGTACCTGCGATGCCACCGACCCCTGTCCTGACGACCCCACGGACTCCTGTGTGCCATGTACGGACGCCGACTCGGACGGTATCTGTGACGATGTGGACCCTTGTCCAGGTGATGCCACCAACAACTGTGGTGCCTGTGTGGACACCTCGGACCCGGATGGTGACGGCAACCCTACCTGCACGGACCCCTGTCCCGACGATGCCACAGACTCGTGCGTACCGTGTTCGGACGCCGACTCGGACGGTATATGCGATGATTTCGACATCTGCCCTGACGATCCCACGAACACCTGCGGCACTTGCACGGACAGCGACGGTGATGGCACCTGCGATGCCACCGACCCCTGCCCTGACGATGCAGAAGATCGCTGTGTACCCTGTGTAGACGAAGACGCTGACAATCTCTGCGACGATCAGGACCCCTGCCCTGGCGATCCCTCCAACACATGCGGCGCATGTGTGGACCAGGCAGACCCGGACGGTGACGGCATGCCCAATTGCACAGACCCGTGTCCCGAAGACCCTACAGACTCATGTGTGCCATGTGATGACTCGGACTCAGACGGTATCTGTGATGCATATGATCCCTGTCCGGACGATGCCAACAACAGCTGCGAGCATTGCAAGGATTCGGATTCAGACGGTGTTTGTGATTACGAAGACCCATGTCCGCAAGATCCCGCACTGGATTGTTCTTGTCAGGACTCCGATGGTGATGGACTGTGCAACGACACGGACCCATGCCCTGATGACGCTACAAACTCGTGTGCCGGGTGCCGTGACACCTCGGATCCCGACAAGGACGGAATGCCCACATGTGTGGACCCATGTCCCAACGACGCAGAGAACCTGTGCATGGGCTGCAAGGATACGGACTCGGATGGAACCTGTGACGATGAGGATCCATGCCCCAACGACGCAAAGGACCAGTGTAATATCTGGCAGGAAGGAAGACTGACTGGAGGAGGTTGCGCCTGCAGCTCAGCAAAATCGAGTGCATCCATGACCTGGTTACCCATCATGCTCATGGGTTTGGCCCTCTTGAGAAGAAGGGATTCTACCGATTAGACGCTACTGGAACAATGGATAGCTTCTTGTTCTTCGAATCTCTTATCAACTCTATATAGACCCTTTTTCCAAGCCGGGCTTTTCTGACTGCTTCCACAAGGGCCAAGGGATCGTCCACCGGGTGCCCCCCGAATCTTGTGACCACATCACCTCGCCTCAACCCGGCCTTTGCCGCCGGACTGGCAGGCCACACCCTTGAGATCAAAGCACCATGAAGGCCTTGAATTCCAAAAGCATCTGCAAGGGACTCGTCAATATACTGTGCGGAAATACCCAGCCATGCATGAGCAGGACTCTTGCCCTGTCTCAAGGTCTGGATCAACGGCCAAACATCATGAATAGGCAAGGCAAGACCGAAAGATTCGTCACCAGTGTGCGTGACGATATTTATACCAATCACTTCGCCCTTGGTGTTCAAAAGTGGCCCACCATTACATCCGGGGTTGACTGCGGCGTCAGACACTATCAATCCTGCCAAGGATTCAAGTTCCTGTTTGGTTCTGATGGAGCTGACCACTCCTACTGAAAGGGAACGAGACAGACCGTATGGATAACCCAAGGATGCTACCCAATCGCCCTGGTGTATGGAGTCCCTGGGGGCAATGGCCAGGGCATGGGCAAAATGTTTTTTTACTTTCAACACTGCCAGGTCACTCACATCATCACTGGCTGTCAAAGTGGCGTCAACGACCGGTCCCTTGCTGAAAGAGACCTTTATCGACCCGGCTCCATGGACCACAGTCGAACAGGTGACGATGTACCCATCTTCAAACACAAAACCCGATCCCAGCGACCTGGATACGAGTCGATCATTCCTGCCGGACATGGAATCACCCACAACAGGCAGATCAAACGATGCTTCCACATTTACCACAGAAGGGCTGGCCTTGCGAAAGACCTTGGTAAAATCCGGCAACTCGTCCCGAAACCTCTTTTCAATCTGTGTCTGCACCTGGGATTCTTGCCCGACTTGCCCGTCCGGACTTCCATTGGAGGTGTTTTCCGAATAACAACCCGAATAACAGCAGGGAACAGATACGAAAACCAGGACGACAAACGCAGATACAACCGGGAAAAAGTCTTTAACTTTCCGAAGACCTGGAGGCTTCCACAAAACGCATCCTCAAATCATAGAGAATATTACCAAGGAGCTTTTCTTCTTCTTCCGAGAGGTTCCCCTTGGTCTTTTCCTTCAGCATGGCCAGTATGTCAATGGTCTGCTGCGCCATGGCAAGGCTTTGTGGTGCGATCTTCTCCTTGTCTTTGCCCGTCTGTCCAAGATGCTGCAGGGTCGCGGTCGACAAGGATAGCACGAAAGTAGTAAAATCCACCGTGCCCGCCTTGGCTGATTCGTTCTGGCTCAAAGCTCATCCTCGTCGTTGTCTTTTACGGCAGGAATATCGTGATCTATGTGAGTAATACCTGCGTCCATCACCTCTGACTCACTTGTAAGATCTTTCAGGGAACGCATTCGCTTGTCATATTCAGACTTGGAAATTCTCCCGGCCTTGAGATTTCGCTTGATGATCCTCTTGTCGAAGAGCATTTCGTCTCGTATCAGCATTATCAGACCTCCTGCATTTCAAAGTCACAGCTATTGTTACAGGATGGAACGAATAGCCCATGCTGGCCACCTTGTCAACTGCCTGATTCCCACCTGATGCCATAGAGGGCCTCAACTGAGCAATATGCATGAGAAAAGTCCACAACTTTACATTGACTTCCGGCTTTACAGGAATATCATGGGTAGTCCATATAAATTCTGGTCGTTTGAACAACGCACCTGGAAAACGCCAATCACACGCCCCCGGAGGAGCTCCCCATGGGCAACACCAAGTGGTCGATTCTTACAGCATTCATACTTTCAACTGCCTCGGTCATGTTTTTGTCGTCCTGCGACGACCGCTCCGGCAAGCTCGTGGGTGAATACTATGTTGACATCACTCCAGACGAGACCACCATCTTTGCCATTCAAGATGAAGATGATCCCGGGCATCCCGACATCAACGCGGTGGTAATCCTGAACTCGGTCGTGGTGACCACATACATGGTCAAAACCTCCAAGTCATCTCCCTCACCTGACGGCTTCTTCGTATCGGAACCGGAGGGTGGACCTTTTTCCGGAATATACATATATGCCAAAGGCTTGGACGTCAATGTACAGCCGGGAGACCTGGTGGATATCCGAGGTGTATACCTGGAGTATTACGACAACTCACAGATACAGGCATCAAAAGTGCAAGTGCAGGGCACCGCAGATATTCCGGCACCATCCATTGTCACCACGGATCAAGTAACAACAGGTGGTCCTGATGCCGAAAAATATGAAGGCTGTCTCATACAGCTGCAAGACGTGATGGTTTCCACCGCAAACCTCGGACATGGAGACTTTGGTGTAAGACCTTCGTCGGGAGAGGGTGGAGCAGAGTTGTACATAAGCCCTCTTTTTGATGACTATTACGATTTCCATGCCAACCAGGGATTTGTGTTCCAGACTCTCACGGGGATACTGGACTACTCATACGAGAAAAACCGCCTGCAACCCAGATTTTGCGACGATATACGGGATAGCGGAGGAGACCCGGTGTGCGAACAACCCAACTGCCCATCCGGGAACATTTCGGTGGCCCAGATTCAAGACCGATCCAGACAAGACGCTGTGGCAGAGGGCTGTCGCGTCAAGCTGGAAGGACTGGTGGTAACATCTCCTGTTTTCGAAACCTCCGGGCAGCCATCGTTTTACGCCCAGGAACCTGGTGGAGAACAATGGTCAGGCATTTTCATCTATGCAAGGGGTCTCGATGCTTCAGGAATCCAGCCGGGTTCGCTTATCACGGTAGACGGGACCTATGCAGAGTACTATGCCATGACTCAAATCGAGGCATCTTCCGTTACAGTAACAGGCACAGCAGATCTGCCAGAGCCAGCCGTGGTAGCCATAGGCGACGTGAATGACGCGGGTGAACTTGCAGAGGCATACGAAAGTGTCCTGATAAAAATCCAGAACGCCGTCACCACCCAAGCGGTATTTCCTGGAAACAACGGTGGCGATTTTGGAGACTTTGCCGTAGCCCCCATAGGTGATCCATCCAGCGAACTGGTCATAGGCTGGCAGATGAAACACGACTTTTCGTGCCCATCATCGGGCGACTGTACAGAGGACCACAGGGAGGCAGGCCAACAGTTCGCTTCCATAACAGGTCCTCTATCTTACTCATACAGTCACTTCAGGCTTCAACCTCGAACAGGCGCGGATATTGTGCTCAAGGAGTTGGATCCAGCTGATCCCGATGGAGACGGCTACTGCAATCCAGGCGAACAAGGCGCCAGCTGCACTGGTTCGGACAACTGTCCCAATATCGCCAACCAGGATCAGGCAGACACGGATTCGGACTCTCTGGGAGACGCATGTGACAATTGCCCTGATGACGCCAACCCCAACCAGGAAAACGCTGATACGGACTCATTGGGCGACGCCTGCGACAATTGCCCTGATGAGTCCAATCCGGACCAGGCAGACATGGACTCGGACGGGATTGGTAACTCCTGCGATCCGGACATGGACGGAGACGGCATAGAGCAGGGAGACGGAACTAATCCATGTACAGGTGGCGCCACAGTCGGCTGTGACGACAATTGCCCTGCCCTGCCAAACGCAGATCAGGCAGATGCAGATGGTGATGGCATTGGCGATGATTGTGAAGGTGGCGATTCGCACCTGTTGCTCACGGAAATCTGCGTTCAGCCAGGTGGTTACGAGTTTGTCGAGATCCACAACCCCACCCAGGCCCCCATAGATTTGAGCAACTACTACCTGTGGGATGCCACCAACGCTGCCAACCAGACTTTCTACTGGCTCATCGCCACCCTGGATTCCGTTGATGCTTATGATTTTGCGGTACATTTTCCATCCGGTGCCATAATACAGGCTGGACAATATCTGACCGTCAGCATATCTCCTGCTGCAGATTTCGAAACGAACCTCGGACAGGCGCCTGACTTTGCGCTGCTTGCTGATGGAACGGGCTCGACAGCCAACATGGTCCCTGCCTTTGCCAACTCGGTTGGTTCTTCGGCCGGCTTGTCCAACGGAGGCGAGGTGGTGGTTCTGTTTTACTGGGATGGCGCCAGCGACCTGGTGAAAGATGTCGACTACGTGGTTTGGGCCAAGACCGCCAATGACTTTTCAGAAGGCTCGGACAAGACGGGAATCACTGTCGGCTCTTCAACCTATTTGCCCGACACCCCTCTGGACCAGCAACAATACCTGGGCTCCCACAACAATGGAGAGTCATTCCAACGTATAGACCTTACAGAGGGAGCAGAAGTAAAGACCGGTGGAAATGGCATTACGGGAAATGACGAGACCAGCGAGGATCTGCCCAACACGTGGACAGTTGCGGCTCCCACTCCTGGTCAGCCGACGCAGTAATCAAAGCACTCGCTGCCGGACAAGATTTCCGGGCAATAAATCCGGCAGCCTTTTCCAACGTGTTCTCTTTGCCCGGGATGGAGGTATCCTGATGCGGCATTCAAGACCCTATCGCCTGCCAGCAATGGTGGTAGCGCTGGGTACTTTGGCTGCACTTGTTTCCTGCACCATCGAAACGGAGCAGCAATCCATACAGGGGACAGTCGTTCACCTGGGAATTCTTCGAACCTCGGACATTCATTCCAGACTCTTTCCTTTTGACCTGAAGCCCAACACCCACGATGTGGAAGACGGCCTGTTCACGGAGTCTGCACCTTATGGCGGTGTTGAAAGGATCGCGGGTATCATCAACAGGGAGCGCAAACGCGGCGAGAGGATTCTCTACCTGGACTCGGGTGATGTCTTTCAGGGTGCTCCCATCTTCAACTTTGGTGATGGAGAACCTGAGTTCCGTTGGCTGTCGAACGTAATGGTAGACACCATGGCCGTGGGAAACCACGAGTTCGACAAGGGGGCCGACAACCTGGTGCAGCAGGCAGACCACTGGATCAACTATCCATTCCTCGCTGCAAACTATATTTTTGACGACTGGACCGATGAGACGAACTCGCAGTTGGGCAGGGCGGTCGCTCCTTTTTCCATAGTAAATGCCAAGGGACTCAAGATAGGCATCGTAGGCATGGGCGACATAGGCTCCATGTACTCTATCCGCCGCGGGGGAAATTCCATGGGGATCACTCCACTGGAAGCAAACGAGACCGTCAGAGCCTATGTGAATTTCCTGCATCCGTCGGTGGACCTCATCATAATCCTCAGCCACCTGGGCTTGACCGAGGATCAAGAACTGACCAACGGCCACGAGATTTACCTCACCAACGATCAAGACGTGTCTCATTTTCTCTCGAGAAAAAAAGACCCATGGGTCAGGATGGAATGTCACGAGTGTAAAGAAGGGGTATCCAAGTACTGGATACCGGGAGTAAGGGGTATCGACATTATCCTTGGAGGCCACCTGCACGTTCTGACTTCTCCGCCCATGGTCCTTACGGATCCTGCAGGCCGGGAGGTGCTCCTGGAGCACCCTGGCGCTTTTGCAAAATATGTCACGAGGCTGGACCTTGCGGTGGCAGTTCCCAGGACAGATTATCACTGCGATACTGAGCAGGGACTTTGCACTCCCCAGGATGCGCATTTTTCAAACAATGTAGCTTGCACCTCTGATTCTGATTGCTCCGTATCCAAGCTGGCACCCTATGGTGCCGAACTCGTGGCCCATAGACAGACGCTGTTTCCGGTTGATTCCATGTGGTGTGCAGACCCCAGGCCAGCCGACTCCTACGACGACAATTTCCAGCACGATCTTGAGGCGCTCAAGGCATACTGTGCGGTAAGGGGAGACGGACCAACCCGAAAACTGCTACAGCCGTACCGGGTGAGAATGGAGACAGATCCAAAGTTCGACTTGGCTCAGATCTACGGCTACGCTCCAAAGACGGTGCTGCGAAAAAACACCGCAGATGGTGGAGATTCGGCCCTTGGAGACATGACGGCAACGGCCATGATGATCAGAAAGAGGGTAGAGGCCGAGTTTTGTGTCACCAACACCCTAGGCATAAGGGACAACTTCTACAAGGGTCTCATTGACATGGAGACCGTTTTCAACGTCTTCCCGTTCGAAAACACCCTGACCGTAATGTACCTGTCGGGCAGAGAGATACAGGAGATGTTCGACTTTGTCACCAGGCGCTCAGAAGGACGTGGTTGTCAGTCCCAGGCACAGATCGCCGGTTGCTCTTTTGTCATGAACTGCGGCCAGGTAAAAAGAAACGAAGCTCATTACCACTGCTCCAGTGCCGACGACTGCTGCCAGTACAGGCCTGAAATATGTGCCGAGGACTACGAGGGCTCGGCAAAATGGGAGTGTAACCAGGGTTCCTGTTATGCCCATCCTGCAGAAGACATTCGGATAGGCGAAAGGATGCTGGATCCCGACGCATCATACAAGCTGGCCACAAACGACTACATCGCAAGGGGTGGTTCCGGTTTTGATGTTCTGAGAAGAAACACTACAAAGGTCTACTCCGGTATTTCCATGAGAGACGCCCTTGTGGAGTATCTACGCAGATTCCCATCCTGCAAGAAACTGCTAGCGTCTGACCCGAACTCGGTAAATCCCTTTTCACTGAGTTTC
>JALVPF010000393.1:0-948 GCA_027031935.1 Myxococcales bacterium | reverse complement strand
CTGAGTTTCTGTCTTGAGATTCAGACCGAAGAGCAACAGCGCAACATCGTCATCAAAGGCGCTTGCACCTGTGGTGACGTCATGGATTTTCAGCAGAATCACTGCAACGACCCGGAACGCAGGGATGAAAAAGCCTGTGCCCGCGCTCTGCAGTACTGCTCCACCATTGGTCCTGCCGTGGAGCAATTCTGCAACAACCCCCTGGACTTTCCCATTATCGTAGGTGAGCCGGATGGCCGGATCACCCGCAAGGTCAACTAGGAGGCTGGCATGAACAGGAAAAAACTGACTTTTGCGGGCCTCCTCCTTGCAGTCGCCATGCTTGCGCTTGCTGCCGGTCCCTGTGTCGAAAACAGGAGTATGGAAAACGGCCTGGGTCATTTCAAGGTTACCCTGACCGGCATCGATGGTGCTACCGGGGGAGAAGGCACCAAGGACAACCCTTTCGATTTTGCACCAGGTGATGTGACATTCACTTTCAACGTATCGGCATATGATAAAGAGGGAAGAATCATGGACGGACAGGACGGCAGGATGTCCTTTGACAAATCCGTCTCTGTGCTTGTTTTCCCTGGTCCCCATGCAGGCTTTGTATCAAAACCTTGGAGGCCACAACATATCCAGATGGTAGCCGGCAGTGCGTCGGGAGTCCAGGCAACAGGCAGCGGTATGTACGGTCGCGCCATGGTGCTGGTTGCCGACATACAGGTGGAGGAGGGAGAAGCCGCCCCCGGTCTCCTGTACGACATTCCTCAGGATGATATCAAGGGTACATATGCCATGGGGGCATCGGCAGACGTCTACTTTGGCCAACCCACGCTGCACGACATACAGATAAACGATAGAATCATGACCGAGGAGAATATCGATACATCGGCGCTTCCGCGAAGATTCGTACAGGTCGATTGCCGCCTGAATGAACCTGCCCAGGGACTGCCGGACGATGGA
>JALVPF010000392.1 GCA_027031935.1 Myxococcales bacterium | reverse complement strand
TTGACGGTTCTATCCAAGTCAAGGACTTGTGAAATCCTGGACGGTGGGGGCGGCGGGGGCGGTTCGATGAAATCGAACACAAGCCCGACCCTTCCAAAAACCAGAACACCGCCATCACCAGGAGCCAAACGATAGATGACGCTATCACCCCTGCGTTCGGCAAGACCGGAGGTGTCGTTAGCCAAATCCTCAACCTCGAGGGTTCTTCCACCAATGGTAATCTTGCCAAGAAATCCTGATTTCAAAAAAAGGGCCGCCCCTGACTTATCAAGGCTCAGCAAGGTGTGCTTTTTGCCAATCACATGCGATTCCAGGGTGTACATGGCCTTGGGGGACTCGCCAACCGTCACCCGTTGCCCAGGTTTGATGACTCGCTCGTCCAGCAAGGTCCTCTCCCATACGAGAGCACAGCGCAGATGTGATCTTTTTCCTACCATTTGTCCACCGTGATAATCCGACACCAGTTGTGACGTGTCAAGATACAGTAAGGTTCCATTCTGTCGATTTTATCCATAAACTGGCCGCCCAAAGTTATTGACATGTCGAGGTCACTTCGAGTAGGTTCGCGACGTATCCTGATTCCTATCCGTCCGATCAGGCAGGGAGGAGGGGATGGTTGAGTCGTCAGGGAGGCACCAATGCCATGCGTGTTGAGACAGGAAAAGCCCATTTGGATTTCCTGTCCTTCCTATCCATCGGGCTCACTGACCGTAATCCGGACATATCGACTTCCGCCACATCAGAAAGTGCTTTTTTTCGGTGCTTACTCCCGGCACTGGATTTACTACCTCTTCTTCAAAAAAATTTATACGGAGGAAAAAATGAGACGTATGACAATCGTTACCGTTCTGCTAGCAACCTTGGCATTGGTTGGAAACACGCTGGCAGACGAAAATCCGACCGGTCCCATTAGGCAGGTGCACCTGATCGACGGAAGTATCTATAGCGGCCACCTAATCGAGTTGGTTCCCGGTGATCACATCAAGATAATGACGCTGGACGGCACCATTCATACCTGGCCCATGGACCAAGTAAAGAGCTACGATGGGCAGGCACCACAAAAACGGCAAACCCATGCCACTGGGGAATCCAACATTGTCAAGTTGCACGCACCGGCGGTAAAACTTCGTTTAGAATCACTACAACCCAATATCACCTTCTATTACAAAACCGGCGAGTCCTATGCTGTTGCCTGGGGCAACGGCGTTACGGCCACGGCCCGCGGTGCCCAATTCAGTCGCATCTGTACATCCCCCTGTGAGGCAGAAATCGCTGCCGGTCACTACCAACTGGGGCTCTCCGATGGTGAACATGGTGTACACCTATACCCGGAGGCGTTGGACTTGGAGCAACCTTCAGTACTCACCGGCTCTTACAAGAGTAACCAAGGCTTGCGGATCGCGGGCTATCTTATTGGGATCGTAGGCATTGGAGGTGGTGCTGCTATGATGACGGCTCCCTTGCTAGCAGACAATGACAGTTCTGCCAACATTACCAGCAGCGGCCTTTTCTGGGGAGGTATAGGACTCATGGTAGCTGGGTCCATCGCTGCCATGGTCATGGGATTCACGGCCGATGAGGTGCACATCTCAGCAAAGCCCCTCTAAAACCGCCATGCCCATCGATTAGTCGGGAACTGCAGGCGAAACACTGTTAGAGACTATTCCGCTGGTCTCGATCACCAATTCAGCAAGTCACTCACGGTGCTCACGGTGCGCGGAAAGAGGACTATTGATCTTCCCACAAGCCCTCGGAGATAATCAGACAACAAGGAGACAAGATGGCTGCCTGCCCACATTGTCATATGCAGTTGTATGGACAACCCAGCGTCTGTCCTCACTGCGGAGCAAACACTTCCATATTTCCTACCGCAGGGACCGACCAGTTACCTGCCAAAGCAGAAACAAAATATGGATTTCAACGCTGGTCTTTCCCTGTACTCAGACTGACTGCAGGTTTGTGGGTACTCGCACTGGTGATCTGGTGGCTTTTACCTACTCCCTTCCCCAAGCTCCATCTAAGCCCATCTGCCGCCAATACTTCAGGCTATGACCCATGCAAGGGCAAGGATTATTGCGTAATAGTTTTCATGGCACCATGGTGTTCTGCCTGCAAGGCCACCATGCCAATCGTCAAATCGCTGATGGACCAGTACTCGTCTTCTACCAGTATCGGTATAAAACCTGTTATCGGCAGTGGAAGAACCAGGGAATCCATGGAAAAAATGGCTGCAAAAATTGGCACTGGAAGTTTTATCGACCCAGCGGGTGAGGTCATGCAGGCTGCCAGCAAGAACACGGTTCCGCACTGGTTCGTCATCGACTCGGATGGTGTGCTGAAAAATGAAATGGCAGGCGTGTTGTTGAACAAATTTGCCATGATCTCAAAGCTGGGATTGGACAAGTTGAACACGGAATAAATTACGGAGGAATTCCATGCACACACCACCAAGAAATATTTCATTCATGTTGGGATTTTTCCTTTCTTTCACGGTTCTGAATGCATCCCGCGCTGCAGAGCACGAGGTGATCGCTCCTCTGTCAGAAGATGGCTACCTGTGGTCCCCCCCCTTGTCTCCAAAGCCTGAGTCGAGGGTTTCGTTTGCGCTGGATTTCAATCATCACTCCTATGACATGGACTTGATTGTACTTACCGATGAGATCACCTTGTCCTCGGTTCAGTTCAGGCTCTCGGCCGAATATTCATTTCTGGACGCACTGACCATAGGATTGGATGTCCCCTTCCTCATGGTCTACGACATATCTTCCGAACATGACTTCATAGATGATTCCGGAGCCGACATAGGAAATATAAGGCTACATGCGCGCTACACATTCGAGTTGGAACAACTTGGAGTAGTCGTCACGCCATCCTTCAGGCTCTGGTTGCCTACAAACACATTCCTGCAGGTGGATGTGGACAACAGCTCTGATGATCTCGACATCATAAACAGTATGGCGGTCTTCGAGCCCATGGTGGCTGTTGGATGGAGCTTGACATGGTTTTCAGCCTTGTTGAGTACAGGACCAAAATTTGTTGCTTTGGACGATGCTGACGATTTTTCTGCCTGGGGATTTGACCTGACCCTTGGCTCGGCCCCTGCTCCAAATTTACCAGGACTCCAGTTCATCCTGGAACTCAATGCCATGGTGGAGATGGACGACGACATGCCCCAGGACGGTGATCCAGACGATGTTGCATTCCCGCTGGCCCTTTCCCTGGGTGCAAGATACCACGCCAAATCCTTTGAAGTGGAACTAGGGTTTCGCCTAGGGCTTCATGACGCCATAATGTATTTCGGGGATTTCAATGTTGGACTGAGTGGAGCATACTTGTTTTGATGGGCTTGGGCGAAGGTGGTTTTCCAAAGGCATATATATACCCATCCCTTGCTCCAACGATGATCCTGCCCTTCCAGACTGCAGGAGTTGACTCTATACAGGCACCAGAAGGTATATGAACAGACCACAGACGCTCAGGTTTACGAGGGTCGTCCAAACCATAAGCGCGGATTTCGCCCTTGCACGTGGCCACCATCAGGGTGTCATCCACCACCACTGGAGAACTCCAGGCATGGGGGTTTATAAAGTCAGCAAACGTGATTTGACCCGTCCTTGTATCCACCGCCAGCAGCTGCCCTGGATTGGTCGCCACATACAACACACCTCGTCCAAGGGCCGGAGTTGCCCATATTCCTCCCTTGTAATCTGCGAAGGATGGAGGAATGGCAAGGCTCCACAACAGCGGATTCTTGGGTTTTGCAGGATCGAGTTTCATCAGCTGACCGACTTCGTCTGAACGAGGCAAAAACCTCTCCAACTCCACAGATACATACAAGGACCCATCGTGATCAGCCACTATGGTTGCATCCACGTCATCCCCGGCCCAAAAATCAAACACCATGGGACAATGACCTTCTTTGAGATTGGAGATGTCAAGACCCACTATGCGGCCAGCCGAGTTTGCGAAATATACCCGATTTTTGAAAAGCGTGACCGAATTTTCTATGCTCGCGTTTGAGTCACCGACTTTTTTAAGTAGTTCCTTTGTCCATCCCTGTACAGAGGCCAGCATCTCCGGATGCACCTGAACCAGACCTCTTTCGTCGTAATCCCTGTTGAGCTTTATGGCAAAGAAATACCCGTTCTCACCTCCGGTGTACAATATCCCATCGCGAATGGTGGGATTTGCGTCCCAATCATTGTTCCAGATACCATGGACGAAAGACGCAGGTAGTGCGAAGAGTTCCACGGGCCTGGGCCTGTCTATGGCAACAATTCTCAACTTGTTATCCCTTGAGCCGAAATACAAAAGAGGGTCTCCATCGGGATCCAGGGTTACTGATCCCTTGATGATGTCACCCGTGGTAAACGGAGGTCTGGTTTCCTTGCCTGTCTCGGCATTTATGAAATGAACTTTCCGATCATATGCCCCGACAATGACCTCGGTTATCCCATCAGGTCTCTCCCAAACCACGGGTTGTCCCGTCCACCCGGTACCGCACCATGTCGAGACCTCGCTGCCGACCCTGCTCTCCGAGCACATGGGTCTGTCGGGAAATCTCCAAAGAATTTCGGGCTGGAAAGGGACAGGCCCCATACCATACCAGTTTCTCTCCTCATTTCCCCTGAACTGCAATATTCCCCTGACCGTTGGACGAGAAGAGTGCCGCACCCTGCCTTGGGATAGTTCAGTACCTATTGATTTCTTTTTGGAAATGGGCTGTCTCTTTGAAAGAGGCTGTCTCCCGGACATGGCAAAAGCACTAGCAAGGAAGAAAAATACCGCAGAAGCAATCCCCAGCAACAAGAGAAGTAAAACAAAAACCACCGATCTTTTGTACTTTCCATTTCTGCGTGCTTTGGACTTCGGTGCTTTGGACTTCGGTGCATGGAAAACGGCCACGAGTTCTTCAAGCAACTTCTGATGATCAATCTGGCCTCGGGGGATTTCCATACCTCATATTCTGGAGCACGAATCTGAACAAAGCAATTTTTCTGAGGCCTTAGAGTGGTCTCTTCAGATCAGGAAGGTCGAAAATCCAACAATCTCAACTGAATGGATGTCTGACCGTCCCAGGTGTTGAACTCTGGAGTATAGAGAATATCCACGTGCCTGGAGACCTCTTTGACTCTCTCTCCCATTCTGAAACCTATGACATCCCAGCTTCTACCATCTTCTACTGCTGTGGCTTTGAGATGATAAGGAGGTTCTCTCCCCACCGTTCTGACAGATTTAAGGAGCAAATTTCTTGCAAGAAACACAGGTTCAGGATTTCCAAGACCAAATGGAGCCAGAGAAAGCAGAGCTTGTACCATGGAGGGAGTCCATGATGAAGGGGGAACCTCGGCGTCGACTGAAAAAACTTTTCCAGGGGCACCTTGCTCTATTTGCTCGGCGATGGCCTTCGAAAAGGACTTTCTGAAATTATCCAGATCTTCACGTTTGAGAGTCAGGCCCGCCGCCATTCTGTGACCACCGAAGGTGACCAGGAACTCTTCGCACCTGGTCATGGCTTCATAAAGATGAATTCCAGAAAGTCCTCTGGCAGAACCCCTGCCTTCGCTACCATCCAGGCTGACCAAGACCACCGGGCAAGCAAAATGTTCCACCAGTCTCGAGGCCACAATACCTATGACACCGACATGCCAATTGTCGGAATAAAGTACAAGAGACTGGGGTGGCTGGCCATGGATCAACTCATCGGCCTGTTCCATTGCCTGCTGATAGATTTCTTGTTCTATTCCCTGACGCTCGACATTTGCCTCATCCAGAAGTCGTGCGAGTTTCAGGGCCTTGGAATAAGACCTGGTGGTAAGAAGATCCACACCCTTTGACGCGCTGCCCAACCGGCCCGAAGCATTTATTCTTGGTGCAAGCCTGAATGCAACCTGACCTGCAGTGACATCGCCCCACCTGAGGCCAGAGACTTCCTTCAACGCGGCTATCCCGGGTCTCCGCCCTGCGGACAACTCCTGAAGCCCAAAATATGTAATTGTTCTGTTCTCACCCAACAAGGGTACGATATCAGCCACGGTCCCCAAGGCCACCAGGTCCATCACTTCTTTGAGATTGGGTTCACCTGAATCGCTAAAAAAACCTCTGGTCCTGAGTTCAGCCCTGAGGGCCATGACCAGATTGAAAGCCACTCCAACTGCAGCCAGGTCCTCTGTTTCAAAATGACAATCTTCCCGGTGTGGATTCAAAACGCCAATGGCCGGCGGAAGCTCATCAGGTACCTGATGATGGTCGAGCACCACGACATCCAAGCCAATGCTGCGCGCATGTTCAATGGCCTCCGTGTCAGAGACTCCACAATCCACCGTGATCAGAAGTCTCGTTCCATGCTGGTAAATATTGTCGATCTCGGCGTCATTGAGGCCATACCCCTCCTCAAACCTGGAAGGAATGTGATATACCACGTCCAGGCCTGCCTGTCTGAGAAAAATCAGCAAGACAGATGTGGAGGTGATTCCATCCACGTCATAATCACCCCACACGCAGACCTTTTCCTTTTTCATGAAAGACTTCATGAGCCTGGCGACAACCTTGTCCATGTCTTTCATGCTAAAAGGATCGTGAAGGTCCGAGAGAGAAGGAGACAGGAATCGCCTTGCTTCTTCTGCGTTTCTTACACCACGCAGCAGCAGGAGTCTTCCGATGATTTCTGGGACTTTCAGCTCGCTGGCAAGGGACTCCGCTTCAATGGACTCCACTTCGCGGATATCCCAGGCTCTATCCATGAGCAACTCAGGAGTGTTTCATCTTTTTGGCCATTTCCTCAAGCCAAATGGTTGTGGAACCGGCCACGTAGATTGACGAATAGGTACCAACGACTACGCCCATAGTCATGGCGATGGCAAATTGCTGAATCTCGCCAAAACCCAGGACCAGTAAACCAATCAGTGCCAACAGAGTAGTCAGGGATGTCAAAATGGTCCTGTTCAAAACCTCGTTGAGGCTCTTGTTTATCATCGTGTCTATGGGCTGGTTTCTCACTTTTCCCATGTTCTCACGTATACGGTCATAGACCACAATCGTGTCGTTGACGGAATAACCAATGACCGTGAGGATTGCAGCCACGAAGGTCAGGTTGAATTCCAGACCGAACAAGGCGAACATGCCAATTACGATGATGGCATCATGGGCCAGGGCAATCACGGCACCTGGTGCAAACTGCATATTGAACCTGAAAGCCACATAAACCAGGATCCCAGCGATAGCGTAGATCATGGCCAGGATGCCATCGTTTCTGAGTTTGTTACCCACTTGAGGTCCAACAAACTCCACCTTTCTCACGAATGGTTTGGCGTCGGGAAATTTAGCCTTCATGGCTTTTTCTATCTGCTTTGAAACACCGGTCATGAGAACCACGTAGCGGATTTCGTTCTCCCTGCCCTGCTTTCGTATGGTGACATCCGCCAATTCTTTTCGACCTATCTCAGAAGCAATTTCCTTGAGGGAATCTTCAATTTGCTTTTTGGTGACCGCCTTGTTGAATCTGAGCTCGAACTGGTCACCCGAGTCCTCGTCAAACCTGAACTCGTGTAAATTGCTGCCGAACTTCTGTTTGAGGTACTCTCTGACCTTGTCTGCGTCTTTCTTGCTCAGGATAGCGATTCGAGCCACTCTTATCATATAGTCGGCCTTGCCACCCTCTCCCACCATTCCTGTGCTCTGTATCACGTTCTTTGTATAACCCAAATCGTCTACAGTTTTTCTGATCTTGCCGATATCGACCGCTTTGCTGAACTCCAGGTCTATCACCGTTCCACCGGCAAAATCGATACCCCAGTTGATTGTCCCAGTCGATTGTTTGACGATGAAAATGACAATTGACGCAAGAACCAGCACGATTGACACAAATAGAAATCCGCGGCGCTTTCCCACGAAGTCTATCTTCATCGAACCAGGTTTGAAAAATTCCATTGGGTGCCTCCACCGCTGCTCAGATACTGAGCCGCTTGACCTTAATCTTCAGGACCAACCAGTCAATGATGATCCTCGTGACGAAAATGGCGGTAAACATGGACGCCAGTATTCCCACGAACAAGGTTACCGCAAAGCCCTGAATAGGGCCCGAACCATAAGACCACAGCACCACTGCAGCGATAAGAGTGGTAAAGTTCGCATCAAAAATTGTCCAGAAAGCACGTCCATATCCGGCATCCACCGCAGCCCTTGGTGTCTTGCCAGAATGTAACTCCTCACGGATACGTTCGTTGATGATAACGTTTGCATCCACCGCCATACCTATGGTCAGGATGATCCCGGCAATTCCAGGCAGGGTCAATGTGGCTTGAAATGCTGCCATAACCGCCATAATAAACAGGGCATTGAGCAACAAGGCGATATCAGCGATAAATCCCGACAAGCGGTAATAAACCAACATGAACAGCACCACCAGTACCATGCCGATGATGAGCGCATAGACACCTTGTTTCCTGGCATCCTCGCCCATGGTGGGTCCGACGGTGCGTTCTTCCAGAATCCTGACAGGTGCGGGCAAGGCACCAGCACGTAGCACGACAGCCAGGTCCTGAGCCTCCTTGATCGCCTCGTTGTAATCCCGCGAAGACCCCAAGGTGATCCTGGCACGGCCACCTCCGATACGAGTCTGAATAACAGGCGCAGAGGCCACCTCACCCTCCAGAACTATGGCCATTCGCTTTTTGACGTTCTCACCCGTCAGTTTTTCGAAGATGTTCGCGCCCGTACGGTCAAATGTCAAAGAGACCTCAGGGGAGCCGGTGTTTGGATCCCTGCTGACCCTTGCGTCAGTAATATAATCGCCGGTCATGGACACTTCAGATTTCAGATAATAGGTCCTGAACTCGGTTTCCAGTTGTCTTTCCTTGCGACCAAAGGCGATTTCGTGGCCCTCGGGAACCTTGCCTTCCAGAAGCTTCTCCAGCCTAAGCAGATCATGGGATTTTGCTGCCAAGGCAGCCTTTTCAAGCTCTGGCTTCTTTTCCTTCGTGGCTGCAAGGTCTGTCTTTCCATCCGATTTTTTTGCAGTCTTGTCAGTCTTTGCTGTCTTGTCAGTCTTTGCTGTCTCGTCAGCCTTAGCTGTCTTACCGACTTTTACAGTCTTGTCAGTCTTGTCGGCCTTGGCAGTCTCGTCCGCTTTTGCTGTCTTGACTTCAGCTTTTGCTTTCTTGTCCTCGGCTTTCTTGTCCTCGGCCTTGGCAGTCTGACCCTTTTTGTCATCAGGAGCCATTGAACCAGTCTCCGGTGGTGTCAGGCTTTTTGCGCCACCGGAAAGGACAGGCGTCACCATTTCCATGATTTCCTTGCGCTCTATGGGGGAGAGGCCACCTTTAAACTTGAGCATTACCTTGGCGACCAGCTTCGGATCCACATTCTTGTTCTTGAGGAACTTTTCTACCTCATCGGCATTGTTGAAGAAGTTCAACAACAGGTTACGCCCCTCATTACCCTTGCCTTTTGCCACCAGGTACCTCTCGGTCACAATCTCGCCATTGGGCCCCTCATAAGGGTATTCCCGCATAATCACACCCTTTGGCAACTTGCCCTTGAGGCTCGCGATGAAATCGGACTCGTCATCCACCATCTTGAATTCCAACTGGGCGGTTCTACCCAGGAGAGTCTTGGCTCGCTCAGGGTCGAACATTCCAGGAAGCTGAACAAGTATTCCGTTTTCACCGTGCGGTGCGATCTCAGGCTCTGCCACACCGAACTCATCGACCCTGTTCCTTACGGTTATCTGGGCCTGGTCACGGGCATTTTTGCGAAGATCATCCACATACTTTTCGCCAAATGTAACCTCGACTATGGTGTCGCTGTCTTTTACTGAAACCTGTTTCAAGTTCCTGAAGCCATCAAGGACTCTCTTTTCCAGTCTCGGCTTGTCATCCGGCTTGTCCAATTCGAATCTGATGCGCCATGTACCTGGAACGCGATAGACCTTCTTGAAACCGATGCGCTTTTCCTTCATGGTGGCCTTGAAATCACGGACATACTGATCGGCCTTGTCTTCCAATGCCTTATCGACTTCGACACCCAAAACCAGGTGTATACCACCCTGCAAATCCAATCCCAGGTTCACCCTCTTTTCGAAAATCCCGGTGTACCATTCAGGAAGGCTGCCAGGTATGAAAGTCGGCAGCAGGTACAAAATTGACCAGACCACCAATGCCAAAACGAAAAATACCTTCCAGTACCACGCCTTTTCCATAATATCCGACCTCGCTATTCGCCATATTAGACGAGATGAACGCTAGGCTACTTCGCTACTTCTTTTTTTCAGAACCGGGGACGACAGGTGCAGCATCCGAATCAAGCTGCTCACCTGGCTGCAAACCAGCCACCTGACTTCTGAGCATTCGAATATGAACGTTCTTGGATATTTCCAGCGTTACCGTCGAATCCGTCAAGCCGGTGAGCGTTCCAAAAATACCAGCGTTCGTAACCACCTTGTCACCCTTTTTCAACGCGGACAACATGAGCTTATGCTGCTTTTGCTGCTTTTGCTGCGGTCGTATGATGAGAAAATAAATCACAGCAAACATCAACAACATGGGCAGGAGCATGCCCCCGGCGCCCGCACATCCAGGAGGAGCTCCAGGCGCTTGTCCGCCTTGATCTGCCAAAATTGCATACAGGATCTGTTCCACTGGTTCTCCTTTTCTTACCAGCAGGTTAGAAACAACTATCCACTGCCAAAGGACAATGGCCCACAGGTACTAGCAAAACCACCATGGTAAATCAAACAATTTTTTCATCAATTGGACACATAATTAAGCCTGACCGCCCTCCAGACGCTCCAGAGCAGATAAAGACCATTGGCTAAAAGTGCCATTTCGAATCTCTCTCCGAACGCTCTCCATGAGTCTGGCGTAAAAAGTCAAGTTATGTATGGTGGTTAGACGTACTCCCAGGATCTCGTCAGAGATATACAGATGCCTCAGATAAGCCCTTGAAAAGCGCCTGCATGCAGGACAATCACAGCTTGGATCCACGGGTGAGGTGTCCCTGGCATGTGCAGCGTGGCGGATTTGGATTGGGCCATCCCAGGTGAAAAGCTGCCCATTTCTTGCATTTCTCGTAGGCACCACACAGTCGAACATGTCCACCCCATGCCCCACTGCTCTTATGATGTCCTGGGGCAGACCCACTCCCATGAGGTATCTGGGGCCATCTTCTGGCAAGTTGTGAGCCACCTCAGACAACACACGGTTCATGGCTTTAGGCCCCTCACCTACACTGAGGCCACCTATGGCCATGCCATCAAAACCCATGGACGCAAGTTGCTCCAGGTGCTCTAAGCGCATACCGATGTCCAGTCCCCCCTGTACAATGGCGAACAGGGCCCCTGCTTTTTTCGACCTTGCCTCCAGACACCTTTTCGCCCAGCGAGTGGTTCGTGCCACTGAAGTCCGCATATAGTCAGGAGAGGAATCGTGTGGAGGGC
>JALVPF010000391.1 GCA_027031935.1 Myxococcales bacterium | reverse complement strand
CCCCAAACCCTTGGAGCCTACCATGAACAAGGGGGTCAAGGAGTTCAGGTTGGCGGTTGGAATACACCGGCACGAGGTTGTACCGGGGGTGACATTTCACACGCTTGCCTTCAACGGCCAGATCCCCGGGCCTGAGATTAGAGTAAAAAAAGGAGACAAGATACGGGTCTTTTTCAAAAACGACACTGATCTCAACCATACCATTCACTGGCACGGTCTGTATGTTCCTTGGCGAATGGATGGGGTTCCGTACGTGACTCAGATGCCGGTGATGCCAGGTCAGGAGTTCGTATACGAGTTTGTGGCAGAACCTGCAGGGACCCATTTTTACCACTGCCATTGGGGAACTTTGCTGCACATGCAGGCAGGCATGTATGGCTCGTTCATCATCGAAGATGATGATGATCCTGTTGCCAAGAGGTTCAAGTACGACAGGGACTACACCCTCGTGTACTCAGCGCACGACAGCAATTTTCTCAGGCGGGAGATGAACTTCATGCTCGAGAGAATGAAGGAACGAGGGTACCTGATGAAAAACGGTCGCTTCGACAAGGAGCGCTTCGCCCTGTTCGATAGCGTAGAGCAGCTGCGCGAGTCCATGGAGCACGGTTACCAGCCTCCATACGTGGTCAATCGGCGATCGCCATCGGAGCTTCCCATCCCCAACTGGTTTACTGTCAACGGAAAGGCCTACCCGGTGACTCCAAGCCTGTACATCAAGCAGGATGAAAATATCCGTGTGCGACTGATCAACGCAGGCACCGAGGAGCATTACCTGCATCTTCATGGCCATGATTTTTGGTTGGTCAGCAATGATGGCATCGCCTTGGAACGGCCTCAACAGATGAACACAATGCGGCTCAGTCCGGGCAAAACCCTGGACATGGTCATAGAGGGTACCAATCGGGGAATATGGACCTTTCACGATCACGACACGAGGCGTGTTACCAACAACGGGCTATACCCGGGTGGCAACCTGATGGTGCTGGTTTATGAGGACCTGCCCAAGGAAGAGCTGGAGGTAAAACCGATGAAGATGGGTGGGATGGAGATGAAATCTTCCGGCAAGATGGACATGCTACCCAAGGTTGCCTTGGATGAATAAGGGGTGCGATATGAAAATGCGACTATTTCCATGGGGTATTCTCTCAGCCGTTCTTGTTCTCCATTCACCTCTTGCTTCCACTGCCGAACTCAGCCCGGAGGTTCAGCTTGCTTCACGAGGTATAGTGTCGCTGGAAGGAGGCAGGCTTGATGGCAAAGGTGAAGAGACAAATCTGGATTTTTCAGATACGAGCATTCTCCTGGGCTTTCGCCAAAAGCTCTATGGCACTTTGCGCGCACGCATGGCCATAGGTCTGCAGTTTACGGACCTGGACTCGGAACTGGGACCGGTTTTTTTCCACCAGGTCGTTCTCAAGATCGAGGATCAGAAGAATATCATTCGTGTTGGTAGGGCAAGACTCGGAAGCGCGATGATAGAGTTTCCCACCTCCAGGGATGATGATGCTCTGTTCTTCAGCGATGTCCTCAATCCCCTGTATTCACTGGATGAATCTGAGCCTAGCCAGTTTGGCGAGATTTTGGAGTACAGACACGTTTTTGCCCAGAGATATTGGGTGCGCGTTTTCGGAGCTCATTTGAAAGAGAGCGCTGTATCCGGGCAAGGTGAAGTCGGGCCACGATTCAACTCTGGTGGTTTGTTCCTGGAGTATCGTGTTCCAGAATCGCAACGATGGAATCGTCCAGTGCTCGCGCAGTTGGGCCTTGGCTATAATGCCTCGTTCAAAAGAACTGACAGTGGTGATGACCTGGATGGACTGATCAGCAATTTTCTGGCTTCGGCCATAGTCAACCTCAACCCGGATCCTGTCCATTTCGTAGACATCAGGAGCCAGTTTTCATTCAATATGGGACTAACTGATATTCCCGCTTCAGGCGGCCTTCAGCTTGCTTTGGAAAAAAGACTGACCACCATGACCTCATTGAGGTACCTGTATCGCAAGCTGGAACGACCAATGTTGCAGGTTGCGCTTACCTACGGATACACAAGGTTGCTGGATACTCAAGTCGCGCTGGATTCGCATTTGGTAATAGCAAATATCTTTTACCGTCTGGGTGAGAATTTCGATCTTGGCGTGCAGGGCAAATACCTCAGGTCCGCTACAGGATTGCATGATGTGTTAGGTGGTGACGAGCTGCAGTTGCAGGCGGTGCTCATATATAACATTGACGAGTCCTGGAACGAGCAATTCGACGATCGCGATTCACTCCTCAATCTCGAGCATGGATACATTCCGTGAGAAGATACCTGAGTTCCGGCAGACAGGTTCAACAAGCAGAAATTCAATAGGCCAAAATCAGGATGCACTTTCGAGACTGTGCCCCTATCCATGAGATCTACCTGGCCTGATTTGCTGAATCATACGAAGATAGATTTTTATCTTAGAATACGTATGGAGTTTGCCACGGCAAGCAGCGCCACACCCACATCTGCAAAGACCGCCTCCCACATGGTGGCCTCGCCAAATACTCCCAAAACGATAAAGATAAACTTGATGGCAATGGCAAAAAATATGTTTTGCAATACCACACGACGGGTTCGGCGTGCGATCTCGATGCCCTCTGCGATCTTGGAGGGCTTGTCATCCATGATCACCACGTCCGCCGACTCGATGGCAGCGTCACTGCCCAAGGCACCCATGGCGATGCCCACATCTGCCGTGGCGAGCACCGGGGCGTCATTTATTCCATCACCCACAAAGGCGATTTTTTTAGCCACCGGGAGTCCTTTTTTCAGCTCATGGATGACATCTACCTTGTCTTCAGGCAACAGCTCGGCGTGCACTTCATCTATACCGATTTTTTGGGCTGTGCTCCTGGCAACATCCCAACTGTCCCCGGTGAGCATGACGGTCTTTTGCACGCCAAGCTCCTTGAGCCTGGTAATCGTCATGGGGCTATCCTGCTTGAGTTCATCTGAGATGATCATGTAACCGGCATAAGATCGATCCAAAACCACATGAATCACGGTACCGGTCACATCGCATGTGTCGTGTTCTATGTCCTGTTCGTGCAGGAGCCGATCGTTGCCGACCATTATCTCCATGTCCTCGGTTTTTGCTATGACTCCGGAACCCGGCAACTCTTCGACCTGTTTGACGAGACTTGGTTCAAGGCTCCCTTCCCATGCGTTGCGAACCGCACCGGCTATGGGATGCGAGGAATGAGCCTCCGCGATGGCCGCAAGTCTGAGAAGGTCATCCGGTTTGAAATTGCCCCTTTCATGGATCTCGGTCACCTTGAACACACCCTTGGTAAGGGTGCCTGTCTTGTCCATGGCCACCACCGAAAGCGCAGAGAGAGCGTCGAGGTAATTCGAACCTTTCACCAGTATACCTGATTTGGCGGACTTGCCTATGCCGCCGAAATAACCCAGGGGAATAGAGAGCACAAGGGCGCAAGGGCATGAAATGACCAGCAGCACCAGGGCTCTATATATCCATACCGAGTAGGATTCGGAAAAAAACAATGGAGGAGCCAAGGCTACCAGCAGGGCCAGCAAAACCACCACAGGAGTGTAGTAACGGGCAAAGGTGGTGATGAAGTTTTCTGTCCTTGCCTTTCTTGCCGTGGCGTCTTGCACCAACTGCAGTATCCTCACGATGGCTGATTCTTTCAGCTCCTTGGTAACCCTGAGAGTCAGCAATCCGCTGAGATTGACAGACCCGGAAAGGACTTCGTCACCTGTTTCCACATGACGAGGTCTGCTTTCTCCCGTCAGGGCAGAGGTATCAAGGCTCGATGAACCCTCGATCACAGTGCTGTCCACTGCCAATCTCTCCCCGGGTCGAACGAGGATCTCGTCTCCCCGCCCAAGCCTCT
>JALVPF010000390.1 GCA_027031935.1 Myxococcales bacterium | reverse complement strand
GGGCTTGAACGCTTCACCCAGGGATTTTGCCCGCATAGGCTGGTTGTGGGCCAACCAGGGAAACTGGAACGGAACTCAGCTTCTTCCAAGAACTTATTTTGAAAACTACATGAAGCCTGATGTTCCGGTGGACTTGCCTCGTACATGGTCTTCCGGAAGTGATTATCTTGGTACGGGGACCATTGGTGGAGATTCGGACCAGACCCAGTATGGTCCTGGCATATATGGATTCAACTGGTGGTTCAATGGAACATGTCCCAACGGCAACCCGGCATGGCCGAGCGCCCCAGCTGACACTTTCCAGGCAAATGGCCATTGGGGAGTTGAGGTCATAACAATCATACCGAGTCTGGGTATAGTGGTGGCTTGCAGGGGAAACTGGGGGACATTTGCCCCAGGGGATCCAAACGCTTCGATGAATCATCTTTTAGGTAGCCTTGCTGGAGCTGTGACCAACATGCCTCCTGAAGCACAGTCGCAGCAGTTGTGGATGGAGCAGCCAGGCTCCTTGTCCATGGAACTTCAATACTCGGACGATGATGGACCGGGACCTTATTCCATCTTCATAGAATCCGCTCCGGCTCATGGAGTGCTTTCCGGTTCCGGGGTGAACCGGACATATACACCCGACAGTGGTTTCAGCGGGAGCGACGAATTTTTATGGAGTGTGAACGATGGACTGAGTCAGTCCAACGTGGCTACTGTCTCCATAAAGGTGGACCCGGCAGGCAACCAGGCCCCTGTGGCCTCAGACAGCACCGTAAGCACATTTGTCAGAACCCCGGTCTTGCTGTCGCTGGACTATACGGACCCCGATGGACCTGAACCTTACATGATTCAGGTATTGCAATATCCAGTTCACGGTACTTTAAGCGCAATGGATGTCTCCCCAACATACTTGCCCGACAACGATTTCGTTGGAGGGGATAGTTTTTCCTGGAAAGTATCCGATGGACTGGGCGCCGAATCAAACGTGGCTAGCTGTACAATTACCGTGACCGAGGAACTGGAAGTTACCGACACCTGGGTCCAAAGCGGGCGGGCTTATCAGTGGGACACTCTGGGCGTGGGAAAACCTCAGTATATCGACAGGGGATATACTTTTTCGTCCGTCTCTGTCGGGTACGAAGGCATGATGTACCTGCGCACTGCCAACGACGACAAACTCGACGCTTCTGACCCCTTCTTGAGATTTACGGTAAATCAGAGAGCAAAGGTGTACGTGGCATACGATACTCGAGTGGCCGTGCGGCCTGCGTGGCTTGGTGGTTGGACCGACACTGGTGCAGAGCTTGTTACACAGGATGCGTCTTTCAGGCTCTTGACCAAGGAGTTCGAAGCCGGGCAGGTGGAGCTTGGACCAAACGCATGTCCTACGGGTGCATGCAGCATGTATACCGTAGTCGTGGACGCCTATGTGCCGATATCTCCGAATCATGGTCAGATAGTCATGGATTCACGATATCCTGCCAGGATGGTCTACCATGGGGAAAACAATTCCATGGGCCCCAAACCGGTTGTCATCTGTGGCCCGGGCGATCCCGAGGACTTTTTCTACAACAACACACAAGCTGACCTGGACCTTCTTGTAAGCCACGGCGCAAGAGCAACATACATTACAGCCTACCTCCAGGATTTTGGAGGGGGATATCCGGGTGCAGGAGATGCCCTGGAACAGACTCTCGATTCATGGGATGCATGGATCACTTCCCTGGAGAACGCCGGGGTAATCACCGTGTTTTTCTTTTTTGATGACTCTCAACCTTTGCCTGCAGAGTGGCAGGATTCGGTGGACAGGATCGTCAACAGGCTCAAACACCACCGCCTGTTGGTGTGGTCCGTGGCAGAAGAATATAGCGAATCCCTGACAAGTTCGCAGGTGGCTGCTGTTGCTGCACGGATCAAGGCTGCTGATGAATATGGACACGTGATAGGTGTTCATGAACTTTCCAGTACCTCATTTGACTTCAACTCGAATCATGACCTTGAGATGTTTCTCATGCAACTGCCAAAGCAGTCTCCTGACGCAGTGCATGAAAGTGTTCTGGCTGCCTGGTCTGATACCAATGGCTTGAAAATCCTGAACATGTCAGAGATGGCGGATCATGGAAAACTCGATCGCGCCACCGTACGAAAGGTAAACTGGGCGAGCATCATGGCCGGCGCGAGTGCAGTACAGGTCATATGGATGGGGCGGGCATCGGATGATCCGGCCTGGAACCAGCAGGAAAAATACGATGATTGTGCAAGGTTGATGGATTTTTTCGAAGAGACCGATGTCAACACGATGGTGCCACGCGACGATCTTGCCATGGCTCAGACCAGGTGGGTCCTGGCAAGTCCTGGTTACAGCTACATTACTTATTCCGACAATATGACAGACACCATGGGCCTGAAATCCATGGCTGCCGGGCAATACGATCTGACCTGGCTTGATGTGGTTACTGGCGCAAGGATCGAACAGACCGACGTCGTGGTTCAAGCAGGCGA
This sequence comes from Myxococcales bacterium, assembly GCA_027031935.1. Taxonomy (GTDB): domain Bacteria; phylum Myxococcota; class B64-G9; order B64-G9; family B64-G9; genus JALVPF01. The sequence continues at coordinate 8,979 of JALVPF010000390.1, read as the reverse complement.
CAACACCTGGGTAAAACCCGATGGTCTTGGATCGGAAGTGGCTGTCTGGATAAGACCTGGAGGAGTGGATGGTGGAGACGGGGCTGATGGGCAGGCAGATAGCGATGGCGGTATAGATGGAGGAATCGAAGATGCAGGTTCGGATTCTGGAGTTGATGCAGGAAAAGGCGATGACTGGCAACAGATGAGTGATAGTGTCGATGGTGGTATGGATACCGATAGGATTCATGTTAATGATTCATCGGCGCAAACAGATGAGGAAAGTGTTGAAGTGGGTGAAGGTTGCGGCTGTAGTAGCTTTGGCAAGCCATGGCCAGGTGTTTTGGTGTTGCTCGTGATGCTCGTTTTAGTGAGGAGACGAAGATGAGTGAAGAGTTTGAATTCGAGCGGGTGTCCATCGTCGGCACTGGACTCGTTGGGTGTTCCATGGCGGCTTTGCTCAAGGGGTGGGCCGTAGCCAACGAAGTAGTGGGGGTGGACATCGACAGCTCAAACCTTGACGCTGCAAAAAGGCTGGGTTTTGTGGATAGAACATTTTCGGACCACTCCAGGGGTATCATGGGTGCAGGTGCAATCATCCTCGCAGTACCTTTGGACGAGATATTCAAGGTGATGGATACTATCGGCAAGGATGTCAGGCCGGGGGCGGTGATAACATGCACCGCCGGCACGACGAGTCGAATGAGGAAACAACTGGTGCGACATGTTCGGTCAGCGGAAAACTTTGTCCCCGCCTATCCCATGATACACGAAAAAGCTTCAGGACCGGCTTCTGCCTCGCCCGCTGTTTTGGATGGAAAACGATGCCTGCTGATGGACAAGGATCCCATTCCGGAAAAGACCTTTGAAAAGGCAAAGATACTTTGGGAAAAGATTGGAATGCAAACCGTGGCCTTGGATTCCGAATCCTTCGAGGCCTTGATTGCAGGTGGTGAATTGTGGCCACAGGTGATCTCGATGGTAGCAGCAAAGCTTGCTGCTCGCAGCAATTGGGCCGAGTCTGACAATACTCTTTCTCATTGGTTCGAGGCTGTATCGGCACCTGCGGAAATTGGAAGACAGCATCAGCTGTATGCATCGAGGATCTGTGCGCTCTGCGATGAATTTGCCGAAGAGATGGTGGATATGAAACGCCGCTTGGGCTGTACCATCTCATCTGGTATTACAGTGGATGATGATTAGGAGAAATACAGAATGGGAAGAAAACAACCAGTGGTTGCCATAGATGGTCCGGCGGGGTCTGGGAAATCTACGGTTGCAAAACTCGTAGCTTCTCGGCTTGGCTTCAGTCTGGTGGACACAGGCGCCATTTATCGTTGTGTAGCCCTTGGCGCAAAGAGGACAAATGTGGACTGGAATGACGGGCCGGCAACGGGCAAGGTCGCCGGATCCATGGTGGTCAGGTTTCAAATGGACGATGGAAAAAACAGGGTGTGGTTGGATGATGAAGATGTGACCGAAAACATACGCTCACCTGAAATATCTCAGGGAGCCTCCATAGTATCTGCCCATCCTGAAGTTCGCCGTGCCTTGTTGGACATGCAGAGAAGCCTGGGCAGGGATGGAGCAGTGGTTTTGGAGGGCCGGGACATAGGAACCGTGGTTTTCCCTGATGCAGAGGTGAAGGTCTTTCTGGATGCACCTCCGGAGGAACGTGCACGAAGAAGAAACGCCGAACTCGAGGCCAAGGGGGAACATGAACCATTGGAAAAGACTCTGGCAGAAGTTCAAGAGCGTGATCAAAGGGATCGCAACAGGGCGGTGGCTCCGCTGAAAGCTGCTGCTGATGCGATTGTTGTAGATACGGGGCCGCTTAGTATAGAGCAAGTGGTCGCCAAAATAATCGGTCTCGTGAAGCAATATGCCGGCTCGGCTTAGGGCTCTGACTTGAGACACGGAAACTGGTCATGAAGGTGATAAGGTCAAAACACCTTGGCTTGTGTTATGGTGTGGCAAGGGCCAGGGACATGGCTGAACGCATTCTCGAATCCGGGAAGAAAGCCGCTGTGTTGGGCTCATTGATGCACAATCCCCAGGAGATGGCGAGGCTCAAGTCCTTGGGACTGAACAAGGTGAAGTCCATTTCCCAGTGTGTGGGGCTTCCAACCCTGGTGCGGGCACACGGGATAAGCAAGCCGCAGGTGCAGGAGGCGATGCGTTTGGGAATAGAATTGGTCGATGCAAGCTGTCCACATGTATTGACCCCGAGGAGATACATGGAAAAAATGGGACGCAGCGGTCGCACTGTCATACTTCTTGGAGATGAACGACATGCAGAGGTAAGGGCACAGCTGAGTTATGCCACCGGACCGGTGTTCGTCGTCAGCTCTGAATACTTTTTGCCGGATTTGCCTCGGGACACACCTGTAGGAGTGGTAGCCCAGACCACCTTGACAGAGGAGAGTTTTTTACGGGTGGCACACAGGCTTGCCGAACTGTTCGATGATGTGGAGATTCATGACACCATATGCACAGACACTCAGCAACGGCAGAAAGCAGCGAGGGAACTTTCATCGAAGGTCGATGCCATGGTCGTGGTGGGGGGTAGAAACAGTGCAAATACATGCAGGTTGGTGGAAATATGTGAGTCGACCAACACCCGAACATTTCATGTGGAAGTGCCCGAGGAGTTAACTTCTGAAGATTTACAGGGAATTGGCTTGGTTGGGCTCACTTCCGGTGCATCTACTCCGGAGTGGTTGGTGGACGATGTTCATGAGAGATTGCTGGGCTTTTGAGCGTAGCCCACATGGGCTGATTCTTTGAAAATAATGAGAAAATCGTTTGACACCAAGACCCAAAATCAGTATGGTTGCTCCGCTTCGCAATCAGGCGGGCAACGTCACTGCGCCGGTTTCCTCTCTCGGCCGGGACGAGGTTTCAACTGGGAGGACGCTGACTATTTACGTTCAGGTTTCAAAACTCATAAAAGTTACCTCACGTATCTGGGTTGGCATACGGGTCGCTGAATAGCGAGAACCGAGGATCAAGGAAGCATGATGGACAAGGAGCAACTGAAAGGTAACGGTGAAGAGGGCCAGGTCGTTGCGGCTTCAACAGGCGTGAAAGATGAAGAGAATTTTGCCGAAATGTTCGAAGCCAGCCTGAAGCAGCAGGAACTGCGTGAAGGAGAGATCGTAAAGGGTGAGATCATCGAGATTCGCCCGGACCACGCCGTAGTCGATATTGGCTACAAGTCGGAAGGCACCATCTCTCTGTCGGAGTTCAACAAGAATGCTGAAGGAAAGCCGGATGTCAAGGTTGGAGACAAGGTAGACGTTCTCCTGGAACGATGGGAAGACGAGGACGGCCTGATCGTTCTGTCCAAGGAGAAGGCCGACAAGCTCAAGGTTTGGGACGAGATAAGCGACGCGGTGGACAATGACGAGTTGGTGGAAGGCACTATCGTTGCCAGGGTCAAGGGTGGACTGAGCGTGGATATAGGAGTCAAGGCCTTCCTGCCTGGCTCTCAGGTGGACTTGCGGCCCATTCGCAATCTGGAAAAGCTCATAGGTCAGAAGTTCCAGTTCAAGATCATCAAGTTCAACAAGAGGCGTGGAAACATCGTTCTTTCAAGGCGTGTGTTGCTGGAGAAGGAACGTGAGGCCTTGAAGACAGATACTCTGAAAAAACTCAAGGTGGGCGCTGTTCTTCCTGGAATCGTGAAGAACATCACGGAATATGGCGCATTTATAGACCTGGGCGGTATCGATGGACTCCTGCACATTACCGACATGTCCTGGGGCAGGGTGAACCATCCGAGCCAGGTTTTTGCCGTAGGTGACGAAGTCAACGTGATGGTACTGAAATATGACCAGGATTCGGAACGTGTGTCTCTTGGCATGAAGCAGATCAACGAGGATCCATGGAATCACGCGGACGAACGTTATGAAATCGGCAGCAAGGTGGGTGGAAAGGTCGTATCACTGACAGATTATGGTGCGTTCGTGGAGTTGGAAGAAGGCATAGAGGGTCTTATCCATATTTCTGAGATGTCATGGACGAAACGTATAAAACATCCATCCAAGATGGTGGTCGTTGGAGACGAGGTCGAGGCTATAGTCCTGGATATAGACGCTTCGAGCAAACGCATCTCCCTGGGCATGAAACAGGTAGATCCCAATCCGTGGAGTTTGCTGGAAGAAAGGTATCCCGTCGGATCGGTCATCCGTGGGCGCATCAGGAACATCACTGATTTCGGTATTTTCATCGGCATCGAAGAGGGTATAGATGGATTGGTCCACATCTCGGATATCTCGTGGACACAGAGGATCAAGCATCCAAGCCAGATGTTCAAGAAAGGCGACGAAGTGGAGGCCATGGTCCTGAACATAGATCCGGAGAATGAGCGTTTTTCTCTGGGAATCAAACAGTTGACCGATGACCCCTGGTCAAAGATTCCCGATAGGTATCCTCCTGGCACCAGGGTAAAGGGCAAGTGCATCAAGGTCACCGAGTTCGGCGCTTTTGTGGAGTTGGAGGATGGCGTAGAGGGCTTGATCCACATTTCGGAGATGAGCCAGGATCGCGTGGATGATCCTCGTCAGGTTGTAAACGAGGGCGATGAGATCGAGGTGATGGTTCTGGACGTTGATCCCGAGGAACGCCGGATCGCTCTTAGCGTCAAGAGCTTGCAGCTTTCAAAGGGTGAAGAGGATTATCAGGAATATCTCCGCAAGCAGGGCGACAGTGGTATGAGGTTGGGTGATGCCCTTGCTTCCGCCGGTATTGTGACTAACAATGAAGAAAAAGGGGGTTCCGAAACCCCAGCTGAGACCGAAGCTCCTGCGAAAGCAGAAACTGCTCCTGCAGATGCAGAAAATGATGCAGATGCAGAAACTGCTGGAGATGCTGACACCGAAGATAAGGCTGACGAAGAGTAGCCGGGAATTGACGAACGCTTATTATCTTTCCGTTTTCCGAATTGGTAGACGCCAAAGAAAGGAGCCCTCGCCGTGACGAAGAGCCAACTGATTGAGGCGGTGGCAGGCAGGTTGGAGAGTGTTTCAAAGAAAGACGTAGAGGTCATAGTCGACACGATTTTCTCCTGTATGACCGAAGCCCTCACCCGTGATGAGCGGATTGAAATTCGCGGTTTTGGCAGCTTTGTCTCCAAGATTCGTGAATCTCGTGAAGGACGGAACCCAAAGACGGGTGAGAAGGTGTTTGTTCCCCGTAAGAGAACCCCATTCTTTACGGTTGGAAAGGAGTTGAAGGAGCGGGTCAACTCTGTCGAGGGTAACAAGTAAGTCCAGACCAGTGGATCCAAGGTATACTGGTTGGTTGAGGTCCATCCTCAGAAGAAGTCCATGGTGAGATTGTATGTGCTTCAACTGTGGATCTTCGGAACTGGCTGAAAGCAATATCATCAGACTACCTCGTGATTGTTCGCTTCTTTGTCGTTTCCTGAAGTTCTCGTGTTCCTGTCAGCGCCATTTCATGGGAAAATTCAACATTTATGTCCCCTGTAGTCAACCATCCTTGTGGAGGTTAGAGATGTGAATCATAAAGATGCAACTTCCAGTCATGAAACTGCACAGATTCTTGTGCGTGGGGCCAGGCAAAACAATCTCAAGGGTCTTGATCTGAGCATTCCCCTCGGGAACTTCATAGTTGTTACAGGGGTGAGTGGAGCGGGTAAATCCAGCTTTGCTTTTGATACCCTATATGCAGAAGGTCAGAGACGTTATGTGGAGACCTTTTCGCCTTATTCAAGACAATTCATGGAACGCATGGGCAGGCCGAATGTATCCAGGATAGAAAATATTCCACCCTCCATCGCCATTGATCAGAACAATCCCATCAAAAATTCCAGGTCCACGGTAGGCAGTATTACGGAGTTGGCTGATTACTTGAAGCTGATTTTTGCAAGAGCCTCCGTGCTCCACTGTAAAAGTTGTGATGGGGTAGTTGAGATGCAGGATGCCGACTGGGTGGGAAGATGGCTCAGGGAGAATCACTGGGGCGTAAAGGTTATGTTGGGCATAGACCTTAGCGCGTGGCGCGGTGTTGACCATCAGATATTGGGCTCCATGTTGCAAGACCAGGGTGTTCGGAGAATCTTTGCAAAAAAGACACTGCTTACCCTGGACGAATTTCTTGAAAAAGATCCTGACTGGACAGCTACGGCAATTGTGGATGCAGCGATGGTTGGCAAGGGCTCCATGGGGAGAATCGTGGATTCTCTTGAACACTGTCAGCGGTTTGGACTTGGAACCGTCCATGTGGTTGTCGATGGTGGCCAGGTCCTGAGCTTTTCAAAATCTTTGCGATGTTCGAATTGCAATTTGGATTATGATCCTCCTGTCGCAAATTTGTTTTCCTTCAACAGTCCCATTGGTGCATGCCCACAGTGTAGAGGATTCGGCAGGACCATGGGCATTGACATGAACAAGGTTATCCCTGACCGAAGCCTGTCACTGGAAGAAGGAGCCATAAAACCATGGAGGTCTGGCAAGATCGCCAGAAGGGGCAAGAGGGAGCTATTTCGTTTTTGCAAAGAGCATGGGGTTTCTTTGAAAAAACCTTTTGGCGAATTGAGTGTTCGTCATCAGAACTGGATTATAAATGGCCATGATGGTTTTCGTGGTATCAGGGGCTTTTTCAAATGGCTTGAACGCAAGTCATACAAGATGCATGTCAGGGTATTGCTTTCCCGATACAGGTCTTATGATGTGTGTAGTCTGTGTAAAGGTGCACGCCTGAAGCCTGAAGCACTGCAATTTCGTGTTGGCGGCATGAACATATCCCAGATTCTGTCTCTTCCCATTCATGATGCCAGGGAGTTTTTCAAGGCGTACAAAGCGCCGGACCACTTATCCCAGGCCATGGCTCCTTTACTTGGAGAGGTTAGAAGCAGGTTGAAGTTTCTGGATCATGTTGGGGTGGGGTATCTGAGCCTGGATCGCCAGTCACGCACCTTGTCCGGCGGTGAAATGCAGCGGGTGGATCTTGCCAGGGCCTTGGGGAGCGCTCTTGTAAACACCTTGTATGTATTGGACGAACCAAGTATCGGTTTGCACCCCAGGGATGTAGGCAAGTTGTTGGAAGTCCTCAACGGCCTTAAAAGCAAGAACAACACCCTGGTCGTGGTGGAGCACGACAGGCAGATAATTCGCGCTGCAGATCTCGTGATGGAATTGGGACCTGGTCCCGGTGAAGATGGCGGGCAAGTGGTGTTTTTCGGTACACCTGCTCAGCTTGTAAAAAGCACAGGGACTGAAACAGCAAGGGCTCTGCAGGAAGAGAATACAAAGTTCAACCCCAAGAGATCCAGAAGGAGGAGCGACAAGTTCATCCGTGTGAAAAAGGCATCAGAACACAACCTGAAGGATATAGACGTGGATATCCCCCTTGGTGTCATGGTGGCTGTTACCGGAGTCAGCGGTTCTGGAAAGAGCACACTCGTGCATGATGTCTTGTACAAGGGAATAAGAAGAGAACTTAAAGAGAGTGATGAACTCCCTGGAAAATTTGAAGCCATGGAAGGGCTGGGGAACATAGGACAGGTCATCCTTGTGGACCAGTCGTCTGTTCCCAAAACTCCCACCACAAATCCTGTGTCATACATAAAGGCTCTGGCGCCCATCAGAGCTTTGTTCGCGTCCACCGACAAGGCAGTTCGCCTGGGCTTCGGCCCGGGAGATTTTTCTTACAGAAGCGGTAATGGGCGTTGTCAAACCTGCCAGGGAAGCGGATATGAAAAGGTCGAGATGCAGTTCCTTTCGGATGTGTATCTTCCGTGTCCCGAGTGTGGAGGCAAAAGGTACTCTCAGGACCTGCTCGAGGTGACTTTAGACGGATTGACCATGGCGGATGTCCTTGACCTTACGGTGGACCAGGCATGGGAGTTTTTCAAAGATCGCAAGGGAATTCGGGATAAGCTGGAACAACTTCAGAAGGTCGGTTTGGGGTATCTAAGCCTGGGGCAAGCTGCAAATACACTCTCAGGTGGAGAGGCACAGAGGTTGAAGCTGGCAAGCCAGTTGGGAAAACCTGCTGCAAGGCTGTCGGCCGGTGAAAGGACCCTTTTTCTATTGGATGAGCCCACCACCGGTCTGCACACCAGTGATATCGCAAAGTTGCTGAGAGTGTTGGATGAACTCGTCCATATGGGACATTCCGTGCTTGTAATAGAACACAATCCGGACGTGGTCTTGCATGCTGATCACATCATTGACCTTGGTCCTGAAGGGGGTGACAAGGGTGGCAGCATAGTGTGCCAGGGGACTCCTGAGCAGGTCAGTGAATGTTCCAGTTCCCATACCGGACTGTATCTCAGGAGTTTGTTGGGAAAAAGGGACAATGGCAAGAGCAGAAAGCGACAAGCTTGGAAGCTTGACCCGGATGATGGAAATATCAGGATAGTCAAAGCAGAGCAGAATAACCTCATGTCAATGGACTTGACTATTCCAAGGGGTAGAATGGTGGCTGTTACCGGAGTCAGCGGTTCAGGAAAATCGAGCCTTGCCTTCGATGTCTTGTTCGCAGAGGGACAGCGTCGCTACCTGGATAGTGTATCTGCCTATGCTCGGCAGTTCGTATCCCAACTGCCCCGTCCCAAGGTCGAGTCAGTCTCGGGATTGCCGCCAACGGTAGCATTGGAGCAACGCACGAGCAGGGGTTCGAGGAGATCGACCCTGGCGACAATGACAGAAGTATACCATTTCCTCAGGCTGTTGTTTTCCAAAGTGGGTGTTCAGTATTGTCCAGATTGCCAGGTGCCGGTCAGGCCTCAGTCCCGCGGGGCTATCTTGAAGGCGGTGTTTCGTACTCATCGAGGCAGGGCGTCTGTTTATGCTCCAATGGTAAAGGCAAAGAAGGGATTCCATGCAGAGTTGTTCGCTTGGGCCAGAAAGAAAGGGATAGCAAAGGCGCGGGTTGACGGTAAAATTCGGGCGATCAAGGATGGCATGCGCTTGCAGAGATACAGGGAGCACCATATAGAGCTGTTGCTTGGCCAGGTCGAGATCGTGCAAT
>JALVPF010000389.1 GCA_027031935.1 Myxococcales bacterium | reverse complement strand
ACTCATTTTTCACCCTTTCCTGCTCGTACGGGAATATTTTTAGCATTTATCTGAAATCATATCCAGTTTTTCCTTTACGGTAAACTTTTCACTTTTTGATGCAGGCAAGCATTCAATTCCAACCTTGGCATTGGAATATAATATATAGGCATAATTCAATTATTTGCTGTAATTATGTACTTGTATACTTGTTTATAGGACAGCATAATGGTAAGAACAGGTTTGTTGATATAGTTGATAGACCTTCTGACAAAACAGACGATGCTGCCACAATGTTCTTACATGGAGGACAGTACCATGGCTCTGAGAAAGATTATTCAGATAGATGAAGAAAAATGCACCGGATGCGGTGAATGCGTACCTTCATGCGCAGAGGGGGCAATACAGATCATAGATGGAAAAGCCAAGCTTGTGTCGGACAATCTCTGTGATGGTCTCGGCGCATGCTTGGGTGATTGTCCCGAAGATGCCTTGACCATAATCGAGAGAGAGGCAGATGACTTCGATGAACACGCTGTGCAACAACTCATCTCCAAAAACAAGACACCTTCTGTCTTGCCATCCCATTTTCATGCCCATGGTGGAGCTTGTCCCTCTGCAAGGGTTTTGGAATACGATAAAAACCCCCAAAACGAATCACCTGCACTGAACACAACCGGCGCAAGGCCTGTATCAGCCTTGAGGCACTGGCCGGTAAAACTCAAGCTGATTCCACCAGGCGCACCATTTCTAAAAGGTGCTGACCTGGTACTGGCAGCAGACTGCGTTGGCTTTGCCTTCGCAGGAGTTCATTCCCATCTCCTTCCCGGAAAGGCCGTACTGATAGGCTGCCCCAAGTTCGACGATTTCGAGGCGGAGACGAACAAACTGGCTGCGGTACTCAGCAGCGCTGGTGTAAAAAGCTTGACAGTGGCTTACATGGAAGTGCCATGTTGCCATGGCTATGTACACATGGCACGTCGGGCCTTGGCCATGAGCGGCAAGGACATCCCCCTGTCCCTGATGGAGTTTTCTGGTGACGGGAAACTCAAGGATCCGCATAAGCTATCGATGTTGGCGCCTGGATAATTCCGGCAGCGGTTTACTTGGAACAACGATAAAATATTTCCCAACGATTTACACCGTATAAAAGCGCATCATGCTCACTCAGGCTCATGGCCCACCGATCCTGGGTCACCTCAAAGCCGGCCTTCTCGAGTCGGTGTACATAATCCCTGCCGTACTTGCGAACGTGGTCAGGATGCCCGAACCTGCGGATTCTTTCTGCCGGGTCAGTGATATCAGCTCCCTCGATGGTTTTGGCAAGACTCCTGTACACGGGAACCTGGATCAAGGCCCAGCCGCCTGGCTTCAGGACCCTATGGAGTTCCGAAATGGCCTTTTGATCATCGGGAATGTGCTCGAGCACATGAAAGCATATTATTGAATCGAAAGAATCCGAAGGAAGGTCCAGGTTTGTCAAATCCATGTGTTTCATGGCAACGGGCGAATCGAGATCTATGCTGAGATAGTCAAGTTGGCGCAAAGCTCTCAAGCTTCTTTGGATATACCACACAGGGGCCACATCCAACAGGCTCATGTCAGCCGAAAAAATATCCGTCCGCTCCTTCAGATAAAGCCACAGGAGGCGATGCCTCTCAAAAGCACCGCAGCGAGGGCAGCGAGCATTTGACCTCGGCGGTATTCCGTAAGGTAAAAACACATCGAACCTGCCCCCGCAAACGGGACACTGGAACCTGTCACCACGCAGGCTTCTGGATAGATATCTGTCGGACAAGTAACGAAAAAGCAGGCGAGACACTGGTGGGAACATCTTTCGGATCGGTCCGGGAATCATCATTGACCTACAAACAGCTTCAAGGATTTGGACGACTCAGAAAAATAAGCGATGATGGGTTGGCCGACTGTAGTCAGCGCCGCAGCAAGATAACTACCCGAACCCTTTTCCTTGTCTATCTCGTAATCATGCCATGCCCAGTCCATCCTGGTGACCATGCGCAATTGGCCGTAACGTGCGTCAGGCCCATCCATCTTTTCATAGGCGAGCAGTACATTGAACACCCCATCCACATCCAGGGACATATTGTAAGCGTCCTCGACCAGAGGTGTGACTTTCCATGTTCCATCTTCGGTCAGTTCTGCAGACGAAAGCCTGTCCTTTCTCGCCTCCCTGAAGATAAGCTTCATTTCGCCGTTACGATCAAAAAACAAGGCGCTGGACTTTCCCGGATTGTCTTTCTTGGACACCACCTGGGTCTTCCACTTTCCATCCTCGCCTTCCAAGGCAACACGAAGCTCACTGGATAGTCCAGACCAGCTGAAATAGGATGCAGCAAATCTTCCGCTGGGCTGCTTGGTAAAACAGATCTGGACCTTCTCGCTGCCGTTGGCCTTGTCCAGTCTCTCGCTGCCCCAAATGCCCTTGGGTTGTTCGGTTTTCAAAGCTTTCTTGGTCTTTCGGTTCTTTTTCAGATTCCGCAACTTATTCTCTGTTCTCCAGGCATGCTTGAGATATCCATCACCAGAATAATACAAGGCATGCAGTCGACCCGCATCATCGAACAACAACTGCACCCCCATTCCTGTAAGTCTTCCCCACTCTATGCTCTCCTTTTTCCACTCTCCTCCATCCTTGTAGGCATAAGTCAAAGTCTGGTTCGCATCCCTGTAATACGCCACATGAGGTTCGTTGTTATTCGAAATCCTGATGGTTGCAAAAAGACAACGCTTGCACATGTCATCTACTATCTCGGTGGTAAATCCTGCAGATGTCTGTCTGACATATTTCAAAACACCACCGGCCTTGTCGAAGTAAACCAGATGAGCCCTGTCCTCCGTGTCAAGGTCCATGGACACGTGGTAACCTGCATCACCAGAGTTATCCACTGTCAAAATCCTGCCTTTGGCTTTGCCCCCCGGGGGAATCTTGATCCCTTTTTCCGAGGGGCAGGCGGTGAAGACAGACAATGCCATGATGGAAAAAAGACATTTGCCAAATACATGTTTTCCGATACTCATCATCGCAACCCCCAGCACCTGACAACGGACCACCGGCAAGCAACACTCTTACGCATTTACATCCAATCGTTTGGGCATCCAAATGGAAAAGCAAGCCCCCTTGCCAGGTTCGCTCTTGACATCAATGGTTCCGCCGTGTTCATCGACAATTTTTTTCACCACTGCCAGTCCAAGTCCTGTTCCATCCGGCTTACCGCTCGTCACAAAGGATTCGAACAGATGATCACGGATCTCCTCAGGAATACCAGCGCCCGTATCACAAAAATCGAAAGCGACTCCGTCATTGGATTCGTACACCCGAATCGTAAACACACCACCATCAGGCATTGCCTGTCTGGCATTTCGTGCCAAGTTGAAAATCAAACGCCTGAATTTCACCTCGTCGACCCTGATAACGCCTTTATACGAATCATCGATCTGCAACTTGACCCCGTTTTGGTCCAGTTCCCTGGTGAGAAGCTCGCGCAAATCTTCAAGTAATCGGTTTACGTATACCTTGTGCAATAAAAGTTCGCTCTCACCGCGAGCAAAAGCCAACAGTTCCCTGGTCATGTCATTGATGAAATCAAATTGCCGCAAGACCACTTCAGCATGTTCTTTTCTGGCCTCTGCTTTTTCTTCCATGGCCATCAACTGTACGTAGCCGGAAATGATGGTCATGGGAGTCCTGAAATCATGGATCACGCTCGACAGGGCCTGTCCAATGGATGCCAAGCGATCAGCCTTCTCCCTTTGTTCCCTTTGACGTCCTATCTGTACCGCCACGGCTGCCCGACCGGCTATGAGAGTCGCAAGTTTGACATCCTCTTCTGAAAACTCACCATTGCGCTTGTTCAGCAGTTCCATGGCACCCATTCTCAAATCACCGATGACCAATG
>JALVPF010000388.1:1829-30672 GCA_027031935.1 Myxococcales bacterium | reverse complement strand
CGCTTTTCACTGCTGACTCCGAGCTTGGTGAAATCAGGGGCGCCGATATTTTGGTGGAAGGGCCCTTGATCAAGGAGATAGGCAAGGGCATCGAAGCGGATGTGGATGAGGTCGTCGATTGTAGCTACATGCTCGTGATCCCGGGAATGATCAATACCCATCATCACCTGTACCAGATACTCACCAGGGCTCTTCCAGCCGTTCAGGATGCCAAGTTGTTCGATTGGCTGGTATACCTGTATGATATCTGGAAACACATCACAGCAGAGGACCTGGGGGCAGCGGCAAGGGCCGGATTGGGCGAATTGCTGCTCAGTGGATGTACCACTTGCGCGGACCATCACTACCTTTGCCCTGAGTCGGCAGGTGGAGACCTGTTCCAGGCCGAGGCTCAAGCGGCTTCTGAGCTTGGTATTCGCATTACCATGACCAGGGGATCCATGAGTCTTGGCAAGTCGAAAGGAGGCCTGCCTCCGGATAGTGTCATACAGGATGAGGATTTCATCCTTGAAGATTGCGAACGGGTAATAGATCAGTTCCATGATCCAGACCCCCTGTCCATGACACAGGTGGCCCTTGCTCCCTGTTCTCCTTTTTCTGTTACCAAGCAACTGATGACCTCAGTGGCTGATCTCGCCAGGAAAAAGAAAGTCAGGTTGCACACTCATTTGGCTGAGACTCTGGACGAAGAAAAGTTTTGCCTGGAAAAACATGGCAAGAGGCCATTGGAACTCATGGAGGAACTGGAGTGGATGGGGCCAGATGTGTGGTTTGCCCATTGTGTATACCTCGACGAAGGCGAAATTCAGCGCATGGCCAGCACAGGCACTGGTGTTGCACACTGTCCTGTATCCAATCTCCGTTTGGGCTCGGGTATTGCTCCAGTGCCCGCCATGATGGATGCAGGAGTAGCTGTGGGCCTGGCCGTGGATGGCAGCGCGTCCAATGATTCTTCAAATTTGCTTCGAGAAGCTCAGACTTGCATGTTGGTGCACCGGGTCGGTACATCTGTGGATTCCATGCCTGCCAAACGAGCATTGCAAATCGCCACCACGGGTGGTGCCAGGGTCCTGGGAAGGACTGATATAGGCAGGCTAGCGCCGGGCATGGCAGCCGACTTGGCGGTGTTTGACCTGAATTCGCTTGCGTACGCTGGCGCTCTGCACGATCCGCTCGCAGCATTGATGTTCTGTGGTCTTGATAGCCGGGCACAGTTGGTAATGGTCAACGGTAAGGTGGTGGTCAGGGACAAGCGACTCGTGACCATGGACCAGGAAGAGATCTCCCATGATGCTGCCGAGGCATCTGCAAACTTACTGGCGAGGGCCTCTGTGTTGTAAACGCAACCTGGTAGAACATCAGGAATAAAAGGAGTCGGTAATGATACCCAACGCAAAGGTTTGTCTATACCCAAAGGATACACAGGAGGCAGTTCGCGTTCTTTCGCAACTGGGCAGGCGGGCTCTGCTCTTGGCCGGAGGGACTTCATCTTCTTTGTCAAAGGATCCATCGGTGGATACCCTGGTGGATATTACCAGGTTTGGCTACGACAGTATCGAACTCAAGGATGGATTCTGGCATATCGGTTGCAACGTGAGGATGCAGCAGTTGGCAGAGCACCAGGGGATTGCATCCTTGGCCAACTCCATGTTGTGTGATGCGGCTGCCAGCGTTGGGTCCACGCCAATCAGGAATGCTGTGACGGTTGGTGGCAACCTGGTGCAACTCAACAGGTGGTCTGATCCTCCGGGAGCTTTTTTGGCGCTTGATTCCCAGGTGGTTCTTTTGGGTCTGGAGGGGAAAAGAACCTTGAGCATTGACGAGTTTCTTTCCGGCAGCCGCAACAAGGTGCTCAAACCAGGGCAACTGCTCATAGAGGTAAAAGTACCCGCAGTAGATGGACGGATTGGCGCGTTCGAAAAATTTGCGAGAACTGCCACGGACTTTTCCATCGTGGACTGCGCAGCCAGTCTGGATCTCGTCGGCAGCAAGATCAGGTCTTGCCGACTGGTGGTGACGGGTGCCAGATCCAGACCTTTCAGGGTCGCAGAGGCAGAAGCCCATCTGTTGGGCAAGCGCCTTTCCATGGCAAATATCTCGAAAGCGGCACAATTGGCTCGTGAACACACCAGAGCGATTCCCGACACAAGGACATCGGTTGAGTACAGAACCAGAATGGTGGAGGTGGTGATGAGTAGTGTCTTGCACAAGTGCATGACTCTTTCGAGGGAGGGCAGATAATGGAAATCCATGTCACCATCAATGGCAAACAACATCTTTGGCAGGAGCCTCCGGGAGAAATCCTTCTGAATGTCCTGCGCAAGCATGGGTTCAATTCAGTAAAGTTCGGTTGTGGTGAAGGAGAATGTGGAGCTTGTTCCATTTTGCTGGATGGCAAATCGGTCAGGGCATGCTTGCTTGTGGCAGGACAGGTACATGGTCGTGAGATAGTAACCGCCGAAGGACTTGGAACGGTGGATGATCCGCACCCCATTCAGCAGGCATTTGTGGACAGCGGTGCTGTTCAGTGCGGTTTTTGTACTCCGGGCATGGTGCTTTCTACCAAGGCTCTTTTGGACAAGGAGCCTGAGCCGGACAGGGCAAGAATAAAGCAAGCGCTGGATGGAAATCTTTGCCGGTGTACCGGCTACGTGAAGATAATCGATGCTGTTGAAAAAGCTGCCGAGAGGATGAAGAGATGAGCCCGAAACGACAGTTTCAGGTTGTTGGAAAATCTGTTCCCAAAAAAGATTCCATGGCTCTTGCCACCGGCGGCCCCATGTTCACAGCAGACATGCTGCCCCCAAAATACCTGGTGGCCAGGGTGCTCAGGAGCCCCCATGCCCACGCTCGTATTTCATCCATAGATTCAAGCAAGGCTGAAGCTCTGGACGGTGTTCATGCGGTGTTGCACCACGGAAATACTCCGAGGGTAATGCGAACGACTGCCGGGCAGGGCGCACCAGAGCCATCTCCTTACGATTTTACGACCTTTGACAACAAGGTCCGCTTCGTGGGAGATCGCGTGGCCGCAGTCGCCGCCGAAAACGCCCAGATAGCCGAAAAGGCGCTGAGCCTCATCGAGGTCGAATACGAAGTGCTCGATCCCATACTGGAGGTTCGGGATGCCTTGCTCCCCGGGGCTCCGGTGATCCATGACGAGCCTGATTGCAGAGTGGTCATACCCGTGCCCTACGAACCATCTCGCAACCTGGCATCCCATGTGGACATGGTGGTTGGTGACCTGGATGCCGGATACGAGCAGGCCGACCTGGTCATAGACCACGAGTACGAATGCCAGTACGCTCAGCACTGTCCCATAGAGCCCCATGTTTGCCTTGCCGAGCCAATGCCCGATGGGAGGTTGCGGCTTACCACTTCCACTCAGGTGCCATTTCATGTGCGCAGGATAGTTGCCCAGGCCATGCAGTGGCCCGTGTCTAAGATCCATGTGGTCAAACCTCGTATAGGTGGTGGTTTCGGAACAAAACAGGAGGTGCTCATCGAGGACGTGGCTGCTTTCTTGGCAGTCCGTACCCGCATGCCTGTACTCTTTGAACTTGACAGGTCTGAGGAGTTTACCAGCAGGACCAGGCACCCCATGGTGGTTCGTCTCAAGACGGGAGTGAAAAAGGACGGAAGCCTGACCGCCGTGGATTTGAACGTCTTGTCCAATACCGGTGCTTACGGTAGCCATGCCCTGACCGTGTCATGCAACTGCGGTTCGAAGGTTCTTCCTCTGTACCGATGGCCCAACATAGGCTTTGCAGCAGATGCGGTCTACACCAACATGCCGGTGGCGGGAGCCTATCGAGGTTATGGTGCAACCCAGGCATACATAGCCATGGAAATCCAGATGGACGAGATAGCCACATCTCTCGGTATGGACCCCTTGGAATTCAGGCGCGCCAACCTGGTGAGAAAAGGGGAGACATCTCCGGTGTTCAAGGCGCTGGGAGAGGGAAGGGAAGGAGTAGACCAGGCCATAGAGTCTATAGGGATAGACAAATGCCTGAGGCTTGGGGCCAAGGCCATAGGGTGGAAGCGCAACAGGGGCCGACCCGGCAAGGGCAGATTCAGGCGTGGTGTGGGGATGTGCTGCCTGATGCAGGGTTCGTCCATTCCCGAGGTGGACATGGGGTCTGCTTCGTTGAAACTGAATGAAGATGGATCGTTCAACCTCCTGGTGGGCGCAACAGATCTTGGGACTGGTTCGGACACTGTGCTGTCACAGATTGCAGCAGAGGTGCTTGGTGTCGACATCGACAAGATCCTAGTCTATTCATCGGATACTGATCTGACACCCTTCGACGTGGGCGCTTATGCTTCGTCTACAACCTACCTCAGCGGAGAGGCGGTCAGAAAAGCAGCGTTGGATATAGCCACTCAAATCAGAAAGGTCGCATCAGCAATGATGCAAAAGCCCTTGAAGGACTTGCATCTGAAGGATGGCCATGTGATAGCCAAAGACGGTCAATCCCTTGGCTTGGACCGTATTGCCTTGCGGACCTTGTATGAAGAGGATCAGCACCAGATCGCAGCCTTTGCATCCCATGTCACCAAGAAGAGCCCTCCTCCGTTCTCGGCTCATTTTGCCCAGGTAACAGTGGATATAATGACGGGAATGGTCAAGGTGGAAAAATACGTGACCGCAACGGATTGTGGAACCGCCATCAATCCTCAGTTGGCGGAGGGGCAGGTGGAGGGTGCGGTGGTAAACGGATTGTCTTACGCCCTGTGCGAGGAGTTTTTGTTTGATGAAAATGGTCGCATGAAAAACGACTCTTTTGGCCAATACAGAATCTTCTCCTCCAGGGATGTTCCGGAGATGGAGACAATCCTGGTTCCTACCTATGAAAAGACTGGTCCTTTTGGTGCAAAGAGCGTCTCCGAGATCGGTATCAATGGACCCATCCCAACCATTTCCAATGCAATTTTCGATGCTGTTGGAATCCGTTTGCGAACAAGTCCGTTTACACCCGAACGAGTACTACAAGCGCTAGACACGCAGGAGAATCTCCATAGATGAATCAGACCATGATTCGTGACACCAGTCGACTTGGCACCGAGAGGTTTGACCTGTTAATCATTGGGGGTGGAATATCCGGTGCCTGCCTGGCCTGGGATGCTTCTTTGAGGGGGCTGAAGGTTGCTTTAGTGGACAAGGGGGATTTTGCCAGTGCCACGTCCTCGGCCACATCCAAGCTCATCCATGGTGGACTTCGGTACCTGAAAAACGGCGAGATAAACCTGGTGAGAGAATCCCTGGCCGAGAGGCGAATCCTGCAGGCCATAGCTCCTCACCTCGTCTGGCCCCTGCCTTTCATGATTCCCACCTACACGAAGGGCAACGTAAAGTGGATGATAAAAGCAGGAATGCTCGCCTACGATATCCTGTCGTTTGATCGCAATAAGCAGATGGACAAAGAGCACCACATGCCATCGCACAAGGGACTGTCAGCGAAACAGGTCCTGGAACTGGAACCTGGAGTCTCCCAAGACAAACTCACAGGTGGGGCCGTGTACTATGACGCTCAGTGTGTACCAGAGCGAATTACCTATGAGTTCATACTCGGGGCTGGTTTGCTGGGTGCGGTGTGTGAAAACTATGTACAGGCAGTGTCTGTAACAAGGCGCGATGCGCGTGGAGTCGAGTTGGAGTTGCAGGACCTGGTCACAGGACAGAAGCTTGGGACCGAAGCGAAAATGGTTGCCAATGTCGGTGGCCCATGGGCGGACGAGGTCGACCATCTTTTTGGTACTGGTGAGGATGTAGCTCTTGTGCGTTCCAAGGGTATCCATATTGTTACCCGCTCTGTTACCAATGGCAACTCGCTGGTTCTTCGCACAGAAGAGGGACGGCATCTTTTCATCATGCCATGGAGAGGAAAGAGCCTCATCGGTACTACTGATGTCAGGTACGATGGGGATGTGGCCGAGTTGTCCGTGACCGATGATGACATCAGGGATTTCCTGGATGAGATTAATGGCGCACTTCCAGGTGCACAATTGACCATGGACGACGTCACCTACAGTTATTCCGGAGTTCGTCCCCTCGTGGAGCAGGACACGCAGGTCTACAAGGCGTCGAGAAAATACGAAATTGTCGATCATCATGCCAGGGGGCACCGTGGTCTGATTTCAGCAGTAGGAGGCAAATTCACCACCTCTCGTCACCTGGCGGAGAAACTCACCGACAGGATACTTCTTCACCTCAATCGGCCTGCGGTTGGATGTATTACCAGGAAAAGGGTTTTACCCGGTGGAACCGAAGGGGCTTTTTCCGAGTACGTAGAGCAGCAAAAGCAAAATGCTGACATGAAAGACCTGCTCCCCGAGAGCCTGGACCACCTGCTGAAAACATACGGCGCCAGACACGGCCAGGTGCTGGACATGATCCGCAAAGATCCGAGTCTGGCGGAGCCGATCAGCGATGGAAGACCTGAGGTCATGGCAGAGGTCGCTTTTTCTGTGGAGCATGAACAGGCCTTGACTTTGTGTGATGTGATGGTCAGGAGAACCGGCCTGGCTACCTTGGGTGATCCTGGAGACAAATCCACGGACAGGGTTGCTGACTGGATGGCAAAAAAGCTGGGATGGGATGATTTGCGCAAGGGGCGTGAGCTTGCACAACTCCATGAAAAGATACACGGTGGTCCTGAAAAAGCTCAGTTTTCTCCTGTGTTGAACGCTGAATCACAGGGCGATCGATAAATTTTTTTCCAGTGTATACCTTTTTTCGACTTCATAGGTCGAACCACATGGAAGCAAGATCTGAACCTTGCAGCTCAACGCGGTATAAACATGCATTTTCTGGTCATAGCAATGGAGGTCGACAACATTGGAAAATCTGGATACAGGACGTTTACACAACCTGGCCATCAGCGACACCGGATTCGTATTTGACCCGGTAAGCGGACACACCTTCAACACCAACCGAACGGGATTTTTCATCTTGGGCCTTCTTAAAGAGGGAAAGTCCCAGGATGAGATAGTCTTGGCCCTCACCGAGCAGTTTGAGGTCGAAGAGCAGGTGGCCCTTCGTGAGCTCCAGAACTTTGTTTTTCGTATCAGGGACCTGGGCTTGGTGTAAGCACCATGAGCACTTTGACAATAGCTGTAACAGGCATGAATGCCCACGACAATCCAGGGCCTGGGATTGCCGTCGTACGCGGTATACGTGACAAGTACGGGCGTGACTGCCGGATCGTGGGCCTGTCTTACGATGCATTGGAGCCAGGGGTGTATCTTCATGAGTTCGTGGATGAGGCTTTTCTAATCCCTTATCCATCTGAAGGTGAAGATGCTTTTTGGACGCGCATCATGCAAATTCACGAAATTTCAAAACTGGATGTCTTGCTGCCAACTCTTGATGCAGAGTTGCCCATCATTCTGAAGCTCGAGGACAAATTGAAGGAGCGAGGCATCAGGATACTGCTACCTTCCAAGGACAACCTGGAACAGATTTCGAAAAGTCGTTTTCACCGGCTTCGTCAGCAACACGGCATCATGGTTCCTGGTTCTGATATCGCAACAGACCCATCCCGCCTTTATGCCCTTTGCGAAAAATTTGGTTTTCCGGTGATGGTCAAAGGTCAGTATTACGAGGCGTATATTGCCCACAATGCACAGGAAGCCATGTTCTATTTCAACAAGATTCGTGCTCGCTGGGGACTGCCCATAGTGGTTCAGGAGTATATTCTCGGTGAAGAATATGACGTGGTGGCAGTGGGTGATGGGCAGGGCGCTGTGGTGGGACTTGTGCCAATGCGCAAGATGTACCTGACGGACAAGGGTAAAGCGTGGGCTGGTATCACGGTGACAGACCCAGAGCTCTTGAGTATGGCCAAAAAAGTGATTTCCACTCTAAAGTGGCTTGGGCCCATGGAACTGGAGATAATGCGACGTCGCTCCGATGGCGAGTTGTTTGTACTGGAGATAAACCCCAGATTTCCGGCATGGGTGTATTTGGCCGTGGGAGCAGGTGTGAACCTGCCGGCAGCGGTGGTGACCTTGGCCCTCGGCGAACAACCCGCACCCATGCCTGATTTCCAGGTCGGAAAGATTTTCGTAAGGACTTCGATGGACATGATAACCGACATCTCGAAGTTCGAGTCCATCACCACCTTGGGACAACTTATTCACACACCACAGGAGAGTGCAAAATGAGCCGCGAGCCATGGGTCAAACCCTCGATAGTCATGCAGGTAACAGGGCTGATGAACAAGTTCGGCAGGCGCTCGACACGCAAGCCCATTGAAGACATCGATGGTGTCGCAATACAGGAGCTTCTGGAGAAATACGGTTCTCCTCTGTTCGTGTTTTCCGAGAAGGCCATTCGGGCGAAGTTCAAGGAGATCAAGCGGGTGTTTTCCACCCGGTACCCCGATGTGCGTTTCGGCTGGTCGTACAAAACCAATTATCTGGATTCGGTTTGTTCGATATTGCACCAGGAAGGCGCCCTGGCTGAAGTGGTCTCTGAGTACGAATACGAAAAGGCCCGTCGTCTGGGGATTGCAGGTAGCGATATCTTTTACAATGGGCCATTCAAACCCAAAGACAGCCTTGTGAGAGCAACGAAAGAGGGCGCTCATATTCACGTAGACCATTTTGACGAACTCAACGACCTGATGAAAATATCCACCGAGCTGAAGATGCAGCCGCGGCTTGCCATCAGGATCAATCTGGACGCAGGCATATATCCATCGTGGGATCGATTCGGCTTCAACCTGGAGTCAGGCGAGGCCATGGAGGCTGTGCGCAGAATAGCAGACCATGGTGGAATGCGTTTTGATGGCTTGCACCTGCATTTGGGCACCTTCATCCTTGACCCGGTGGCATACGCAAACGCCGTAGGAAAGTTGCTGGATTTTGCCGATGACATACAGGATCGATTCGGCATAAAGATTGAGTACCTTGACCTGGGAGGGGGGTTTGCTTCCAGCAACACCCTCCACTCCCAGTACTTGCCTGGAGAGGAAGCCAGCCCCAGCCTCAATCAATATGCTGAACATATTTGTGGTGCCTTGTCGCGTGGGTTCGCAGATGGCCGCAGTCCCGGCCTGGTGCTCGAGACGGGCAGGGCCCTGGTGGACGAGGCAGGGTACATGGTTACCAGTGTCATCGCTGAGAAACGTTTGCCTTCCGGCCTCAAGTCCCTGGTCGTGGATGCTGGTGTCAATATCCTGTTTACCTCTTTTTGGTACAAGCATAATGTTTTTACGACTCGTGATATCACGGGGCTGCAGGAGGAGGTGGCCATATACGGTCCTCTTTGCATGAACATCGATGTGGTCAGGCCCTCAGTGATGCTGCCTCCCGTAGAAAGAGGCGAGCCACTGGTATTGCATCCTGTAGGTGCATATAACGTTACACAATGGATGCAGTTCATTCGCATGAGACCAAATGTGGTTTTGGTCGGTGAGAACGGCGTTTCTGAAATCATCAGAGAGGCCGAGACCATTGAAGACATTCTTTCCAAAGAGCGCTTGCCTGAAAGGTTGAAGCTGTCTTGAATTCCGCCGAGGCCATATCTCAGAAGCGGCCTCTTCTGGATCGGTTCTGGATAACAAGGGCCGTACTGCACTCCTATTCGCAGGTGCTTTTTTCCGACAGCACCATGTTGGGAGCATTTCTCCTCCTGCTTACGTTTCTCTATCCCCTGCAGGGAGCAGCTGGCTTGTCGGGCTGTCTGATTTCCATCGCTTCCGTGGTCGCGTTGGGTATTTCACCTTCAAAGATAGATTCCGGCTATTATGGACTCAATGGAATGCTGGTGGGTCTCGGCCTTGGCCTGTTCTTCCAGTTCAATGTGGCCTTTTTGGCTGTTGTTGTCCTGGCTGCAGCCTTTACCGCCGTGGTAGCAGTTGTCATGAAAAACCTGATGGCAACACTGTTGGGCATGCAGGCCATGAGTTTACCCTTCGTGGCTGTGACCATCCTGCTGTTCATGGCGGCAAAGGGCTTTGACAACCTGAGTGTTTCGGTGGCTCCCATTCAGGTGGCGCGATGGCTCGATGTGTTCGCACTGCCGGTTGTGGTGGATGTTTTTTTCAGGTCTCTGGGGGCCATATTGTTCCAGGTCAGCAGTGTAGTCGGTATGGCCATTTTTGTCGGGCTGTTGTTGTTTTCGCGGATCGCGGCGCTGTTGGCTGTAGTTGGATTTGCGTCTGGAACAGCCTTGTACCTGATCGTTGGCGGTTCCATGGCAGAGGTGGGAACCAATTTCATAGGCTTCAATTTCATCCTGGTGTCCATTGCCATAGGGGGAGTTTTTCTGGTCCCTTCTTTGAGTTCATATCTGTTGGCGGCGGTCGCTGCTGCAAGTAGTGCGCTTATTGCTGCAGGAACCAACCAGGTCCTGATGAACTTTTCAATTCCGGTCCTCGCATTGCCTTTTAATCTTACCGTCATTCTTTTTGTATATGCTCTCAAGTTCAATTCCAGACATGCGTCACTTCAACTGGTCAGCATGCTCATCTGGCGCCCCGAAGACAATTTGCGGCATCATCGTGCATTGGCCATGCGAGCGCCCAATCCTCTTCACGTGCGTCTGGCCCCACCGTTTTTGGGCGAGCGAGTGGTAAGCCAGGCCAATGACGGTGATGAGACTCACAAGGACAGATGGTCTCAGGCCTGGGATTTTGTCATAGAGGAAAATGGAACTCAGACGAGTTCGGAACTTCCAGATAAACCTGAGGACTTTTTTGTTTTTGATACGCCGGTGCTCGCTCCTGCTGATGGTACGGTGGTTCGGGCAGTGGACCACCATGCGGACAACCCTGTGGGCTCTATCGATCGTGAGCATAATTGGGGTAACTGTGTGGTGCTTTGGCATTATGGTTCAGTCTATTCCGGGGTGTACCATCTGAAGAAGGGCAGTTGCAAGGTGTCGGTGGGAGATCGGGTAAAGCGTTCTGATGTACTTGGCCTGTGTGGAAATTCTGGGCGCTCGGCTGTTCCCCACCTGCACTTGCAGGCACAGGCTGGTCCGGAGCCGGGTTCTCCAACCATTCCTTCATTAGTGGCAGGGTATATCAGCACCAATGATGGAGAGAAAGTCTACAGGGCGGTGGGAAATCCTGTAAAAGGTGAGACTATCTCTCAGCCCGAGCCCTGGGACGAGGTGCGAGAGGCCTTTCAGCTGCCCATAGGAAGGAACTTTGTTTTTCAGGATGAGAGCCATGCAGATAAATCGCTGGAATGGACTGTGGATGTGGATTTTTCAGGGACTCTTTTTTTCAGGGATCTGAAAAGCGGGCAGAAGCTGTTTTTTGAAAAGGGCAAGGGAGAAGTGGTGTTCGGCATGTTGGCTGGGCCTGAGGAGGGATTGTTGCAGACCATGTTGCTGGCCGCACCAAGGATACCATTGTGCCGGCTGGCTGGGATCGAGTGGGAAGATCGACTTGCTCCCGAGTTGTTTGTGGGTGCCACAGGCCGTCTGTTTTTGGATCTCCTTCGTCCATTTGGTGAGCTACATCGTGTCGTGTCCAGGACGAGATACCTTGGTCAGGAGGCACTCGTCTTTGGCAATAGCACTACCAATGCCCATGTGCTTCAGACAGTGCTATGGCGTACAAAATTTGGAAAGCGCAAGCAACACCCTGTAGCAAAGGCAAAACTTTGGTTCGACAGGCTGCTTGGGCCAGTGAGGATAGAAGTGGAATATGAAAAAGGTGAATCATTTCGGCTACAGCAGATCATCACTGGCTGATGGCTCAAGGATGAGGGTGCATGGAGCATCATTGCTGTTGGTTCTGCTTTGTTCCGTGCCTGTGGCAACCATTCCTGCATTGGCGGTCGAGCCTTCTTCATGCCCTAGGCCAGAGAATAGTGCCGAGGCGGACTGTGGCTACTCACAATGCCTGAAGACCGCATGGCACCTGTTCAATGATGGAGCCGTGGATAAAGCGAGAGAGTTCTACGAACGCGCTCTGTGCCTGGTGCCTCGTTCCGAGGATGCCATGCTTGGCTTGAGTCTTGTGGCCTTTGACTCCCACGACTATGCGTCTGCAGAGTCCTTGTGTCGGAAGGTGCTGGCACTGAACCAGGATAATCTCTGGGCCAAAAAGCGGCTGGCTTATGCACTTTTTCTACAGGGAAAATATTCGGATGCGGATTCCTATTACAGCGAGATTCATGAGGACTATCCCGATGATGATGACGCTCGTCTTGGCCTGGCCTGGACACGGGTGAAGCAGGGGAGACGTTTCGAAGCCAGCTTGTTGATTGCGAACCATGATGACGGGAAAAGCGAGGAGCTGAAAGAAGAGATAGGCACCATGCCGGATGTGGGTGCCAGTGCAGTGTTGTCAGGCAGGGGCTACCTGGGGCCCAGCGCATATAGTCATTCTCTGGAATATTTTCTGTTCGGATATTTGGACTATCAGGACTTGGCAACGATCTCTTTCCTGTTTACCCAGACCTATACTCTGCCCAAGAAAAATTCAGGCCAATATGGTCGTTACAATACCATACTGAAGAGTTCCAATTTTAATCCAAAGCTGTCGCTGCATTATGGGATCGTAGGTGTTCAGTTGGGATACAATTGGCTGGACAATGGCGCAATTGGATACGGAGAGAGTTTTGCTGGAAATTTTTTACTGAATCTGGATTGGCTGGAGCTGGACATGGGGGGAGCCTGGTCTCAACTGGACAATATGCAGATTTGGCAGGCATCGCCTCAGATCGTCTATCGTCCTGCCAATGGCATATCCATTTCGCTCCTGGGTGGCTGGGAAGCCATTGAAAAGATCGATTCGCCAAATAACTGGCAGAACCATTTTTCCCTGGAAGGAAAACTGGGCCTGGACCTGTGGAATCATCTGAATTTGAAAATTTCTGCCTGGTTTGGGCAGAGAATGTATTGGGTCGATCAACAGATGATGATTCCCGTGGACCAAATAGATCTCTACAGATTCGGCTTTGAAGCCGGTCTGGAATGGACGGTAAACAAGAACGTTGCGTTGATCTTGGGATGTTATGGGCAGTTTGGTACTCAAGAGGATAATGATGATGTAAAGATAGGTTATGTAGGTGGCTATCTTGGACTTGAGACAAACTTTTAGCGAGGAGAAAATCATGCGGTCATATGGTAGTTTTTTTTCCACCGGTTTTGTGTTGTCGATATTGCTTTGTGGCCTGAACGCCAATGCACAACAGGCAACGGCAGATCTTTATCGGGATTCTTATGCTCTGGAATCTGCCGGAAAGATGAAAGCGGCAACCAACAAGGTTCTAACCGTGCTGAGACACGAGCCGGAGAGTTATTTTGCCAACTTGCGAGCCGGTTGGTTGTATTACCTGCAAGGCAAGTCCGAAGAGTCCATAAAGTATTACGACAGGGCTGTGGGCTTGAAACCAAAGGCTGTAGAACCGCTGTTGGGAAAGCTGCTCCCCCTGGTGGGAGTCGCTGCATGGGGTGACGTCATAAAGACCGCACGCAAGGTTATCGAGATGGATCCAGGCAATTTTCAGGCCAACAGCAAATTGGCATATGCGCTTTACATGAGTGGAAATTTTGCAAAATCTTTGCCCGTATACACCCTCCTGGTGCAACGTTATCCTTCAAACGTTACCATGAAGGTGGGGCTTGCTTGGTGCAACCTGAAGATGGCCCGGACTCAAAGGGCAAGAGAGCTTTTTTTAGAGGCCCTGAAGATAGATTCTTCGAACCAGAAGGCGGCCAATGGACTGGCTGCCTGTGCAGGCCCGGCAAAATAGGGAGTGTTTTCTACTGGCAGCCGATTCGCTCGGTGGATACCACAAATGCGTCATAGTACCTGTTTTGCACCTTGGGAGAGCCGTCGTTCCAGTAGCAGTCGAGCATGGCATACATGCTAACCCAGTGTGGCCCAGGGCTTCAAATAACTCGAAAAGAAATATAATTCATTGACAAACATGAAACCAGGGCACATTATATAAGCTAGTACTTGCTAGCAAGGGAGCCCCATGACCACGCGGAGATCTACACAGGAGAGAAAAGCTCAGATCGCAGATGCTGCGATAAAGATCATCGGCGAGATGGGCCTGAGGGCTTTTACGGTTGCTCACATCGCCCAGGAGGTGGGGATCAAGGATGGAAGCATCTTCAGGCATTTCAAGAACAAAAACGAGATAGTCTTGGCAGCGCTGGACCGCCTGGAAGGTTTTTTTGAGGAGAGTTCTTCCGATCTCATCGACAATCCACTGGATCGCCTGGGCGTTTTCTATGTCAACAAGATAAAGGTCTTTACCAGCCAGCCGGGGATTCAGGCCCTTGTCTTTTCTGACCAGCTCATCCATGCTGGTGGACAGCAGGCACTGGCGCGGGTGAGGGCATTTCGTTCGAAAGTAAGAAAGTTTATAAACGAGTGCCTGAACGAGGCTCGTGAAAAGAAGCTGGTCCGGGAGGATCTGGATACAGATGATCTCCTGGTACTTTTTCAGGGAGCGATGATGAGCCTTCTCGTGCTTGCCCGGGAAAAGTCCCTGAAAGGATCCCCTGAGGTACATGCAAAAAGAGTCTGGAAGACTTTCCTTGCAATGATAAAGGCTTGAAGGATCCGGACGAGCAGGTTTTGCTGTTCTAACCACAAAGCGGAGAATTTCACATGAATCCAAAACGGAAACAGGAAAAGACCTCTCATGGGGAAGGCGCAAAGCTAGCAAGTATTTGCTTGTTTTTCTTGCCTGGTTTTTTCATCTTTGCCGCATGTACACCAAAATCTCAAGCATCCAATACAAGCAAGCCTCCCCTGGCGGTAAGAGCGATTCATGCAAAAAAAGGACCTATCAAGGAGACCATAAGGTATGTGGGCACGGTCCATTCTCGTAACGAGATCAAGGTCCTCGCCAGGGTTACGGGCAAAGTGGCAGCCTTGCCCGTGGACGAGGGGAAGAGGGCAAAGCGGGGTGTGGCCCTGGCACTTATCGCGGCACCTGAGATGGATGCCAGGGTCAATCGTTTATATGCTGAGGTCTTGCGTGCAAAACAGGAGTCGGATTTTTTGTGTCAGCAGGCCGAGACGGACCGTAATCTTTTGAGTTCCCATGCCATAAGCAAGATCAAAAGCGATGCAAGTCGTCAGAAATGCAAAAGCAGCCGGGCCGCATTGGATGCGGCAGAAGCTGGATTGCACGAACTGAAGGTGATGGCTTTGAAAACGGTAGAAAGGGCACCGTTTGCAGGAAAGGTGCTCAGCTGGCTTGCGGAGCCTGGTGAGAATGTAATGCCGGGTCGCCCGATATTGATATTTGGTGATGATCCCCTCGAGCTTAGAGTCCATGTGCATGAAAAAGACGTAAGGGCAGGCATAGGCAAGGGCTCTGTTGCCATTTTGATGCCGGAGGGAATGAAACCTTTTCGGGCGAGAGTGGATTTCCTCGCTCCCATGGCCTTGGGAGTTGGGCGAATGATGGAGGTGAAGATTCCCCTCGGCGACGATATTGCTTCCAGGATGTTCCACGGCATGTCAGTGGATGTGGCTTTTGTGCTCAAGGAAAAATCTGACGCGGTCTCGGTTCCGGTGGGGGCGGTTCTAAGGACTAAGGCAGAAAACGGCGTGTTTGTTGTGCAGGAAAATGTTGCTCACTGGAAGACCGTAAGGCCCTTGATCCGTGAAAAGGGCTGGATCGCGGTGGATGGGGATGTTGACGAGGGAGACTTGGTGGTCGTTGGAAATCTCGAAGCCCTCAAGGACTCCTTGCCTGTATATCCCGTCTCCATGGAAAGGAAAGCCCCGTGAGTCTGACACAGGCAACAATAAAAAACCGCCATTTTGTGTGGGCCTTGGTGATCGCAGCGGCAATTTTTGGAGCAAAGGCTTACAGATCCATTCCCATGCAGCTTTTTCCGGACACCGCTCCACCCTTGGTCAATGTCATCACGGCCTATCCCGGTGCAAACGCCAAGGATGTGGACGAGACCCTCAGCCGCAATCTTGTTGATGAGTTTGCATCTCTGGAGGGTGTGGTGAAAATCCGCTCCACATCCCAGGATAACTTATCGTTGGTGTCGGTGGAATTTCACTACGATCGCGATGTGGATCTGGCAGCAGTGGACGTGCAAAATGCCATCGCCCGAGTCAGAGGAGATCTTCCGAACGGCATTCGCGAGCCACAGGTGCTGAAGTTTTCCACCTCGGACCGGCCGATCATCTCGGTGGGTGTTGTGTCCCATGACCTTGTACAGGCACGCAAGATGGCCGAGGACGTGTTTGGACCCCAGTTGCAAAGAATCAATGGAGTGGCCGCCGTGGATGTATTTGGCGGGAACAAACCTGCCTTGCTGGTGGAGTTGAACCTCAGGGACCTCGAAGCTTATGGCATGCCCCTGTCAAAGGTGGTGGAAACCATTCGGAAATTCAACTCAAATCGGCCGGCAGGGCAGATACGAACCGAGACAACGCAGACCATGTTTCGATTGGAGAGCAGGGCTGAGACGGTGGATGACTTCAAGCGTATCCCCCTGGCCTTGCCGGACGGCTCTAGAATACTGTTGGGAGAGATCGCATTGGTACATCGAGGAGCGCTGGATGACGATGCCAGATTTGCCATAAACGGAACCTCTGCCATTGCCATGCAGGTTTTCAAAACCGATGATGCAAACACTGTAAAGGTCGTGCACAAGGTGCAGAAAAAGGTTCAGGAGCTTGGCAAGAGTTACGGCAACTACGATTTTCTCATCGGTGAGGAGAGCGCCACCTTTACTGAAGTCCCTGTGAACAATCTGCTCTCGAATGTCTGGCAGGCGCTGTTGTTCGCGTCTGTTATCATCTTTCTCTTTCTGGGACGATTGAAATCATCGGCAGTAACCATTGTGTCCATGCCTCTGTCCTATGGGCTTACCTTCGCGTTCATGAAGGCATTTGGGGTGGAGTTCAACATGGTGACCCTGTCCGCTGTCATCCTTGCGGTGGGGATGGTGGTTGACGCGACGGTTGTGATCCTGGAGAACATTTCCCGGAAGCGAGACGTGGATGGACTCGGTGCCGAGCAAGCGGCTGTGGAAGGTACAGATGAGGTCCGCCTGGCCGTGCTCGCAGGGGTGGCCACTACCTTGGTGGTCCTTATCCCCTTGCTCTTTCTTGGTGGGTTCATCGGCAAGACATTCGGTCCCTTGGCCCTTACCCTGATCTTTGCGTTTAGCTCTTCGATCCTGGTGGCCTTGATTCTCGTACCAGTGCTGACTTTGTACACCGGAGGCCAGGGACGTATCGAGAGATTCTCTACAGGTATTGTAAAACCCTTTACCTGGCTGATGGACTACTTGCGTAAAGGCTACGTGAGTCTGTTGAGCCTGGCCTTGCGTCATAGGCTGCTTACTGTCTTGTCCTTGCTGGTTTTGTTTGCGGGATCCATCTTAGGGCTCAAATCTCAGGGTATGGAGGTGCTTCCCAAGATGGATGGTGGCAGCTTCTTTGTCACCCTTCAGACCCCCTCCGGCTCGTCGCTGGAAGAGACCGAACGAGTCGTGCGTCAAGTCGAAGCCATACTCAAAAGCGAACCCGAGGTCGTCAAGATACAGTCTCAGGTGGGGTTTGAGCAGGGCATGAGATCTTTTTCCGCTTTCGGGGCACAGGGACCAACACAAGGAGCCATCACTGTAAGCCTGACCGATCGTACAAAGCGCAAGGATACGATTTGGGACATAGAGGCCAGGGTCAGGGAGAAGATCGCAACGGTTCCCAACATCAGTACATCTACGGTGAGAGAGTTGGGAAATACCGCGAAGTCCACGACTTCGGCACCAATCATAGTGCGCCTTACCGGTGATGATCCTCTGGTGCTCGACAGCTTGGCGGTGGAGGTGACAAGACGTTTGGCTGCCGTTCCCAATGTGGTAGAGCCAACACGAAGCTGGAAGTTTGACCAGAAGCGCATGCTTGTGAAGGTGGACGATCTGCGGGCAGGTCAATTGGGCCTGTCTCCGGAGCAGGTTGCCATGATCATGACCATGGGGTCCTACGGTGTAAGTGCTGGTGATTTCTATGGAGTCGAGGGATCTCCGGACCCAATCATCGTGCGAGACCGGGATGAGGGCAACAATGCTGTGGATAGTCTACTGGACTACCCGGTGTTTGTCCCTGGCTCCCCTCACCCGATCCCTCTGCGTGCCGTAGCCTGGTTGGAGCAGGAGTTGGGTCAGGGTGTGGTGACATCCGAGGATCTAGCCCCCACACTGGAGGTCTCTGCCTTTACCCAAGGCAGGGCCTTGAACTTCATCATTGCCGATGTGCAACACGCCCTTGAAGGATTGGAGATCCCCGGTGGGTATGGAATGCGCCTGACCGGTGAAAAGTCGGATCTCAGCGAGGCCAAGACCGAGCTATTCGGAGCCTTCAGCATAGCGTTACTGGCCGTATA
Organism: Myxococcales bacterium; assembly: GCA_027031935.1. Classification (GTDB taxonomy): domain Bacteria; phylum Myxococcota; class B64-G9; order B64-G9; family B64-G9; genus JALVPF01. The sequence continues at coordinate 12,327 of JALVPF010000388.1, read as the reverse complement.
CCTGCTGCTGGTAGCCCAGCTTCGATCGTTTCTGCATCCTTTGACCATAATGATGAGTATTCCCCTGAGCCTCATAGGCGTCTTTGCTGCCTTGAAGTTGGCTGGCAAACCCGTCTCCATGCCCGTAATGGTTGGCATGATCCTTCTGGTGGGGACGGTGGTAAACAATGCTATCATTCTCATAGATTTTATTCGTCAGAAGCGCGAGCAGGGAACCGCCAGGCGCGAGGCCCTACTGTCTTCGGTGCAGATGCGCTTTCGACCCATAATGATGACATCTCTGTCTACCATAGTGGGCATGATCCCACTGGCCGCCGAATGGGCGCTGGGTGCTGAGCGCTTTTCACCTCTTGCCACGGCGGTAATAGGTGGAATGACCGCTGCTACATTCCTGACCATGGTCTTCATTCCTGTTCTATATGACCTTTTTGACGATGGCGCAGAGCGTCTACGCAGGATCAGAAGCTGAAGAGGGAAGATTCATATTCCCTTTATGGTGCGCGACCCCAAATTGTGATTCTGGTAGATAGGCCGTTTCATTATGGGGCTGCTGGTTTTTTCAAATTTGTGGAAGTTTTCACTTGACTAAACAACCATAAGTGGGAATAACACTTACGGCATTACGCATATGAGAAAATAGATATATTTACTTAATTGCCTATGGAGGTTGTGATGATAGGAACGGTAAACAAACCATTCGAGGAGGTCCTCGAATCCATATCCGACTATGAACGGGTTGGGGTCATCGGCTGTAATGGGTGTGCAAAGGTATGCAAGACCGGTGGCGAGCAAGCCGTTGACACCATGGCGGAAAAGCTGAAGGGTGCGGGCAAGGACGTGGTGCTAAAGGCACTTCCTGACAGGACGTGTTACGTTTACAAGACTCATGCCGCCTTGGATCCGGTAAAAGACGAGGTCGCCAAGGCCGAAGCACTGGTGATCCTCGGATGTGGTGGTGCGGTGCAGATTACACGCAAGGTCACGGAGGATTATGGACTCGTCATGCCTGTCAAGGCCGCTTTGAATTCTGTGGGACACATGGACACCTTCATAGAGGGCGAACTGGCCATGGAGCAGTGCCAGGAGTGCGGCGACTGCATGCTCAACGACACAGGAGGCATTTGCCCGGTTACAAAGTGTGCCAAGAGTCTGGTCAATGGACCATGTGGTGGCTCTCAAAACGGAAAATGCGAAGTGGACCCCAATCGGGATTGCGCCTGGGTTCTTATCTACAATCGCCTCACAGCCCTCGGTGAGTTGGACAGACTGCGAAAACGGCTGCTCGCCAAGGATTGGAGCCTGATGGCCAGACCTCGGACTTTGAACATCAAGGAAGGGAGAGTAGAATGAAACTTACCGAGCTTTTCGATAAAGGTGAGTTTGTCGTATCCAGCGAAGTGGGTCCTGTCAAAGGATGCGTTCGGGATGTGGGTGGTGAGGAACCTGTATGTTTGAAAGAAGCCCGGGAGCTCAAGGGCAAGATCCACGCCCTGAACGTCACGGACAACCAGAGTGCGGTCATGCGTCTTGGTTCTCTCGCTGCGTCCATTAAGCTCAAGGCTGAAGGGCATGAGCCCATATTTCAGATGACATGCCGTGATCGCAACAGGATTGCCCTGCAATCGGACCTTCTCAACGCATGTTCGCTGGGCATAGACAATGTATTGTGCTTGACCGGCGATCACATAGCATTGGGCGATCACAAGCAGGCCAAGGCGGTTTTCGATATTGATTCGGTGCAGTTGCTTCACATTGCAAAGAACATGAACGAAGGCAAGGACATGATGGGCAACGAGCTTTCTCAGCCCACCAACCTGGCCCTGGGAGCCGTGGTCAATCCTAACGCCGATCCCCTGGATCTGCAGATATTCAAGATGGAGAGCAAGATCGCCGCCGGTGCGCAATTTTTCCAGACCCAGGCAATATATGATCCTGCCGTGTTCGAGAAGTTTGTAAAGAGGGTCGAGGGCTTTGGTGTTCCCATACAGGTGGGCTTCGTCATGCTCAAGTCTCCGGCCATGGCTAAGTTCATGAACAACAATGTTTCTGGAATAAGCGTACCTGAATCTCTCATCGAGGAGATGGCATCGGTTCCCAAAGGTGGCAGGAAAGAAAAATCAGTAGAGATAACTGTCAGGTTACTCAAGGAGATGGCACCCATGGTTCAGGGAATTCACTTCATGCCCTTGGGCTGGTCAAATCTTGTTCCCTCTGTCATCGAGCAGCTCGACCTGAAAAACTAAAGTCTCAAATCAGATGTCGAAGTTGGTGGGCGGTATATTGTAAAGCCCCATGACAACCCCCTCGAAATAATCCGGCAAGTATCGATTCCACAGCTTTACGGGGATACTGTCTATGTGTGTTTTTTTCGATACTGAAAGCGCGAAGATATATTCGAGCAGGTACTCGACGTTTTTGCTAAGATGGCCCCTGTACTCCTGCCGGAGCCTTTGATCGATTATGCGGTCTTCATGCATACACCTTCCGATCTCGGATTCCATCATTTCCTGGTAATCGGAGATGATTACTTCGATGGTGACTGTCTCCTCCCCTAGGGCAACCCACTGTTCAAATTCTTTCTGAACTTCTTTTCTGTCTATACCCATGGATGAAAAGAAATCCAGAAGCGGTTTGGACAGCGATTGTTTCAGGATCTTGTCCTTGTCCGGTCTGTGTTCCACGAGGATGTTTGTAGCGTTGTAGTTTCCCCTATGTGGTTCAACCTCTATTACCTCGCAGTCGGGGGAATCGGTGAGCACCTGGATTATCCTGGACTGATCCCTGTTTTCCAGAAGCACCTTGACTCCTGCTACATCGTTGATCACCAGGTCGTCATCCACGGGAATGGGGCGGTGGTTCTTTAGATCGTCCTGCATCCGTTTCTCGGCCCACAGGAATTCTGAAAGCATGTCTTCCGGTTCGCTCAAAAGGTCCTTGATGGGAATACCCGCTGAGCGTGCCCGGTCATAGGCAAGGGCTTCGGCGTGAATTTTTATAGCCTCAAAAATGCGATCCACGATCCTCCGGGCGGCTTTTTCAGCCAGTCTCTTGACCCGTTTTATTCTCCTTGAGCCAACATAGACATATTTTCCTTTTACCGGGACGAAAAACATGTATCCCTGAAATGGCGTCTCCCGGTAGTAGTATTCCGGGTGATGGTGATAATCACTGATGAGTTGCTCTATGCGCTCATTGGTGTAAGGAGTATTTTGACAAATGGCGTCTTTGATCTCAGCCTTTGTACTTGCTCTGACGCGCTTCAATGGTGCTTCGTGAAAGGATTGAATCAGCCATGATGAGAAGGTGTTGAGATACCGGGACACATATGCATTGTTGAAGTGAACCAGTCTTGTGAGCCTCTCCGGATCAGAAGAGAGAAGGTCACCGTACATCCATCGCCGAATCAGGTCATAGAACTCCTCACGATGGAGAAAGCTGTTGATGCTAATCATTTTTATCTAATCTCTTTTGCCTTTTGACGTGATAGTAAAATGGCTTTCCAAAAACTGGCCACCTGCTCGTTCGAAAGCAGGGGGCCAGACAGAGGTGTGGGTGTAGACAGGGCACCCTGTCTGGAGCTGAAAGAAATGTGTCCGGAGGAACTGGAGCGTAGAATGTCGAGCAGGTCCTTGTACGGCATGGCCAGAAGAACTTTTCCATTTATTCCGGAATACTTCTGTCCTGGCATGACCCCTGCCTTGTCCGCAGGAGAGTTCTTGTAGACTTCCTCTATCTCCAGTACTCCGTCCGAAGCGTGATAGCACCAGCTCAAGCCCCATGCGAGTTCTGCACTCTTTTCACTGGTGCAGATATCCGAGGGCATGGTGACATTACTGAGCATTTTTCCTTCGGGTTTGGCGGCAGCGCATTTTGCCTCGAGCATGATAAATCTGACATCGTCACTACCACCTTTTCGTATGGTCAGCCGTACAGGCCTTTCCTGACATGCCTCCAAATGTGAAATGCGTTCTGATTCATTCAGATCTGCAGACGGGATTCCGTCCATTGCTATGATGATGCCCTGTTCCAGGTCAGTAGTGCTATCGGTCGCCAAAGGCGCCAAAGGGCTACCCTGCAGGATTTTGTCTATCCTGACTCCATCTTCTTCCATGTGCAGGCCTAGGCCCAGGAGTTTTCCTGCGTGTTCCACGGTGTTTTCGATTTTACCGTCTGCACGATTTTTTGCTTGCTGCATCTCCTTGATAGAGGATTCGACTTCGAAACGTTCCGATACAGAGAGTCGATCCCTGTTTCGTTTCAGGTAATCTCTGAAACATTCGACCCGTTTTTGGCGTTTTGGCGCTGCAAGCTTGTAGCATTTGTCCAACTCGCTTTTTAGGCTCGATGACCTTTGGGTGGACTGGTCTACCTTTTGTTGAATTTTTACAATATCTGCATCGTTGAGTTCTGATTTTTCGCGAAAAGTTTTGTCCGATTGTAGTCTCTTGAGTAGACTTGACCAGCACTCCCTGGCTTCGCTCTCCTTGCGTTCCTGATCCAGTTGGAGGCAGTTTCTGACTTGCGCATTTTTGTAAAATTTTCGTTCGACGGGTTTTTGGGGAGCAGAAGAAAGGCAGGCAGGCATCCACGCAGCCACCATGATCACAAACAGTAATTTTGTATATGACATTTTTGCCTCCGAACTTGACGCAATGGCCGGGCAGTCTTTATGCTAGCCCCGGTGTAACTGATAGTCAACGCGATGGGTAAGGTATACTTCATCGGTCAGGATTGCAAGGTGGGTGTCAAATTGCAGTACAAGACGGCAGTGGTCAGTACGTGGTTCGTCATACCCTGGTTTTTGCTTTTCCATGGAGGGTTTGTTTTTGCACAGGAACCTGACTTTGTGCTCTCGCCTCCTGTTAAGGCACCCATAATACACAAGCAAAAAGGTGTCGAGACGGATCTCAGGGAATTGATCGATGCAAGAGGACTGGCCCTGCTGGTGGTGGATGACGTCTCAGCCAGGCAACTGGAAACTCTGATTAAAAAATACTCCAAAGCCTTTGGCGAGTTGCTCTCACAAGACCCCGAACTCAAAAAGATCGACAAACGGATGAACAGTCTGTTTATGCAGAACCTCTCGGGTAACAAGACCTCACCTGATGTGGTGGCGCGTCTGGTGAAGTCAATTCCGAAAAAGGAGCTTTACAGAACCCTTTCCAAGTGGATGAAAGGCTTGTTTATCAGGAATGGATTGTCCTTCTCCATGGATTTGGAAAATCTGGACAAGAGTACGCTTTCGGAAATTTGTACCAAGGCAAGGAAGCTGGATTCAAGAAAAGGCCTGTCGGCCTGGCGCTACAGGGTTCTGCTCTGGCGATGGCGGGATTCCGAGGAGAAGAGACTGTTTTCAAAAAGGGATGAGAGGATGGCTTTTCTGACCCCGGTTCACCTTGATCTCAAGAGCCTCAAGCCATCAACCCGTGATTCGGTTCGCCGTTATTTGACCATGCTGAGAAACCTGAAACTGGAGGTGCTTCGCAACAAGGAACATCCATACGAAAAACACCGGACCCTTCAGGGCTTGCTTAGGGGCCTGCGTTACATGGATACCATCCGACAGGCAGCCAAGCTGACGGGAGTAGACCACAGGATGATGACCGGCCTGTATATTCAGGAGTCGGAGTTCATCCACCAGAGGGTGTCTGTGGCAGGAGCCTTTTCAGTTGCGCAGTTCTTGAACATAGCCATAAGGGATGTTTGGCTTTTCAGGAAACGAATTGCTGGTGCATCAAAAATCTTGAAGGGCATCAAATCCTGGCAGGATCTTCGCAAGGCCATGATCGCAGACCCCCGCATGTCCATAAAGGTCTCATGTCTGTACTTTCGAAGAGTTAAGGACATGGTTCAGTCCTATCTTAGGGTCAAGAACTCATCATCTCAGATGATGGACCTTCTGAGCCTCGAGATGTTCACCGCAAAGTCGGGCCTCATGGAGAGGTCTGCTGCTGATGTGGGCTCATTGCTGGATGTGGTCCTGTCCGATCCTCATTCCATGCATATTCCCATGGTGCCCCTTGGAGTGGTGGTTGTTCCGGAGCCGTCTGCCATGTTGCAGGTGTGGATGAGGCAGGTGGTCAGGGACCTGGTGCAGGCAAATCTCTCGGAATCGGTCTACGAAAAACGTCTGGACAAGCTTTACAGCGCATTGGGCTTGGCCTCCTATAATGCCGGCACGGGAAATCTCATGAAGACGGCCAGGCGCAAATCCCCTTACCAGGCCTTGAGCTTTCCCTTGCAGATAGACGAGACGCGAGGCTATGTGGATGGCATCATGGATGCGTGGAACATCCTCAGGTCCGTAGACAGGTGGGGCTCGGACGTGGAGCGCATGTCCTACGAGGGCTTGATGGACCTTGCACAAAAGGTCTGCAAGAAGGCAAAGATGTCAAAGGCCCACTAGAGGGTCGATAGGACACCGGCCGCGAATCCTATGGATATGGCCGCAGCTTTTCGCCAGGTCAGGGGTTCTTTGAGAAACATGGTCGCGAAAATCAGCATGAATATGACTGACATCTGGTTGAGCACGGAGGCGATGGTCGTGTAGGTGTATTTCATCCCCATTATCCAGAATATCATGGCCAGGTAGGTACCCAGCACGGCTGCTGGTATGGTGATCTTCCACTGCCGACTTGGTGTGAAAGCACGGATCATCTCGGCCCTGTATCTGGGAGAAAAGCCCTGTACAAACAAGATTACCAGGCCCCCCACCTGGCGTACGGATGTAGCCCACCACACATCTGAGACGTTGAGCACTGGTTTTGCCATCACTATCCCTATGGCCATGAGAAGCTGGCTTGCCATGCCCAGTACAACTCCATACCTCAAGGTCCTTGTGTCCTGTGGTGATGCTCCGTCTTCGGTGCGCCATGTGCCAACCAGGATTGCCACAGCCATCAGGACCATGGAGACTAGCAGCCAGATGTGTATGGGCTCAGCCAGGTAGATAAAGGATGACAAGATCACCAGGGGACTGTAAAGACAATCCACGATGGCCATTCGACCGGCACCCAGACGGTTTAGTGACGCGAAAAGCAGGGTATCGGCAAAACCTATTCCTATGGCGCCGGATAACAGGAGTATGAGCCAGTGAGCAGTGCTGGCCTGTTGCGGGAACAAAGGAAAACCAAGCACCAGCATGGTGGATACGAAAAGGACCAGCCCCACTACTCCCTTGAACAGGTTGAGCACCACGGGAGAGAGCAGCTCTCCGCTTTTTTTGAAGAGTATCATGGCAGCAGCCCACATGAGGCCACAGATGGTCGATGAGAGTTCTCCTGTGTGTGCCACTATCCAATCCATGTCGGGCTTAATGAGCATGTAGGCGCGTCGGTGTCTAGAACTATTTTAGTTTCAGTCAAGGGGTGGTTGACACTGCGGGCCGTGCCACCTATGATTCCCGCGGTATTTGGCCGCAAACCTTTGAAGGAGCCCACTGGTGGCCGGTGGAAAGAAGAAGAAACGAGAGGATCAACTCGGGTTGTTCCAGACGCCATCCAAGGCTCGAGGCACAGGCCTGCGTTCATCAAAAACATCCACAATGAAACACAACGAGAAACCGCAAGCAATGGCAAAAAAAACAACAAAGAAAACAACAAAGAAAACAACAAAGAAAAAGAAACAGGATAAGACAGACACTTCACCTCGAAAAGAAAACAAGAGGCGCAAGCCAAGACGAAGACAGTCCATTGCCGACCAGATGGCTGCCCGGCAACGGGAGATATCCGTCTCTGAATTTTTTACGAAAAACCGTCACCTCTTGGGATTCGACAACCCGGCCAAGGCCCTGCTGACCACCGTGAAAGAGGCTGTAGACAACTCCCTGGACGCATGCGAAGAGGCGAAGATTCTACCGGAGCTGGAGATATTCATAGACGAAAATGCTGAAGGCCGTTACAGGGTGCGCGTGGTTGACAATGGGCCTGGAATCGTACGGGCGCAGATCCCCAAGATTTTTGGAAAGCTCCTGTATGGCTCAAAGTTCCACAGACTGAAACAGTCGAGGGGACAGCAGGGCATTGGTATCTCGGCTGCCGGCATGTATAGCCAGCTTACCACCGGCAAGCCAACCGTCATCATCTCGCGCACTTCAGAAAACCGACCTGCCCACCGTTTCGAGGTAAAGATCGACACCAGGAAGAACAAGCCTGAATCCACTGACTCTGAGGTTTCGTGGGACAAGCCCCACGGCACCAGCGTTGAGTTGGAGATCGAGGCTTCGTACCGTGGTGGAAAGAGATCGGTGGACCAATATATAGAGCAAACCGCCATAGCTAATCCCCATGCTTCTTTTTTCTATAGAAATCCAAAAGGTGAAGAACACACCTACGAGCGGCTCACCGATGAATTGCCACGCGAACCTTCAGAGATAAAGCCACATCCCCATGGAGTCGAACTGGGTGTGCTCATGACCATGCTGAAAGAAACCCGCGGGCGCAATCTTCGCGGAGCTCTCATGAAGGATTTCTCCCGGGTAAGCGAAAAGGTAGCCTTGGCAATTTGCGAACAGGCCCAGGTCTCTCCCACTGCCAGGCCAAAGCGCCTTGGTCCCGAACAGGTGGAATCTCTCCATCGGGCCATGGGCATGGTAAAGGTGATGAACCCACCCACCTCCTGCGTGGTTCCCATAGGGGAGGACCTGGTGCGGAAAGGCCTGGAACATGGCGTTGAGGCCGATTTTTTCACATCTGTGACCCGATCCCCTGCTGTATACCGCGGAAATCCCTTCCAGGTGGAAGTGGGGCTTGCTTGGGGAGGGAGTCTTTCTTCTGACGATCTGTGCACTTTGTATCGCTTTGCAAACAGGGTCCCCTTGCAGTATCAGCAATCCGACTGCGCTATCACGAAGGCGGTGGGCGAAACAGATTGGCACAATTACAGAGTGTCCCAGGCACGGGGCGCGCTTCCTTCGGGTCCCATGGTCATCCTGGTTCACCTGGCATCTGTCTGGGTGCCCTTTACTTCAGAGAGCAAGGAGGCCATCGCCAGGTACCCTGAAATACTCAAGGAGATAAAGCTGGCCCTGCAGACTTGTGGACGACGCTTGGCCAAGTATCTCTCGGCCAAGCGGCGTGAGGCCGAAGAAGGCAGAAAACGTGACTACATAGAGATGTATATTCCTCATATAGGAATAGCGCTAAAGGAAATTTTGGGTTTTTCGGATCGAAGGAAAGATGCGGTGGTAGAGACCCTCAAGGATACTCTTCGCCGAAGCCGGAAGTTCAAGTGATTTTGTCGATTTTTCGGCTCTCGCTCCACATGGTGAGGGCGAAGCAGCGTTCGTTTGCTTGCAGGAGGATGTAGCGTGGCAGGAAAGAAAAAGAAGCCTCCCCTCGTAAAAAGAATAGAGGAGACTGCAAAAAAAATAGAGAGCAAGGCCCTGGCAGGTCAAAAGCCGAGCATGAAGTTTCCCATCCGTTCCCTGGCAAACGTCCGATACCGGCCCAGGGTCGGTTTTTTCGAGCTAAGGGGAAAGAAAAAGGAACGAACACTGACGGTTGGTACGGTCAAGACCTTTGCACAGACTTTGAGGATGATGGCCCTGTCAAAGGAGCTTATCGAACAGGATGACATGGCCACCAAGCGCGAAGCCTACTATGTGAGCAAGAACTGGGAACAGGCCAGGTTTGCCGAACAGAACGAAAGCGACGCGGTCATAGACGACGTGGAAGCGCTCTTTCGTGTAAACAGGGAACAGATGGGCTTTGTGCCAGAGGAAAAAGGCGGCGAAGTGGCAGGCAGGCTGGTTGTCATAGATGCTGACAGGGATACGGGAAAGAAGCTTCGCATTGATTGTACAAAGTTTGGCTCTGGCGCCTACTCCATACCTATCAGCGTAGAGCACCTGGAGTTTGAGACAAACGCAAAGTTCATCCTGGCCATAGAGACTGCAGGAATGTTTCAACGCCTTGTCAAGCACAACTACTGGAAAAAGGCCAACTGCATTCTCGTGTCCATGGGGGGAGTGCCCACCAGGGCTTGCAGAAGGTTCATTCGCAGGCTGAGCGATGAGAAAAAATTGCCTGTCTATGTTTTTGTGGATTGTGATCCCTATGGGATCAGCAATATCTACCGTACCCTGAAGGTGGGTTCTGGAAATGCTGCTCACATAAACGAGTTTTTTTGTGTCCCTCAGGCCCATTTTTTGGGCATAACTCCTGACGACATAGACAAGTACAAGCTACCCACCCATCCCCTCAAGGATGTGGATGTCAAACGAGCCAATGATGCACTGGCCAACGACCCTTTCATAAAGCACCACAAGCGATGGCAGAGGGCTTTGCAAAAACTCATCGACATGGGAGTACGTGCAGAGCAGCAGGCCTTGGCGAAGTGGGGGCTGAACTACGTGATAGAAAACTACCTGCCTGAAAAACTCGCAGAGCCCTCCAAGTTTTTGCCATAGATGATCTAGATGGGATCGTCTTCCAGCATCTTCAGTACGGACTCATCATCCGTATCATCGTCACCAAGTGACTTTTAAGAACTCGCAGCC
>JALVPF010000388.1:0-1819 GCA_027031935.1 Myxococcales bacterium | reverse complement strand
GGACGCAGCCAGGACCTTGGTGTTGCTGGCATTAGCTGAAAGAATGGCGGCGCTTTGCGCGACCGCATCCACGCCATCTGCACCCGAATCGGTTATCCTACCGGTGTAGATGGCTACCGCATGGGCACCTGCAGCAGCTGCGCTGGCTGCCTGGAGCGGCGAAAAAACGGCTGTCATGCATACAGGAAGTCTGTGCGGACGCAGGGCCGCACACAACTCCAGGCCTTGTGTGCTGATGGGGCATTTTATTATTATCCTGCCCGGTGCTATCTCCATTATGGTCAGCGCCTGTCTTTTCATCTGCTCCATGTCCTGAAGATCTACCTGTACGTAAATGCTTCCCTGGCTGATGGATGCGATCCTTGCTATATGATCCAGGAGTTCGGAGCGTGCGGTGTTGGCAAACAATTTCGGATTTGTTGTAACCCCTGAAAATATCCCGAGCTTCATGGCTGTCTGGATCTCTTCGAGATCGATAGAGTCTATGAAAAAGGACATGCCCTGCGCCTCCTTATAGCCATTTTCAGATAAGCAGCAGGTCTTCGACCTGCTTCAGAAGTGCAAGCCTTGCCTTGATCACGGGGCTCGTTCCATCCACAAGCCGCTCGGTCTCTTCAAGTACTTCGCCAAGATCGACGATTCTTACGAAAGGGTCCTGGGTGGCTTGCCCATGGCCACCAGGCACATCCCAGCTCAGCATCACGTCATTGCGCCCGTTTTCCAGTGCCAGCACCGAAGCGTATGCCATACGCTGGGCAATGACCCTGTCGAATGCAGACGGCCTTCCTCCTCGCACAACATGTCCCAGGACTGTCTCTCGTATCTCCACCCCAGGGGCATCCTCTGTCAGATGTTTTTGCAGCCTCTCCACCAATGTGCTGGTAGCAACCTTTACGCCCTCCGCCTTTATGATAAGCACCCGTTTTTTATGCCAACCCGAGTTGAAGCACTTTCGCAAAACATCTCTCAGTTTAGACACCAGCTGATCTTCACCGAGACCCGACTCTGCATACAGGATGGCGTCTGCTTCCGCCGCTATTCCGGCTCTCATGGCCAGGAACCCGCACTGTCGTCCCATGACCTCTACGATAAAAGCCCGTCTGTGAGCCCTTGCCGTATCGGTTATCCGATCGCAAGCGTCCACGATGGTATTTACCGCTGTATCGACTCCGATGGCCGAGCCACAATGGCCAATATCATTGTCTATGGAGGCCGGGATGCCCACGATTTTGCATTTTTTTCTTTGAGCCATCATGTGGGCGCCGGTCAGAGAACCATTACCTCCTATCACCACCAGGCCTTCTATTCCCATGGATTCAAGCCGGGCCATGGCCTGCTCCTGGCCCTCGGGTGTAGGGAAGAAGCTGGATCGAGCCGAACCGAGGATGGTTCCTCCAAAGCCGGAGATGCCGTTTACCGTGGCCAGATCCATGTCCATGGCATCTCCTTCCAGCAAGCCGGAGTATCCCCCTCTGATACCCATAACTTCGTGACCACGACCCAATCCAACTGCCGTGACAGTGCGAACGGCAGCGTTCATTCCAGGTGAGTCCCCTCCTGAAGTCAATACGGCTAGACGCATATCGGTTCCTTTCTGCCTTAGAATGATGTTGGCGATGAGGTGAATAGTAGCGCAGAGTCCAAGCTGTCTCAAAACAATTTCTGCAGCTCACTGGCATTGACCCAGTTTTGCGGACATCCAAATAAGAGCGATAATGCGCTCAGAAGGATGTCAGCAAGATGGGAAGCAAGAGGCGATGGTACAGTAGGGAGTTCAAAGTGGAGGCTGCAGATGTGTGTCATTTATATCCTTGAGTTT
>JALVPF010000387.1:27838-30762 GCA_027031935.1 Myxococcales bacterium | reverse complement strand
TCACATCGAGTTCTATGGCGATTGAGCAGTTGTCGCCTTCGGGAGGAGGAACCCAGTCGACCTGAATCTCGAACGCAGCATCATCACCCGACGTGCCGGAGTTGCTGACTAAAATGAACAGTGGTCCATCATATGGAGAACCCACTACTGCATTTGCAGCTTCGCCATCACTGGTAGCGGTACCCATTGCCATTGCTCCTAAAGTTGGCATGGTGGGATCTGGAGTCCAATCGCAACTGAAGAAACAGAACAGATCTCCAAGGGAGAGTATGGTTACCTTGGGCTTTAGAAGAGTGTCAGCTGCTGGAGTTGCTGTTACTGAGTAAATTTCGCCATTGATTGCGTCCATCGAAAACAGGGCAAGACCCAATGTGGCATCCAGAGTCTGATCAGGTACAACTGTTGGGTTGTTCTCTGTTGGGGTGTCAACCATGACAGGATTCATGGCGTTCATGGTCGTGTCATAGGTCGCACCAACGATGTCAGAGTTTTCGTCACTGTCCCAAACAATATGGAAATAATCGCCATCTGCCGGAATCCTTGCAAATACAGGTGAAAGTGACGCAAAGTTAGGATCGTTCAAGTCTATGGCCGGACCAAAGAGAGTGAGATCAGTCATGTAGATCTGCTCAACGGGGTCGACCCATGCCTTGCTGGGGTCAGTCGTTGAAAAGTTGCTGAAAAACACGAACTGTCCAGCAGGTGCAGTGAAATGATCGATACCTGCGTTAGGCAAGGTTCCGGGAGGCATCTCGTTTACCTCGAGACCGGTATAGCTCTGTCCCGCCTCAAGCGCTGGAGTATGGATGAGTAGTGGATTGATGGTGAAGGAATCGACAGCAGCACCGCCGGCTTCTTGCATATGAAGGTATACGGACTGGTCTTGTTCTGCATAATAGAATAGTGCACCATTTTGGTCAGCCGTAGCCGTTGTGGACATGATTTCGTCTGCATTTTCGTCCAAAAGGGAGACGTTCAGGGTTTGGCTGGCACCACTCGGCAGGTAGATCCCTATCACACCGTAATCCTTGGCAGCCATTGTCCATCTCTGTACAATGTCCTGTCCTTCTTCCACCGAACCTGCGGTGCAGTCTTCTGCATCGCAATCCACGACAGTTTTCTGACTCAGCTCAAATGAGAAATCTCTAGCAGGACCCAAAGCAAGGGCAAAGTCCTGTACCAGCAGATAGTCTCCATCTGCCGGTGTTATCAAGATGATATCCGCGTCGTTGGCCGGATCTGCATCTGCTTCCTTGATGTAAGCGCCGTCGGCTCCGAAAGCCATGACTATGGGGTAGAGGTCACTTGCGGCATCAGCCAGAGGTTGTCCATGGGACAACAGTCGGAACATGTCTCCATCGAGAGCCGAGAAGTTGTAGAACTTCAGGCTTCCATCGTTCAAGTCGCCTGTTTCCGTCGCTGGAATTGAATCTATGGCCGAAACGGTGGGAGTTCCCTGGTTGGTGACTTCCACGTAATAGGTGAAGTCCGGTCCACCAACGGGAACCCCGTTGTTTCCGAACAAGGCGTTTACCATCATGTTGTAGTCTGTAACCAGTATGACATACACGGCGTCATAGGGCAGGTAGACTTCTCTTTCACTTACCAGTCCGTTGGGATTGAGGCCGATGCGCTGGTAGATGACGTTCTGGTCTTCATCGAATCCCATTACCGCGAAAGCGGGAAGAGCTGCACCTTCGGATGTGGACATGATCTTCAGGTAGGTGCCGGCGGTTCCTGCAAACTGGAACTGGTCCCAGTTGCCGTCTACGAGTCCGTCTCCATCTTCATCGATGGGCGTGTCGATCGTGCCGCCGAGGCTTACGCTCTCACCTGCAGCCGGTACGGTAAACAGCACGTCATCTTCTGTTACGTCAGGATCCGGAAGTACGTTGGGTACACACTCGCCGTCTTCAGGGTGGGTGTCGCCACCACAGACCACGTCAGGGATGCACTCGCCGTTTTCTTCGTGGGTGCCTGGTGCACAATCTGCGATCACAGGGTCACATTGACCCGTGGTCTCGTTGAAAGTGGTCCCCTCGCCACATTCAGGGATAGGCGTGCAAGCTGTGCCGTTCCAGTATTCACTGTCAGAACACTGGGGAACACACTGACCGTTGACCAGTTCGGTGCCTTCGGCGCATTCCGTTATGTCTGCTTCACATTTTCCCGTTGTGGCGTTGAAGGTGGTTCCATCGTCACACGAAGGTATGGTCTGGCAAGCTGTACCATCCCAGTACTCTGAGTCTGCACATTGTGGAACACATTGGCCGTTCTGTTCGACCGTGCCTGCTCCACATGTGTTTCCTGTGTCACCGCTGCAAGCGTTTACCGCAGCAGCGAGCAAGAACATCGTAATTAGCGACAAACATTTTTTCATCTTTCCCTCCTTGGTAGTACTGACAAATAGCCCTGTTATCATTGCAGCCACCCTTTCTAACTCAATTCGATGCAAAAAATAAAGCTCTAAATGCAAAATTTTTAGAAAATGCATGATTTTTCCGTACAAACAAAATTTCGGCAAATTTCCGTCATCTGTGTCATCTGCGTGTTTCATTGTGAAACCAAGTCTCCCACCCCCTGAAATAAGGGATGAACTGTTGGGATTTAATTGACGATACCGGGCAGTTAAGACTACCCTTGGTTCATGAGAGTTAGTCAAAAGGTGCCAGGTGCCAGGTGTTTGATAATTTTTTGCCTCTTGTTCTTGGACCAGTTCGACGGCCTGGCCTGGGCCACATCACAGGATGGTCAGAAGCCCGAAAGCAGTCAGGAGGATTCCTCTGTTCAAACACGCTTGTCCAATTCCAGCTTTTTTGGCCAGTGGCGGTACATCTACCACCACATGCAGGATTTTCCCATCGATTCCCTTGGGACCAAAAACAGTCTCGGTTGGTATCTGGACCAGAGACTGGACGTGGGGG
>JALVPF010000387.1:15118-27828 GCA_027031935.1 Myxococcales bacterium | reverse complement strand
ACGTGGGGGTGGAGCAGGAAGTCTCGAAAACCCTGGGCTTTGTGACCGAAATAGAACTCTTCTACGGGCAGGTGGCAGGAGAGTTTGACCACGTGGGTGCGCAGTTCAGGCCTGACGCAAGGGAACATTTGCCGGGATGGGATTTGAAGAACGCAGAGTTGCGGCAGCTTTGGTTGCACTGGAAATCCCCATGGTTTCTGCTCAGGGCAGGTCAGATGGGCAGCCACTGGGGTTTTGGCCTGCTTGCCAATGATGGAAGACCTACCCCTGGACGATTGGGGCTACAGGACCAGGGAGACTTGTCCGACAGAGTTCTGTTGGCCACTCGCCCCCTTGCAAGAGTCTTTCCAGATGCCTGGGCCGGCAAGTTGGTAGCCGCACTAGGTGGAGGCCTGGTGTATAGAGACGAGAACTCTTCTTTGCGTAATGGAGATGTGGCAGGTGAAGCATTGTTGAGCATATTCTATCCAGGCGACGAATTATGGGCAGGTTTGTACGTGGCTGGAAGGTTTGCCAAGGATTTTGGAGGAACCGACCTGGATGTGCTTGCTCTGGACTTTCATGCAAAGTGGGAGCCGGAAGAAGAGCAAAGCGGACCGCTGGCTGGTGCTGAGATGGTATATGTTGTTGGTGCAACCAACAGGCTTATTACAGCAACAGCACCTGATGGAGTTGGTATTTCGGCATTCGGAGCCATTGCTCGTCTGGGCTGGGTGATGGAGACGTGGAATATCAGGCCTCTGGTGGAAGTGGGCTTTGCGTCCGGTGACACCAACCCGCATGATGACACGGTAAGTTCCTTTTCCTTTGATCCTGATTACAAGGTCGGGCTGGTGCTTTTCGATACTGTCATTCGTTCCCTGTCGGCCATGGATGCACAGCAGTCTGCAGATCCTCAAAGGGTCGGGATTGCCATTTCAGGAACAGACCAGTTGGCTACTGGTGGAAAGGTATCAAACACCTTCTATGTTTATCCTCAGATCAGTTTGTGCCCTATTAAGCCACTGACCCTGATGCTTGCTGTCTTGTACGCCAGGTCTGTGACCGAGTTTTCTCAGGTTTATCAGACCTTCGATCACGGTGGAGTACCCACCAATGCTTACGGTAAAGTGTCACCTGGACGGGAGCTTGGTTGGGAACTGGATATGGGGATTGATTGGGCACAAGCTCTTTGGAATGATTTGCAACTCAATGCTGGAGTTCAGGCCGGTTGGTTTATGCCTGGCTCTGCATTTGACAATGCTGATGGGAGCAGACCCGGTATAATGGCGAGACTCCTGGCTCGCATCGTGCTAAACTGGTAACCCTTGAATTGACAACGGAGTGGTCGTGGGAGAAAAGAAAAAACTTCGTGCCTTGGTGGTTGAGGATTCACCTGCCATGCGCCAACTGATAGTATACGCTGTCAAGAGGCTCAAGGTGTTTGAGGTGGAAGAAGCCCAGGACGGGGTAGAGGCGCTGAAGCTTTTGTCCACCGAAAAATTCGACATCCTTTTGACAGATATAAACATGCCCATGATGGATGGTTTGAAACTCCTGGGACGCGTTCGTCAGGATGACAAACACGGGAATATTCCAGTGGTTATAATCACCACCGAGGGAGCTGTTATCGACCGGGAGAAGGCCATGACTCTCGGTGCCAGTGCTTACATAACCAAACCTATCCAGGCCACCCAGGTGGTGGAATGCGTGCGACGCCTTTTGAACCTATAGCTAAGTCATGGGTTTTGGTCTGTTCGCTTATGCTGTTTCTGGCGTGGAGCGATGCCATGGCTGGTGGGTATTATCTGCCAGACAGGGGTGTGAGGGCGTTTTCCAGGGGTGGAGCCTTTACGGCAGGATGCGACGATCTCTCTGCTTTGTGGTATAACCCCGCTACCTTGGCTGGCCAGCATGGTACTATTGTTCATCTGGATTCGGCGCTGATAAACATGAACCTGGATTTTCAACGATATCCAGTCCCCGAGGTGGGTCAGGATTACGAAGCGGTGCAGAACCAGGCAGATCCTCTTCCGGATCCCTCCCTCTCCCTCTCTTCCGATTTTGGCCTGGAGGACTGGGTCTTCGCTCTGGGTGCCTATGGTCCTTATGCATATCTCAGCAACTACCCGGAAGATGGCTCCCAGAGATACGCATTGGTGCGTTCAGACAATTTTGGCTATGACTTAGAAGGAGCGATAGCCTACCAGCCACTTGATGGCCTTCGCCTGGGTGCAGGCCTGGCTCTGGTGAGCCTGTCCATAAACAACACCATGGCGGCAGCTTCTTATCCCGGCCTTTTCGGTGGTCCCGAAGAACGCGACCAGGATGGTTATGTTCAGTTTGTAGCTGGCGATTCGTTCAGGCCTTCTGTGGTGATTGGAATGTGGTTGAGACCCGGGAGATGGTTCGGATCCGACTTCGGTCTGGAACTGGGCTTTTCTGTCATGAGCGGTGTCTCTTTCAACGCCAAGGGCGATTTATATGGACGACTTCCAGACCATTATTATTGGGATGGAGTGACATTGGATCCAGAGGTTCCAAAGGTGCAGACCCAGTTTAGTTTTCCATGGCTTGTTCGCGCTGGTCTCAGATACCTTGATGAGCATTTGGGGCTTGACGGAGAAGTGGATTTTGTGTGGGAGGGATGGTCGTGTTTCGATTCTCTCCAGGTCTCTACCATAGGGCCTGCCTATTATCGGGATGTTCCAACCATAGGTGATTATCTGGTGCCATCCATGACCCTGGAGAGGCATTTCAAGGATACATGGAGTGTGCGTGCTGGCGGAAGCTGGCATCCGCTGGACTGGCTGGTGGTTCGTATGGGGGGATACTTCGAGACAGGTGCTTCTCCGGATGAGTATTTTTCAGTGGCCACACCAGATGGAGACAAGTGGGCTTTAGCCATGGGCGCAGGGGTTGTGCTCGGCGCATTTGAGTTGGACATGGGCTACATGCATATTTTCCAGCTGGACAAGGACATCCCGGTAGCCACCAGCAAGATCGTCCAGGTCAATACATCAAACCCGGAAGGTGCAGTGACCGTTGGTGGTGGGAGATACTCGGTGGGATATGACGTATTTGGTTTGAGCATGCTGGTACACGTAAGCGACTGGTTCTAGAACATGGAATCAATACAATTTTATGTCTCGGTCATATGTTCGAAATGTGGTGGCATTACATCGATCAATGGCCTTGCGACCAGAGTGAGCTGCGGGGTCTGTTCCTCTTCGATGGAACTGCCCTCCATCGATGGCTCTGCATTGAAAGACTTTACCAGTAAGCCATGATGGTAATTTGGTTCTATTTTGAGAGACTCTAATAACGCCGACGAGCAGCTCTCGGGATGGTTCGAAAAATACGGACCATCTGTGTATAGGCGCGCCAGATATCTTCTGGGAAACGACGATGATGCACGGGAGGCTACCCAGGAGGTGTTCATACGTGCCATGAAGGCACAAAGGACTTTTGAAGCAAGGGCAGGGGTACACACCTGGCTGTATAGGATAACAACGAATTACTGCCTCAATGTTCTCAGGGATCGCAAGAGAAGAAAGGAACTGTGGGAAGAAAATATGTCCGATTCCGGACAAGCAGTGCCCTTCACTCAAAACGTCGAGAGCGTGATGCTGCTCCGTAGGCTCCTGTCTGAGGCCGAAGCTCAGCAGGCAAGGGTTGCTGTTTATGTTCTAGTGGACGGAATGAGCCACTCGGAGGCGGCAAGATATATGAAAGTGTCCAGGAGAACGGTCGGGAACCTCCTGGAGAGGTTCAAAAAATGGGCAGAGGCTCGAATACTGGAAGAAAAAGAAGGAGAATAGATCACTTGCTTGCCGTTTTTTCAGCCTCGGGTGTCTGTATATTTGGAGGTCCCCATGGCCCATAGAGACCTGGACAAGCTGTTTTCCACTGCGAGGTCTGACTGCCCCTCTGATGCATTGTTGGACAGGTATCATTGGCGCGTGCTGGACGATGAACTCCAGCAGTCAGTCTCCGCACATCTGCATGATTGCCCCATGTGCCGACAGAGGCTGGAGTTTAGGGAAAAGGGCTTCCATGCCTTTGATGCTGCACGTCCCGAAGCCATGTTGGATGTAATCCGGTCCGGGCTGAACAAGGGTGTCTTTTCAACGCTAATATCGGGAATTTTTAAAACTCCCCTTCGTATTGCGACGACAGCTGTTGGCGCCCTGGTGCTATTGGTGTCCTTGGTGTTTGTATTGTATTCTTATAATAATGTACCCGGTGCGAGCTCTTCCGGCATGAGATCCATGGGAGGACTGGAGCTGAGGGTGTTTGTGGAACGATCCGGAAGGGTCTCAGAAGCTTTGAGCGGTGATGAGTTTCATCCTGGAGACAGGTTGAGATTCAAGGTCTCACTGCCCCATGAAGGCTTCGTGCTGGTAGTCGGCCAGGAGGATTCGGGAAGACTTTATCGAGTGTTTCCCATAGACAGCGGTAAAGGAGAAAGGATGCAATCGTCCATATCCTTGTTGCCAGGAGCGGTCCGACTGGATTCGAGTCTGGGCAAGGAGAAGCTCTTGCTTGTTTTGTGTTCCCAGCCTGTCGACATTCACATGTTGAGTTCATCCGGCCATTCTGGCATCGAGGTGCCGAGTGGCTGTATAAGCTCGATTTTCGAGCTGAATAAAACGAAAGTACCATGAAGCGAATCTGGACATGGCTTTTGGTGTTTCTTTTTTGCACTGGTGCAAGGGCTGCCCATGTGTATCTGGTGTCAGTGGGTAACAACCTGGGAAGGCCAAGTGACCCCGGGTTGAAATATGCCGAGAGGGATGCCAGGGAATTGGCCGCGGTTTTACAGAGGCTAGGGGGGGTGCCGGCCATGAATGTCACCACCCTGCTGGGTGAAGATGCCAGGACTCTGTCTCGGGTGCTTCTCGACATGAACGTGCGAATACGTGCGGAGTCGTCTGGGGCCAGCCCGGATTCGGTTTTAATAGTTTACTATTCGGGTCACGCCGATGCCGCCGGCCTCCACCTGGGTGACAGTACACTGGCCTTTGATGATTTGAAAGACATGGTTGCTGCTTCGGCTGCTTCTGTACGACTGTTGATTGTGGACTCCTGTCGTTCGGGGGGGGTCACTAGGGTAAAGGGGGCCAGCGCAGCAGAAGAGTTCGAGATCGATCTGTACAACGGAATTTCTGCCGAAGGCATGGCAATAGTAACCTCCAGCGCTGCGGGGGAAGACAGCTATGAATCTGACGATCTACGAGGCTCGTTTTTTTCCCATCACCTGATTAACGCATTGAGGGGTGCAGCGGACGCCAACCAGGACGGCAAGGTTACCCTGGACGAGGCATATCGGTATACCTACCACCAGACCCTGAATTCCAGTGGAAGAACGAGCAGGTTGCAGCACCCTACCTACAGCTACGATTTGAAAGGAAAAGGGGGGCTGGTTCTCACATCTCTGTCCAATGATAAAAATCGTTCTGGACGTCTGTTTATCCAGATACCCGGTTTCTACTTCATTATGGAACGGGATGGCAGCGGACCGGTTGCCGCAGAGGTCTCGGTAGGATCGCGTGGAGTGCTTTTGGTGCTGGCGCCAGGGGAGTATTTCGTCCAGAAGAGATCGGCCACGAGCTATGAAGAGTACGATGTGGCCCTAGAGCCTGGAAAAAGGCTGGATTTGTCGAAAATGGATCACAGGACGGTCAAGTATGCCAGGCTGGTGAGAAAAGGAGGCGAAGTTGCAGCTGCATACAGGGTATATGTGTTGGGGGGAGCCAAGGGAGAGATCATTGACGGCCTGGGCGTGACCCCATCGATTGGTGTTGGTTGGGCTGTGGATCTGACATGGTTGAGTCTTGGGGTGCGTTTTTCCTATTCACGTAAGCAGATGAAGTCCAGTGACGGCTTCAGTGAAATAAGCACTAGAGAGTTTGGAGCTTATGTCACGGCTTGTCATTACTGGGATTTTCCATTCATAAGTTTTTCCATCGGACTGCTGGCCGGAGTGTCCGAATTTGGGCAGGGCTTTGTCAGCACCGGGGATGCTCCGGACCTGGATGGATGGGGCTTTGGCTTCGGAGGCTTGGCTGGAGTAGAGATGGAGTTGCTTCCGGCCTTGGTGTTCATGGCAGAGGGTGGCCCTCTTACTCAGGTGTACGACAAGGCGATCATAGAGGAAGGGGCTGTTGTCGGCAGCAAAATCCATAGCCCCTTTACCTGGTGGTTCGAGTCGGGATTCGCTTGGAGGTTTTGATGCGATTGGGATCTGCCATCCTGTTGTTGTTCGTCGCAAGCTGTGGTGATGCCCTGGTAGACAATCAGTTCAGAGGCATCCCCTTGTTCAGCTTCGATGGACAGCTCAGCGCATATCTTGCAGACTATGCTGGTGATCATGAAATCAGGGTATCGCTGTTTTGGAGCCCCAGTGGAAAAAGCAGAGTAGAGGCGAGCAAGCTTGTGGAACAAACGTCGGCTTCGGTGTCTGTGAAATTTCCATCGACATTTCGCATCAACATTTTTTACCCACCGGATAAGAAGTATCTGGTGGACGCCGATCCACCATATGGTTTGGCCTTGCTCCTCGTCTACAGGGACAATGACGACAATGGAAAATATGACCAGGAGCCAGGCCTGGATGAGTTGATTGGTGGGGCCAAATCCAAGGTGATCATGTATGCCCCTGATACAATACAAGCCGATCAATCTCCCACCGGGCTTCCTCTGCAAAAGGGATTCTCGCTCATCCCCATTCCCCTGAACTGTGACGGAAGCTTTTCTCCGGTAACAGGAGATGAGGACTGCGGTCCTGAGCTTGGTTCAGATTGTGTTGATGACTCGGACTGCTCCCCAGGGGGAACTTGCTTGAAGAATATAGGAACGTCCCTCGTGGTGGGAGGTTACTGCACCTTGATGCAGGAGCCGAGCGGGTGTGCACCTAGAGGAGGTGGGCGCATTCAGCTAGGGCAGGTCAACATGCTCCAGCCTTGCACCAACCAGATCCAGTGCCCCAGGGATGGTTATTCGTGCAGGAACCTGGCCAGGGGATCTTCTGATTGCATGGTCTGTTGGCCCGATGGAGATAATTTGCCTGTCAACTCCTTTTGTTCGTCATATAAAAACTGGTATGCGAGCCAGGAATGTGGACAAACACTGGGACAGGCCTGTAGCCGGGACGAAGACTGTTCCTACTCCCTGGATGACGGCAAGTGTCTGAGTGAACTGGATGGTGTTACCTTCGATGGAGGTTATTGTACCGAAGCGGATAGCTCTTTCGGATGCGTTCCCTTTGAAGCGCGCTGGTTGACTACATACACCGCATACTGGTTCAAGAGTTGCTCGTCTACCCAAGACTGCAGGTACGATCAGGGCTATAATTGCGATCCGGTCTACAAGGTCTGCATGCCTGGTTTTCCCGTATACCTTGAGATCTATCCTCGATTCAAGGTTGAAAACGATTTCCAGCCTTTGTGTTTTTGAAAGATTTTAATCCGCAACCTTACCTGAATCTCATCTTCACGTGTCTATATGGGTACAAAGATGGATCCAATGACGCGAAAGGAGATGAACGATGAGAATTATTCCTAAAAAGCTGATTTCTCTGCTGCTGATAGTCCTGCCGAGCACATTTGTTTTGGCTGCTGAGAATTCGGTGCTTACTGTCAGTGTGATGCAACAGACCCCACGACTGTCAGTGGACGGGAGAGGATTTACCCACGTCCAGATGGATGGTGCATGGAACATAGGAAAACCGGGCTCTCCGTCTCTACCTTCAGAGACTGTAAACGTGTTGATTCCCTATGGTCACAAGGTCGTGAATGTGAGTATCCACGGAGAGTCATGGAAGGTTCTGCCTGGCAGACATCAGGTATACCCGGTGCAAAGAAAATATCCATATAGCTATTCCGGACCAAAGACATTCACTCCACCTGATCCGGTTTTTTATTCCAAGGTATCATCGCTTCCACAGCTGTCAGGTCAAGCCATGTCACTACAGCACAAGCGTGGATTTGGCATAGTCCCAGTGCTGATTCATCCGGTGAGGTATTCACCTGCAAGCGGGAACCTCATGTTCGCCCCTCGGATGGAGATTTCGGTGGAGACCAGACCGGATGACAAATTTGCAGGCAAAGCAATGGCCAGCTTTCGTGGCATGGAAGACGATTTTGCTCAGGTGGCCGGTTTGGTTCATAATCCTGACCAGTTGAAGACCTATCCCAGATTTCATGGTAGTACCAAAGAGGAATACAAGTTTGTGCTGGTCACGAGTAAGGATTTGGCTCAATGCCAGGGGGATTACACCTGGCAGACCTTGCTCAACGAGAAAAACGCAAGGGGTGTTAGCACTCTTGTCAAGACCATGGATGATATCCACCAGGAGTACAAGGGAGTGGATGACGCAGAGAGAGTCCGCACCTTTATACGCGACATGTATGAAAACCACGGAACTGAGTATGTGCTCTTGGGAGGTGACGCAGACCTGGAGGTAGTAGGTGGAGAGACAGAGCCGGTGATCGTTCCGGTGAGAGGACTTTGGGGAGACATCGGTTATGGTGGTGAGGAACTGAATATGCCATCGGACATGTATTACGCTTGTTTGGATGGTACATTTGACGCAGATCTGGATGGTATCTATGGAGAAGAGACAGACGATGTGGACTTGATGTCCGAGGTGCTTGTGGGGAGGGTACCAGCAGACTCATGTGCAGAGGTTTCCAACTTCGTGAAAAAGACTCTGGCATATAAATCTCAACTGGATGCCAGCCTGAAAAACGTTTGGCTGGCCGGGGAATGGCTAGGTCCCG
The DNA here is from genome assembly GCA_027031935.1 of Myxococcales bacterium. Classification (GTDB taxonomy): domain Bacteria; phylum Myxococcota; class B64-G9; order B64-G9; family B64-G9; genus JALVPF01. The sequence continues at coordinate 19,066 of JALVPF010000387.1, read as the reverse complement.
ATTCATATGGAGGCGCTCTTTTGGAGCCCGTAGCAACAGGATCATACCAACAGGGACGGTTTCTGTCAGGCTTTGCCGAAAATGGATTTTTCGAAGTGAAACGGCTCTACGACATGGGCGTTTGTGAAAAGGATTGCTGGGATGCGGACGATATTCTGTCCATTCTGAATTCGGGTATTCATGTCATTCATCACGTGGGCCATTCCATCACGAACTACAACATGCGCTTGACCTGTGACGATATAGACGCGGGTCTTACAAATGACCAGTACTTTTTCGATTATACAGGCGGGTGCTATCCCGGGTCCTTCGACAATCGTTTGCTGGATGATGTCTCCGAACAGGATTCCTTCGTTGAGCATCTGCTGCTGGGGCAACACGGCGCATTTGCCGCCATCATGTCCACCAGGTATGGAGTGGGCAATACCCTGCCCTTGTTGTTCTGGGATGCGGCCTTTGGCATTGGCATGAAGAACATGGCAGCCATGCATGCGTCTTCACGGGAAAGAGCCGCTGGCCTGGCTTCAGATAGAGAAATACGCTGGGAACTTTACGGCATGAACTTTTTTGGGGATCCCGAAGCCGAGCTTCACATGAGCGATAGCACCCATCCCCTGTTGGGAACGAGACGTTCAGGTTTGTTTTTCGCTGGAAATGAAATCACCGTTGCACCGCAAAATACGATCCTTCCTGTCAGAAATGATGGCCAGGGCCGAATGGCATGGACAGCATCTGTTGATCAATCGTGGGTAAATCTCTCTTCCGTGTCTGGACAGGCTCCTGCAACGATAGAAGTCTCAGTTGATGCACAAGACCTAGACCCTGGGCAGTACCATGCTGAAATTATTCTCTCATCTCCCGAGGCAGAAAATTCTTCTATCAGCGTTCCTGTGGATTTTTATGTAGCACGGCAGGAATCCGTGCAGGCTATACACAGCATCATTCCTCCTGTGGTGGATGGGCGTATAGAAGAAGACGAGTATGATGACTCAGGATTTTTAGACGTGGGTCTGGTGGCACCCGGGCTATCGACAGCATACATCGCCAACGATGGACAAAAGCTGTATTTGGCGCTGCTCCTCTTTGACGACAGCACGGAGGATGCTGAGGATACCATGATGCTGTATTTGGATTCCAATGGCGACAAACATTGGCCTGAGGTGGAGTCAAACGAGGGCGCGTTTTACTTTGATGACAATGGGAACAGTTTATTTATTCCCATGCACGACAACGGTCAGGGAACTCAGTATGGTGATTTTGTACCAACACAGGATGTGGATGTCGCGTTTGGCACGGGTATGGACGCACGTGTTGTCGAGGTCAGCATAGATCTCAAAGGTCACAATTTGGATCTTTCAGCAGGAGACACTTTAGGGCTTGGCTTGTTGTACTGGGACGGCAATACGGGGCAGTGGCCATTGATAGCGGTGTGGCCATCGATACTTGCAAGCACTGGAGCAGAGTACTGCGGGCTGTTGGGAGATGTTAGTATAGGTCAAGAGGCAGATCGTCTGGTCGTGCAGCCCGATTCTGTTGCCCTTGCCGCCATTGAAAAGGGTGAACCCGGAGATCCCGTGATCCTGGAGCTTTCAGCTACCACTCAAGGGGAACTGGATTTCACGATTGGTGAGCACGATCCGTGGATTGAGTTGTCCTCGGCACAAGGTACTACCCCGGCTAGTTTAGAAGTGCGTGCTAATCCGCAAGGGCTGGCGTCCGGAGACTATCAAGGATCCATCACCATCCTGGCACCGGGTGCGAAGAATTCTCCTGTAACCATTCCGGTAAGCCTTAGCCTCGCACCCTTGGCACCGGCCATAGGGGTAGATCAGACAGCCCTGTCTTTCGAGATGACCGAAGGTGGAGCAGTACCTGGAGACAAAACGATTTCAATGGAAAACACGGGTGGTGGAGAGTTGAACTGGACTGCTCAGGCTCTTGGCCCATGGCTTTCCGTGTCGCCAGATTCGGGCACCGGGGCAGGGCAGGTGAGCGTAAGCATCACGGATGAATCTCTAGCTGCCGGCAGCTATTCCTCTGCCGTTTTGTTTTCTGCCCAGGGCGCTTCTGCGATAACGGTGCAAGTCTCCCTTATAGTAAAAGCAAAGGAAGACAAAACCGACCCTGTCGTTGCCAAGGACCCAGGTGGTTGTTCCGCTTGTTCATCGGCAGACTCTTCGGGCGGGATGGTTTTGTTTGCCATGGTTTTATTGTTGGGCTTGTTGCGGTTCAGAAGCAAAAGGTCAGTTAGGATCAATGGAGATTGACCGCACCGGTGGTACAGGTGGTTGGTTCTCCTCCTGTGTCGCCACATTCGGGACTGGTGGTGCCGAAATTTGAAAAGTTGGCATCCTGGTATGTGTTTATACGAATGCGACCCATGGCTCCCCCCCCGCCTCCAGACGCTCTGCCTGAGCCACCTTGCTCTCCTTGGCCGTCGGTTCCGTAATTCGCTCCCCCCTGTCCACCATCTCCAGATGTTTGGTCTTGGGTGCATGCGGCTCCCCCTGACGCTCTCCAGTCTCCCAATGGTCCATCATCTCCTGGTTCAGGGGTTCCGTCCGGACAGGAATCGTAATAGTCGGTTCGTCCTCCCGCGCCACCTCCTCCGTTTGCAGCTAGGGTGCCATCTATGGATACGGATTGTGCTTCCAGGATGAGTCCTCCTCCCGCACCACCACCACCACCTGCCCCCCAATTTCCTTCCGAGCTGACACCGCCGCCGGCTCCTGTGACCCATCATCACATGGTGTGTCAGCAGGTAGCGCGTCACCTTCGCACGAGTCCGTCTCTTCGTTGCATGTACCGGAAATACACGATCCTCCGCTGGCTGAGCAGTCCCGTAGGCTTCCTCCCTGGCATAGCCCTTGGCCATCGCAGGTCTCTCCTATAGTGCAAAATCGACCATCATCACATGGTGTGTCGGCAGGTGTCGCGACTCCTTCGCACGAGTCCGTCTCTTCGTTGCATGTGCCGGAAACACACGAGCCTCCGCTGGCCGAGCAGTCCCGTGGGCTTCCTCCCTGGCATTGCCCATGATCATCGCAGGTGGTGTCAACGGTACAGAATAGTCCGTCATCGCAGGCAGTGCCTTGGGGCAGGTCCTGTGTCTCACACTGAGCGGCGTGTTCGTTGCAAACCCCCTTGGTACAAGGTCCATCCAGAGAGCTGCAGTCAGGTGCCGGTCCCGCTTGACATTTGGAATCCACGCAACGTTCTGATCCGTTGCAAAAAAGTCCATCGTCACATTGTGAGTCTGTGGTACAAGTGCTTCGTCCAGCAGTGATCCTCACCACGTCCATGCGGGAATCAAGACCCTTGGCGCTCACCACGAGTCCCGCGATAAAGGATCCGGCCACATCCGGAGTAAAGCTTGCCTGCGATGGGGCAAGGTTCGTTGTGGGACCATTTTCCATCTGCACTTTCGAGCCGGAGGGTATGGATAAAAGTCGCCACGAGTAAGACAGTGGGTCTCCATCCGGATCCCAGGACGAACTCCCGTCGAGAATCACCTCTTGATTTACGCTTACTGTCGTGTCAAAACCGGCTTTGGCCACCGGCCGACGGTCTGGTCCTGTGACGTCCGCCGTGCAGCCGCCGAGTAACGACAGGCATGCAAACCCTCCCATAAGTATTCTGAAAGTAGATTTCATAATTAGCCTCCAGCTCTCTGTGGAGATTATAGCTTGAGAGGACAATTATTGGAAATTCGACGGCCTGACAGGCATTTTGATGCTGTGGATCCGATCTTGTTTCGTCAACTTGACACCGGCTTCCCTATCGGATATCCGGTTCATAGGAAAATGCTTTGAAACCAAGTGGCTATAATTGGAATCATTCTGCTCTCTCGTTTGTTTTCACGTGTGAACAGATAAAAAATGAAGGGACCTGTGCCCATGATTGAAGTTACGGAGCTTACGAAGCGTTTTCACAAGCAGGTGGCGGTTG
>JALVPF010000387.1:0-15108 GCA_027031935.1 Myxococcales bacterium | reverse complement strand
ATGGAATTTCATTCAAGGTGGAAAAGGGTGAGGTCTTGGGATTTTTGGGGCCCAATGGAGCCGGAAAGACGACCACCATGAGAATTCTTACGGGAGCCTTGCCAGCCAGCTCTGGAAAAGTGGAGGTTGCGGGCTTCGATGTGTTCGAACGCCCTCTTGAGGTCAAGCGGCGTGTGGGCTACCTCCCTGAGGTTCCACCTCTGTATGAGGAACTGGATGTTGATGCCTTTATCAAGTTCGTCGGGAGAATCAAGGGAGTCAGGCGTGGCGAGCTTCGCAAAGAAACTGCCCGGGTCCTGGAGATATGCGGACTTACCGATGTGAGCAAGAGGCTTATAGGCAATCTCTCCAAGGGGTTCAGACAGAGGGTGGGCTTGGCTCAGGCTCTTTTGGGAAAACCGGAGGTGCTTATCCTGGATGAACCAACCATTGGTTTGGACCCCAATCAGATCGCAGAGATTCGCAACCTGATTCGCAAACTGGCAGAGGAGCACACGGTGATTCTTTCCACCCATATCCTCCCTGAAGTGGTTCAATTGTGCAGGCGGGTTCTTATCATAAAAAGAGGCAAGGTTGTGGCGGATGACACTCTCGAGAACCTGACAACCGAAAACAAATCCCTGGAAGAAACATTTTCAGAGTTGACCCAGGAGTGAGGTGCTTTCCATGAGAACCACCATAGCCATAATGATGAAGGAACTCCGCGTGGCATTCACCACACCTGTCGCTTACGTGGTGTTGGCAGGATCCACCTTCGTGACCAGCTTCCTGTTTTTGAGACTTCTGCGTCGATTTGTGGAGATGGTTCGCATGACCCAGTCCATGCGGCCACAGGATTTGTATCGCTTGAACCTTACCGACTATGTCATTTCTCCGCTGGTGTACAATGTAGCCATAGTCCTGGTCTTTGCCATCCCTTTCATAACCATGCGCCTGGTGGCCGAAGAAAAAAGACTGCGAACCTTTGAGCTCCTTCAGACATGCCCGGTACGTCCATCTCAGATTGCGCTTGGCAAGTATCTGGCGTCACTGGTAATGGTCTTGATCATTACTGCCATCTTGTTCCTCTTCCCCTTGCTGGTACAGGCCTATACAAAGATGGGGTCGGTAGATTGGGTGACGGTAGGTTCGGGTCTGTTGGGAGTTTTTTTGTTGGGAGCTGCGTTTAGCGCGGTAGGACTGTTTATTTCTTCTCTTAGCGCTTCTCAGATCATAGCGGCCTTTATCACCTGGTGTGTTTTGATGCTGCTTTGGATGATCGGCTGGGCTGCTGCGGACAACACAGGTCCCACGAGGGCGGTCTTGCTCAATGTCAGTGCCATGGAACATGTGCGTTCATTTGCTTCAGGGGTCCTCGATTTGAAGGATTTGGTCTATTTCATTTCCATGGCATTTTTGGGCTTGTTCTTGACCCACCAGACCATTGAAGCACAGCGTTGGCGATGAAGGGATTGGCACCATGATTGCTAAAATAGGCAGAATCTGCGGGGTTTGCGGACTGGTGGCATTGCTCTCGTTCCCTTTGACACTTTTTCTGTGGGACTGGAGGATGACCTGGGTCGCTATTGCCAAGTTGGCGTTTGGAGTCCTTGGCCTGGGATTTTGGTTTTTTACCAACAGGGGGACACCCATGGCCAGGTTGGGGGGGAGGTCTGCATTTTATTCTGGCTTCCAACTCCTGTTCATTTCGCTGGCAGTGGCTGGGCTCGTGGTCGTCAATTATTACTTTTACCTTCACCCCCACCGCGTGGACTTGACGGCAGAGGGTGTCTATTCCCTGTCACAACAGACACAGGATGTATTGGCTTCCCTGAAGGACGTTGTGGAGCTTAGGGCTTTTTATGGCCCTGATGACCCGGAATTTTCCCGTCTGGATGATTTTTTGCAACGATACAGGTACACGTCTGACAAGTTCGTCTACGAGTTTGTGGATCCTCACCAACGGCCAGACCTGGTAGAACGTTACCATATTAGCCTGCGTGGCCCCCGTATCGTCCTCGAGTATGAGGGAAGAGAGTCGAGGGTCAAATTTGAAGCAGGAAAACCTGCAGAGGAGGCCCTGACCTCCGCCCTGATGGAGGTTAGCAGCTCTCAGGTGAAAAACGAGGTGTGTTTTACAACAGGACATGGTGAGAACTCAACATACGGTGATGATCCACGTGCATCCATGACCCTTTGGAATGAGGCACTGAAGACAGAAGGCTACAAGTCAAAAAGCATTTCTCTGCTCGAGAATCCCGAGATACCCGCTTCATGCAGGGTTGTTGTGGTTGCCGGCCCCGAGAAGGATTTTGTACCACAGGAGATAGAGAGCCTGAGGAAATATTTCGACGATGGTGGTCTTGGAATGGTACTGTTGGGAGCAGGGGATACATCTTCTTTGAACAAGATGGTCAATGTCTACGGGGTGCAAGTGGGCAGGGATGTTTTGGTGGACCCGCGGCTGAAGTCACCTTTCATGATCGTCTCTGATCCGCAACAATATCCTCAGAGCCATCCTGTGTTCAAAAAGTTCTTTCGCTCCGGCGTGGTCGTGCTCAATCAACTACAGGCTGTCTTTCCTTTGGCGAGATCTGTAAGGAGGCGCATGGCTCCAGAGGGATTGGACGTGACCGAGTTGGTGCGTTCGACGGATAATGCCTGGGCCGAGACTTCGCCCATCCCGCAGGGACAAACTCCAAGCTTTGACAAGGATCGGGATATCAAGGGGCCTGTGTCCATGGCTGTGGCTGTCTCTGCGCTGTCGTCTGCAGCGGCCAAGGACAGGAAGGGTATGAAAATGGTGGTTTTTGGCTCTTCTCAGTTTGCCGTTGATGCCAATTTCAGATATCCGTTCAATCCCAATCTGCTCATGAACTCTTTGGCCTGGCTGACGCACGAGGACAGCAAGATTACAATTCGTCCCAAATTCCGGGCTGCTTCCTGGTTAATGCTGGACGAAGAGCAGATGAAGTTCATAACCTTTTTCTCTTCAGACATTTTACCACTGCTGATCCTGACCCTGGGGATCGCCATCTGGCAAATGAGAAGGTGGACCTGATGACTTATAGGACCCGCACTCTGCTCAAGGTTTCTGTTGGTCTAGTCATGGTGGGTGTCATGGCCTTGTTCGCCTATTTTGGCATGTATAGGCAGGAGAAGAACAGCAAAAGGGAAAAACAGGAGGCCAAACTCGCCCTGAATCTCATGAAGGAGAAGGTCGTAAAGGTGGAGTTGGTGACACCCAAATCTCCACCTTGCGTGGTTGAAAGGCGGGCGCCAGACAACACCGGTCTTCCCACCTGGCACATGCTGGCGCCTGTGGAAACCGAAGCCGATTCAATCACCATAAACTCCTTGCTTGGTGTCTTGGAGAGAATGGATGCTGAGCGCAGGATAGACATACCTGAAGACGATCCCCTTGAAAAGTTCGGTTTGGCCAAACCTAGGTTGAGGTGGATCGTTTTTCTTGAGGATGGCAGCAAGAAAGAACTCATGGTGGGTAAAAGGAGTCAGTTCGATAACCAACTCTATGTCATGGTGGCTGGACAAGGGAAGGTATTATTGGTTAAGGGATACCTGGAAGAGTCCCTGATGAAGACGACCTTCGATTTGCGTCAAAAGCGGCTTCTAAGATTTGAATCCTCCCGGGTCAAGGGTATCGTCATTTCAAAGTCCGGCGGCGAGTCAAGAAAACGGGGTGAGATTGAATTGCTCAAGCGTAATGGCAGGTGGATGATTGTCAAGCCATTGAAGGCCAGGGCCGATGAAAAGGAAGTCCAAAAGATCATCAACGATCTCGAAAATGTTCGTGCCAAGGCATTTCCTTCTGGTGACGCTGGTCTGAGTCCCTATGGTCTTGAGCCCCCACTTCTAAGGGTGACCGTCGAGATGGACAAGTCCAAAAAGGACAAGGCAGCTGGCAGTTTTGACCTGGAAATGGGATATGGAACCCTGAAATCGAACAAGGAGATGGTTTTTGCACGACTGAGCAATCCTCCTGGTCCCCTGGCTCGTATCAGCACCTACCACCTCCATGTATTGGACACGGGGGTAGAGCATCTGCGATTTCGAAAGCTACTGGACCTGGATATCTCAGATGTGGCGCGAATCAAGATTGACGGAAAGGGTGGCTTGCGCGTATTGGAGCGTTCGGATGCCATCAATGATGAAGATGGTCACACGGAGAAAAACGGCCGGGATTATACATGGTCGTTCGTATCGCCAGTGGCAAAACCTGCAAAGACATACAAGGTACAGTCCGTGCTGTCGGCCTTGAGCAAGCTAAAGGCCACAAGGATTGGCCCGGAGGCTGATGAAAAATCCTTGAAAAAGCATGGACTGGATTCGCCTGAAGAGACGGTGACCCTTTTTGACGAGGATGGAAAAGTACTGGGCTCATTGAAGATAGCTTCTTCGGGCAAAGATGGTACATGGGTCTTGGGTGACGCAAGAAAGAATATCTGTTTGGTCCCCTCTGGGACCTTCTCGTCCCTCTTGTCAGAACTCACGAGCTTGCCAACGGACTGAAAAAGAACCTAAAGTCAACCTTGGAAGCTGATTGCATCTTGAAGGTCCAAAATCTCCCACCCTCTGGAATCAGATTTCCCAGATCGCTTGTGAGGTCACGGAGATGCAAAGAATCGTCCGCAGTCGTGGATTCACCACGTCGAGGCCTCACCTTACCGAAAAAGATTCTGCAGCATAGCCACAGAGATCGCAAGCGAGGTGGAAAATCTGGGAGGGTAAATATATCTTGATCCTGGGATCATGATTCCGTATATTCCTGTGTTCCGACTGGAGGTTTTATAAATGGCAAGAGTCACTGTTGAAGATTGTCTCGAAAAGGTTCCCAACAGGTTTGCGTTGGTCATGTTGGCTACTCGTAGAACTCGTCAGCTCATCGATGGAGCGATTCCCCTGGTCAGGGCGAAAAACAAGCTGCCGATTATTTCCCTGAGAGAGATAGCTGCCGGCAAGGTTCGTTACGTTGCTCCCGAGATTACCGAAGAAGAAGTCGACTGAAATCTATCTTGACCGGCCAAGGTGAACATCGTCGTTTCACACGACATCTGATCCACGTGGATATACAGATAGGGGAACAGTCCCTGGGCGGACAGCTGCAGTTCGAGAGCCGGGATTTTTCCGCTGGGGGAGTATTTCTGAAGTCTGACCTGCTTTTCGAAAAGGGTGAGGTGCTTCTTCTGACCTTTGTGCTTCCGGGTGCTTCGTTTGCCATTCGCACCAGGGGCAAGGTTGTACGGGTGGACAAGGATGCAGTGGCAGAAGATGGTAGAAGCCTGGCCGGAATGGGCGTGGAGTTTTTGGATCTCAACGAAGCGGAAAAAGCTGCCTTGCTGGAGTACCTTTCGGATTGAGCCTGTAAGAACAGGTCGTGTCAATCGTCCATTTTTTTGAACCTTATTCCCAGGAACTTTCCTTTTGATTCAGCTTTCTCCTTGCGTGCCCTGAAGAGCCGCAGCTCCCGGGCGACTTCCACGTTTTTACTATCCAGCTTGAAGGCTTTGGTGAGAAATTTTTCATAGTTGGCCTTGTCGTTTGATTTCTTGAACAGCATGGAAAGAAAGCGGGCCGTGTGAAAGCTGTCAGGCTTTGATTTTGCCAAAGCGAGCAGGTCACCTTTTAGCTTGTCGAATTTTACATCCTCTGGATCTGTCGATCGAAGGTAGTCCACCCAGTGACGCCATGCGAGGTAGTCACCATCATCCGGGTCCATGTCAGCCGCCCACCTCAGGCATTCTGCGGCCTTGCCCAAGTCCTTTTTCTTGAAAAACACCATGGCTTTTTGAAATTGGATCTTGGCTTCCTCCGGCCTTGGCTTCGAGGATTCTCCTGGCTTTTTGGACTTGCCCTTTTGTGCCATGTAGGACATGCGTGCGTGGGGATCGGCCAGTATCTGGTATGATTCGTTGATCTTGGTGATGATCATGTCCACTCGGTGTGTAATTTCCTCATCACTGCAATTGGCTACCCGGTCAGGGTGATAAACCTTGGCCATGGTCAAGAAGGCTTTTTTTAGCCTGTCTCCGTCAGCCTCTCTCTCGACTTCCAGAACTTCCCATGGCTCTGCCGTCTTTACCTGCTCGAACTTGTCGTTGATCTTTTCAAGCAGCTCCTTGGAAATTGACGCAGAAGCACTTGGTTTGGATGGGACTTTGCCCCCAGGCGTCTGAGGGTTGCTGCCTGGCCGACTCTGCTTTGGCCTTGCTGCAGGAGCTGGCCTGGTGTGCTGTATTCCTGTGATGGGTACCGAGAAATCCGGTTCTTCCAATTCCAACATGTTGCAATACTCGAGGGTCAGAAGCATCATCATTGCAGCGGTTGGCCCGCATTTGGCCGCTTTGGCAAATTCCTGTGGAAGTCGGAACTGCTCGAGAATTCTTGCGTCTGCCAGATCCTCTTCAGGAAACTCGAACAAGGCTCCCCGCTCGACAAATTTTCTCGAGACCTTGATGGATTTTCCAACCAGGGAAGCGAGACCTTTTTTTAGATCCGCTGCTTCGTAATTGCTCCTGATGGCATTGTAGATAAGGCTGTATGGGTTGATCCTTATGGGGTCAAATGGTGGAGGAAGATCCTCGTCTTCTATGAAATTGAAGGAGCCTTCCTTTATGGTGAACATTTGCGAAAGCTTTCTTGCAACTTGCAGGGAGAGGGCCTTTTCCAGTTGCTCTTCATCTATTGCGCCAAGGCCCAGCAGTACCTGACCCTGTAGCTTTTTTTGTTCAGCCATCAGCATCAGAGATTGATTGAAGGTCGCATCGTCTATCAGGTTCAGTTCGCGCAGTACCGAGCCGAGATAAGCCTGGGACTTGGGATTGTGAACCCCTGCGGGAAAGCCTTCCTCGAAGTAGATCCAGTACTTGACGTCCTGTGATTCTATGTGAAGCAGGCCCGTCAGCTTTTCATCCAATATCTGTGCAAAAAGCAGAGGAAGAGGCCGCTCTTGGAGTTTTCCCTCAGTCTTGAATTCTTGTTTATCCTTAGCCATGATATGTTGCAATGTACTTCGAAGTGCCAAGGGAGTTCAACCTTGATTTGTCGATGGACGTGTGAAATCTGTTTTCGTCCAACGCGAGGGTTCGACTCTGTCAGTCGATTTGAAAAACAAACTTGTACACGGTGTATGTACCCACGGGCCTTCCGTTGATGGTGTAGGGGGAAAATATCCAGGTCTTTATGGCCTTGGTTACGGCATCATTGAACAATGGATGTCCCTTGAGGATCTTCATGAAACCCACCCTGCCGTCCGGGTTGATGTGTATCTTGACTAGTACGGTGGCCCGCAGTTTGGCTTTTTTTGCCATGGGTGGATATTGGGGTTCCTGTCCTGCAATACGTCTTTTGGCCACAACATCCGGAGCCTGGTAGGAAGGTTTGGGCAGAGCTTGGAGTTGAGCTTTTGACGAGGTGTCTTTGGCAGATGTAAAAGATGGAGCTTGTTTCTGTGTTGCCTCTATGTTTTTGTCTTCGGCGTTTTCATCTTTGGTACTTTTCTCCTCAGGCCCGGATGCGACTCGTTGCCCCTGTGCCTGGGGGACTTTTTCGTTGCCGGAAGATGGTTTTTTTATACCAGCGTCGGAGGCTTGAGAATCTGAAGGGCGATCTTCAGTGTCAAGCTCGACTTCAATCTCTGGCTCAAGCGCCTGGTCCTGAGTCTTCAAGAGGGGCTTGACCAGGGAGTGTCCTGGACGAAGCTTGTGCCCTGGTTTTTTCTTCATCGGGCTCAGCTTGTTCTTGTGTCCAAGGGCTGGATAATTGGGACTTGCGCTGGAGTTCTTGTCGACGGAGTTCTTGTCGACTTGGGGGTGGCTTGATCCAGGCTCTTTCTGGGTTTCTTTAGGCACTGATTGTGGTGGAACAACCTCCGTTGGCCTTGTTTTTGTTTCCACCGGCGAATGGATGGGTACGGAACTGTCTTGCTCCGGACCATTATTGGATAGATGCCAATACAACAAAAGCGCAATACCACAACCAGCGAGCAAGCCCAAAGCTCCCACCCATAGCCGATTGAATTTTTGGGGAGTCGGTTTTTGGATGATGGACGAGAACATCTCGCTTTCGCTCAGGTTGATCTTGCTGTCAGCTTCCTCATCTCGTTTTTCCTCAGGAACAAGAATTTCAGGTTTTGGTCCACGATGGATCTTTTTTGTAAGAACTATTGGTGTTTCCTGTTTGACGGCTTCTGACTCTTTTTCTGCATGTGGTACTGGCCTTGCTGTCTTGTTTTCTTGCACCGTGGGATTGCTTTCTTGTGCTCTTGGCGCTTGACTTTTGACCGGGTCTTGCTGCTGGGTGGATTTCTTCTTCTGTGGTGGCGGCAGCACTCTTCTTATGAATATGGCCAGGTCCTTCGGGCTGACAGATGCGTTGCGATGTAAAAGAAAATCGTCCAGGGCCTTGCGGAATTCGGAAGTGCTTTGAAAGCGCTTATGCCGGTCCCTGTCCATGGCTTTTGAGACGATCTCGGCAAATTCGTCAGGGATCTCGTTGTCCAGGTCGCGTAAGTCCGGCAATGGATTTTTGACTATTGCGAGCATTGTGTCCAGCTCTGTGCTGGCAGAAAAGGGCCTGGATCCAACGGAAAGTTCGAACAGGACTGCTCCAAGGGAATAGATGTCTGTTCGCAAGTCCAGGTCAGGCACCTGCTTGACCTGTTCCGGAGACATGTATGCGACCTTACCTGCCAGAGCCACAGGCCTGGTCCTGCTCAGGGTGCCGATGTCTTTTGCCACGCCGAAATCCATCAACTTGATCTGCCCTGAATAGCTTAGCATTATGTTCTGAGGGCTGATGTCCCGGTGGATGAAGTGCAGTTCGGAGCCATCTTTTTCTTTGAAGCTGTGAATGTAACCAAGTACATCACACACGTCCGCACCAATGCGAGCCAGCAGGTTCAGTGGAATTTTCAGGCCCTGAGCTTTGCATGATCTGACAAGGCGTTCCAGGTTGGACCCAAAGACATATTCCATGGCTATGAACAAAGATCCATTGTGCATGCCAAGCTCGATGGTCTCTATGATGTTGGGATGATGGAGTTTTTCCAATAGCTTGGCCTCGGCAACAAACTGCTCTTCCAGGTCCTTGTCCGCGGCCAGCTGAGGCAACATGCGTTTTATGGCGACAGGTTTTTTTTTGCCCTTGATCTCCACATAGGCGAGAAAGATCTCCGCCATACCACCCACAGCGATTCTTTTGACTAGCCTGTATTTTCCAAAGTCGGTGGCCAGATCGTGCTCCTACCTGTTTTCGAGTCTTATTGAAGAAAATACTTTTTGCATGTCTTCATAAGGGTGTTCGTAAGGGCCATCATGTCTCCTGACGATGTTTCCTGTCTTATCGAGCAACAGCAGGCTGGGCACCTTTTCGACACCAAAGAATGCTTCTGATTCCATGAACATATCTACAAGAATAGGGTATTTGTCGAAAATTTCTTTCCTGACCCTCGCGAGTTCCCGGGCATACTCCTTGGTTTTCTTCACCATGGTAAACAGCTCCAGGGTGTTTACAGAAATACACTTGAGTCCTTTTTCGTACAGGCCATTGCATGTCTTGTCAAAAGCCTTGAGGTGTTCGTAAGAGTCTTTTTGGAAGGTGCCCCAGAAAAGGATGGCAACCGGGTGACCCTGCAGGGAGTCCAGATGTATCGTCTTGCCGTCATAGGATGGGAAATTGAGTTCGTGGGCTGGTCCTGAGTTGGGCTTTTCATGTTTCTTTTTCGACTGTATACGGTTAAGCAAAAAACCCTTGAACATGTCGCCGGAAAGCACGAGCCAGCCAGGAGTGGATGTGTCAAGAGCATGCGTAAGCAGTTTGCCTTCAGAGCGAACTTCGAAGACAACCTTACGGTGCCCAGCCCGTTTGAGCAACATGGCCAGATCGTCTTCATTGTTTATGTCGGTTCCTGCTCCTGCCAGTAATACGTCTCCTGCGTGAAATCCGGCCTTGGCAGCAGCCCCGTTTGGAAAAACAAGGATGATGCGCAGTTCGTCGTTTTCCATTTTCAGGGTAGACTTTTGGGCCGAGGAGTCATCGTGGCCTGCTGGTACTACAGTCAGACCGCTGTTTTTAGAGGGATTCCTTGCTGGAACAGGTTTGGGAGATTTGTTTTTGCTGCAAGAAGCAACAAATATTCCCATGAAAAACAGGGACAGAATTGAAATGAGATATTTTTTCATGGTAGCATTTTTAGCATCCACAAAGAACAAGGTCTAGCCAGTAATTTCTTCTCATGATTTTTTCCCAATATTTTTTCTCAGGGGATTTTCTCTGAAACCGGGTCAGTGGGAAGAAGAATCCGGCCGCAACCGCTAAAGTGCGTGCGACCGGATATTTGTTTCGGAAGGGCATTTGAAAGGATCTTCGTGTGGCTATAAGGCCGGACTGAAAGAGTTTGTCAATGGCCGGTTGAAAGTAATTATTGTTTGGCTTTTGGTGGCTTGATGAACAGGGCCAGTATGGCTCCGACTACCAAAAGAGACCCTGCCATGATGCACGAGTAATCCAGGCTGCCCGTCTTGGCTACCATCATCTTGGAGACGCGAGACAGTATGGCGCCACCTACTCCCCAGGCAGTAAATACGATTCCATAGTTGAGTCCAAGACTCTTTACCCCGAAAAAGTCTTTGGTCGCTGCCGGGAACAAGGTCAGGTTTGTGCCGTAGTTGAAACCGATGAAGGTCGCCACGAGCACCACCGCAATGGCGCTGTCTTTGGATATGAACATGAGTCCGAAGATGAGTAATGCCTGGAAAGTCAGAAAGATGGCCAAGCTCGCCTTGCGACCTATCTTGTCAGAGAGGATACCGGCAAACACTCGCCCCGATGCGTTGCCCACCGCTAGGACCGTAACGGCCAACCATGCCATTTCTCCTAGGGATGCCTTTGCCATGCCGGCTGCGAAGGATATGACCATTAGACCCGCACCTGCTCCGATGGCGTATACACCCCACAGTTTCCAGAAGGCCGCTGTAGACATCATCTCTTTCCAGTTGAATTCCGCCTTTTCAGCGGCAGCGGTCTGTTCAGGTGTTGGCTGCTGCGCTGCGCCGCCGGGAACATATCCCTCAGGTGGAACAACCAGGAGTTGAGACAGGACCACGACCAAGACCAAAAAAGCGATTCCCAGGTACATCATGGTCTGGGTAATTCCAAACTGGTGCTGCATGAAAGTCGCCAGTGGCGCGATGTATGCAGAGGCCAGACCGAAACCAGCAACCACCAGGCCCGCAATGAGTCCAGTGCGTTTGGGTGGGAACCATTTGACAGCGGCGGGGGTGGCAGCAGCATATGCCATTCCTATGCCTCCACCTGCCAGAACGCCAAAGCCCAGTATCCATGCCCACAAGCTGGTAGAAAAAGATGCAACGAGAAAGCCGATACCTACCAGGACACCACCCAAGGTGGATGTCAGCCTGGGGCCCAACTTGTCGACCATGCGCCCTGCCGGGACCATGACAAAGGCGAACACCAATACCGCCACGGCATAGGGATCGTTCAAGGCTGTCTCTGCCCAGTCCCATTTCCCTGCCTTGACCTGGGCTTCGATTCCAGCACGTACCACGCTCCATGCGTAAAGAACTCCCAGCGCTAGATTGATGCCGGTTCCTGCGAATGTTACGATCCAACCCTTGTTTTTAGCTTGTTGTTCCATGTGCTTATGCTCCTTTGGGGTTTGGAAAAGCAATATTTTTAAAAAATTACGGTATTGGTGTTATCATTGACAGCTGTGTCAACTCATCCTTTCGTGGCCGGATTGGTAACGCGCTGCGTAGTCCCTGTCAAGGGATTTTCTTTGGTTCAGATCAGGTTTTCCCATGAAAAATTTTTATGGGCGTGATGAATCTTATTTAGTCTGAACAGAAGCTTAGGGAAATGGATAGAAAATGGCTGGTTTATTAACCCATGAGCAGTGACATGACTGCCTTTTGTGCATGCAGGCGATTTTCAGCTTCGTCAAATGCGGCTGACTGGGGTCCATCTATGACCTCGTCAGTGACTTCGTACCCTCTGTCGCAAGGTAGGCAGTGCATGTAAATGGCGTTTTTCTCTGCCATGGCCATGTGTTCGCTGTCACAGATCCAGTCCTTGTTTGCGTCGAATATTTTCTGTGTCTTTTCTTCGCTGGATTCTCCAATGGGAGCCTTGAAAATGGGGGTAGCACACCAGGCCTTCGGATACACCACGTGGGCACCCTTTATGCCTTCCTCAAAGGAATTGGTGACCTTGAAAGAACCGCCGGATTCACCAGATATTTGTTCACAGGCGCTTATGACCTCCGGGTCCAGTTCCATGTCCTTGGGGTGTGCGAGGGTGACTTCCATGCCCATTTTGGCCGCTGCGATTATTGCGCTTTGGGGTACAGACCTGGGTTTGTGAACGCTGGGTGAGTATGCCCAGGACATGGTGAATTTCACGCCCTTGAAGGTGCCGAATTTTTCCTTCACGGTCATGAGGTCTGCCATGCCCTGACAAGGATGGTACTTGTCGCACTCCATGTTGATAATGGGAACATTAGACCATTTGGCAAATTCCCTGAGCATCTCGTGAGCGGCACCGTATTCCCAGTCCACAGGGTTTCCATAGCAGCGGATAGCGATGCCTTCACCCATGCTCGCTAAGGTCCGGGCCACGTCAGAGACCCGCTCGGTGGAGTAGGCTACCTCACGGCCTTCGACCGCCGGTGTGTAGATCTTGCTGGAATCCAGGTAGTGGGCATGCCCACCGAGATGTGTCATACCTGCTTCAAAGGAGTTCCTGGTGCGAAGGGACTGGTTGTAGAAGATAAGAAAGAGGGTCTTGTCTTCCAGGAGATGATGCTTTTCGCCGAGCATCCTCTTTCGCTTGAGGTCGAAGGCCACGTCGAGAATGGTCTCCAACTCTTCTTTGGTGTAGTCCAGCAAGGTCAAAAAGTCGCGATTACGAAAAGTTGCGTTTTGCATGATGATTCCTCCTTGTGAATGTAAGCGCCCGGGTTTTTTCGGGTGAGCCAATGGTCGCTATCGCTTTTTGGGTGAGTTGTCAAGGCAATTTGATAGAATTGTGATAGCTTAATGACCCCCTGGATGCCTGTTCAGAGTCTGGCCATAGTGATGAACCGTGAGCAGGTTCCCTGCTCAATGCCGGTATTGGTTACGGTCTGGACCTGGATCGCAAGCGAGGTGGGAAATCCTGGGAGGTCTCGGTCTTGACAGGATGTTACCAGCGGTGTGGAATGAGCTTACAGCGTCAAGACGGGGAGTGCATGAGATGAAAAGTGAAGGGATTGGATCAGTGAGTGTCCAGACTGGAGCTGCGCTGGTATTGGGATGGTGGGTGTTGATTGGAAGCGTCGGTTGCTCTGGGGAGGGTAGTTACGGCTTGCATTTGGTGTTTCCGGACGAGCAGTCGCGGGCGGTGGTTGAACGGGTGGTCGTATGGGCGTTGGATCCAGGCGGACATGATTGCGCGGAGATGGTAGCGGGCGGGATCTTGCCAGAGGAATTGAGGGAGCTTGCCAGGGTCGAGATCAAAGCTCCCTTCAAAGCTGGAGCGCCTCTGAGCAGGGTGCCCGCAGGCGAGGTCATGTTCGTTGCCGAGGGGCGTGCAAGCGAGGGGACGAGGTTGCTGCGCGGATGTTTTGAGGCGCAGGTGAAAGGGGGAACGACGGTAGAGGTAACCATAGAGCTTGAGTGCGTTTGCGAGCCCGTTGCGGGTACTTGCGGCCCTGTGGCAGAGGTGATGGGCAACGGCATCGACGATGACTGCGATGGGCAGACGGACGAATGTAGCGTTGATATGGACTGTAACGATGACAATGGATGCACCTCGGATTTTTGTTCGGACGGAGAGTGCCACCATTCAAATTTCCCTGACGGCCTGCAGTGCAGTGACAATGATGCCTGCACTACGGACGATGCCTGCAAGGATGGTGTTTGCAGCGGGCGGGAAAAGGATTGCAGCGGAACGGATTTTGGGATGTGCTTCGTAGGGGTTTGTAATGAGGAGAGCGGGGCCTGTGAAGTTCAGGCTGCTGAAGATGGCACGAGCTGTGATGACGGTAACTGGTGTACCATCAATGATGTATGCGCAGGTGGCGTTTGCGTAGGAACCACTCGTGACTGTTTGGACGAAGATGGATGTACCAAGGATGTGTGTGATGAAAATCTTGGACGATGTACTCACGTTGTGCAGCCGAAGCCAGGTGCAGAGGGGCCACCGAGTACTTGTTCCAATGGACTGGATGACGATTGTGATGGACTTGTAGACGAACATGATCCGAATTGTTTTGTGTGTACAATTGATTCCGATTGTAATGACAACAACCAGTGTACTATTGACGAATGTGTGGATTCCAAATGTCGCAACACTCCAGTTGAAGAGTTCACTCCCTGTCCGGACGATTCTTTTTGTAACGGTGAAGAAGTCTGCTATGGGGGAGTTTGCATTAGCCCAGGTAATCCCTGTCCGGGAGCTGACGGCGACGGCGATTGCGCCGAATCGTGCGATGAGGGCGAGGATAATTGCCTGGCGCCGGACCAGGATGGCGCAGCCTGCGACGACGGGCAGTGGTGTACGGTAGCGGACGCTTGTGCATCGGGTGCTTGCGGTGGCAGTGAGCGAGACTGTGCGGACGGCGCAGATTGCACGCTTGATATCTGTGACGAAAACCAAGATCAGTGTATACACGTGCTACAGCCGAATCCTGGGGCGGAGGGGCCTGCCGGCGACGCCACCTGCGGCAACCAGGTGGACGACGACTGCGACGGGTTGACGGATATGGGCGATCATGACTGCTTGGGTGTGCTGATAGAGTGGATCCAGATCCCCGGTGGTGCTTTCATGATGGGAAGCGATTCCGGTTTCTCCAATGAGTTGCCTGTGCATTCTGTTACGGTACCATCGTTCGAGATGAGCAAGAGCGAGGTGACGGTGGATCAGTACCAGGCTTGCGTGGATGCGGGAATATGCAGCTTGCCGGATGACAACGCGACGAATTCCTACTGTAACTGGGGATATGAGGATCGCGGCTCGCATCCGGTAAACTGCATCGACTGGAACCAGGCGGTGGCATTTTGCGCCTGGGCTGGAGGGCGCTTGCCGTCGGAGGCGGAGTGGGAGTACGCGGCC
>JALVPF010000386.1 GCA_027031935.1 Myxococcales bacterium | reverse complement strand
CCTAAATCCTCTAAATCCTCTAAAAGGCAGAACCGTCGCTTCTGGTGCCTGGCGATGCCGGTGTGGAAGCGATGCTTGTGTGCTGCACAAACTCTGCTGAAGCATCTGCGTCAATTTCCCGTACGAGGGACTGGTCCTGGTCGCCTTCCGGCCCATAGCTCATGGAAGCAAGCATTGTGCCGTCTGCTGCGAGTACGGTTATCGTATCACCACTATTGTTCAGACTCAGCCTCGACGCTGAAAGAGTCGTGATTCCAGGAAGGTTAGGAATTCCACCACCGAAAATCACCAGCGGCTGATTAGGTTCAAGGACAAGACCATCAGGTATAGTGATCCTTATAGAGATTGAGTCTGAAAGGGTCGCCCCGGACAGGTCCAGAGCTTCAGGTCCAGCATTGATGAGTTCTACGAATTCGTCATCTCTGGTGTTTGCCTCCCCGTCGTTATTGGCATCATAGCCAGCGGGTGGATCAGCTAGAACCTCGTTGATGAGCAGTTGAGGTGTCTGGGGCTGAGGTATGAAGTCAGACCCATCGCTTCTGGTGCCTGGCGATGCTGGGGTAGAGGCTACGGTCGTGTGCAGCACAAACTCTGATGTGGCATCTGCGTCAATTTCGCGCACGAGAGACTGGTCCTGGCCGCCTTCCGGCCCATAGCTCATGGAGGCTAACAAGGTCCCGTCTGCAGCGATTATGGTTATTGTGTCACCGGTGTTGTTGAGATTCAGTCTCGATGCTGTCAGGGTAGTGATTCCTTCCAGGTTGGGGTTGCCACCACCGAAGATCACCAGCGGCTGGTTCGGTTCCAGGATTACTCCATCAGGGATCACAATCCTCTCGGAGATAGCGTCTGACAAGCTTGCGCCGGACAGGTCCAGCTGTGTAGAACTGATGTTTACGAGTTCCACGAATTCGTCCTCTGTGGTGTCGGCTACTCCATCGTTGTTGGCATCATAGTCGGCAGGAGGATCAGCAAGCACCTCGTTGATGAGCAGCTTGGGCTCCTGGGGCTGGGGACCAAAATCAGATCCATCGCTTCTGGTGCCTGGAGACGCAGGGGAGGAGGAGACACTTGAGTGCAGCACAAACTCTGCCGAGGCATCAGCGTCAACTTTTCGCACGAGGGACTGGTCTTGGCCGCCTTCTGGTCCATAGGTCATGGAAGCCAGCAGGGAACCATCCGCAGCGAGTATGCTTATGGTGTCGCCCGAGTTGTTCAGCGCCAATCTGGATGCGGTCAGAGTGTATATGCCATCCAGGTTTGGGCTACCGCCACCGAAGATCACCAGCGGCTGGTTCGGCTCCAGGATTACTCCATCGGGAATTACGATCCTTGTGGAGATGGAGTCTGAAAGAGTCGCGCCAGAGAGATCCAGCGGGGTTGAACCAATGTTCACCAACTCCACGAACTCATCTTGAGTGGTATTTGCAAGCCCGTCATTATTGGCATCATAGCCAGCGGGTGGATCTGCCAGTACCTCGTTTATCAGCAAGGAAGCAGTGGTGGAGTCGTTCATGATCTTTACTGTGTAGTCCTCGACCTCACCGTAGGAAAAAGTCCCGCAGGGCTGAGGAGCCGTGTAGTACTTCATGGAGATACGCATCCTCGTGGTCTCCTCCTCCAAATCTTCATCGGTCGTAAATGTTCCGCTCATGGTGCTCGAACCAGAGAGGGACAGGACCTTTTCTCCTTCATCTTCGAAATCTCCATCACGGTTGAAGTCGATCCAGATGTTCACATACTCGGTCCAAGGGCCACCATTGAAAGTAGGCTGTATTGTAACCTGGTGAATCCCTGCATCCAGTTGTATCTGCTCCTGAGTGAAGTCCGAATAATTGCTGGAATCAGATTCATGACTGAAGGAATCGATCTGTACTTTGCTTATCCACTCTTCATTGCAAATGTTGCTTTTCGATGAACAATACTGTGGCACAAAGGGGATCGATATTTCCTGGTCGAACTCGGCCTGTTGTTCGCTGGAGTCCACAACCGTAAGGGAGACCGAAAAAGTGTCATCCGTATTGAAGGTGTGGGTTGGATTTTGTTCGGACGAGGTACTGCCATCTCCAAAATCCCAGTCCCATTCCGTAATGGTCTGTCCGCTGGATGCCTGGCTCAAGTCGGTGAACTGAATGCTGTGATCATTACCAGTGTACGAGAAGGCTGCAGATGGGTGATGAGTGTCTGCAAGGGTAACATAGGCTGCAGCGTAGCCGATTTTGCTAACATTGTAGCCGATGCGCATGTAGCCATTTTCGCCCCAGTCGGCACCCCAGGAATTTTTCATGATCCACGCCTGGTCATCGTCGTTCCAGCCGACCAAGGCAACACCGTGGTTTACTCCAGTACATCCAGGTCCATTGAATACTCCACCTGTGTAGTTTTGAAATTCGCTATTTACACACACGGCCACCGAAAGGGGACCATGTTCGTAAATGGCTTGCTTGAGCTGATCCACGCTGGGGACGGAGCTTGAGTCAGTGACATATTCCCAGGACTGCAGTTTGTTCGTTTTATCATGAGGTGGGTTGCATGCCAGGTCACTGGCTTCGTAAGGGAAGTTCACCTCCAGCACCGCACCTGCTTCGGTTTCTCCAGAGACCATTTCGGTAGCGTGATAATCATGGCCCCACCATCCACCGTTGCATCCCCAACCTTCGTTGTTGCAAGACACCAGATATTGTTCCGATAGATCCTTGTTCTCGCCGTTATGTATAAGCAGGGCGCTCTCCATGGGAACTGCGGTAGCAAAGGCCCAGCAACTGCCGCAGGAACCCTGGTTTCTAACTGGAGTGCAGTCACCCTGCTCGCACCAACTGAAGTTGCCGGGGAGGCCCAAATCGGATGACTCGTTGTAATCTGAAATAACATCTTGATCTTGCGTCTCCTGATCATCATCTTCCGTTGGAGCCTGAAAGCCTCCCTCGTAGGCAGCCTCGACCTGAAAACTGAACTCCGCAGTCTGGATAACATCCAGCCGGTTTGTAACAGAGGTATACGAGAGGCGTACTTTCTGGAGACCAGGTGTGGTTCCAGCAAGGTAAAACACCTGTTTTCCGGGGGCCCCGAGCAAGCCATTGTTCTCTTGGCGGTATTTGCTCCCTATGACATTCATTGCGCCATCATCCATGTCCTCCAGGACCCAGTGGTATCCGGTAGAAAGATTTGCCGGGAGCTCTATGGCTGCAACCTGCTTGTCCAGCAGTACAAAATTGTTTTGCTCAGCTCGCTGTGTCACCTCAATGATCGTTGGATGAGCGTTTTGACCGTTCGGCGCATATTCTCCAGGTCCACAAGCCGTCCATAGGCAGCTGAACCACAATGTAACTAGTCCAGGCAATAAAAGCCTGCTATTTGAATGTGTTACCTGAATTTCATCTCTCATGATTGCATCTCTCTTTCCCTAGCCTTGAATCCTTACTCAAACCATTGATTCGAGAAACTTATCCTTGTCTGACAAATACATTACGGAGATATTCACTTTTTTTGGAAATATTTATGTAATTAACGACCAAATTTATTGGATGGTGCTGGCCAGGACACCATGGTTGATCATGGATTGTTGGTAGCATTGTGCGCAAGGATGATTCCAGAGAAATTTGTTTGCGGCTTCGCTCCCTGGTGTTGTATTCTCACGAATCGTATTTTTACGCTTATCTGTGCCCCTGTTGGGGACTAGGCATAGACGGAGGTCAATTCCATGTCGGCAGGAGAAACAAAGGCAACACGGGCCATTGAAGCACGCATGACAAACCTGGAACCGGGAACACCGCGTTATGAGGCACTGGAAGTTGCCAGGCGCTTCAAGACATCCTGGATAGAGTTGGGTGGCACGCTGCTGAAGGTCAGGACCAAGCAACTGTTCAAGAAGTGGGGGTATCCTTCTTTCGAGTCGTATTGCAAAGATGAGATTCGCATTAAACCAAGGACTGCGGCAAAGTTGACTGCATCCTATTCTTTTCTCCGGGAAGAAGAACCTGCGGTTTTGAAGCGAGATGGCGTGAGGAGGCCAATTCCCGAACCCGATGCAGTGGAGGTTCTCAGAAAGGCAAAACAGGACGACAATGTGGATGAGAACAGCTACCGAAAGATTCGCGAGATGGCTTTCGATGCTGCCACACCTGCAAGTCTCAGGAAGGAATATAAGCTGAATCTGCCATCAGAGCCTGAGAAACCTCAACATTCCTTGAAAAAGGTTCTGGACCAGGCAAACAAATTGGCCGACAGCCTTGCCGCCGTGCAGGGAATCCCCAGGGTAATTCTGGAACGTGCCCTGGCGTTGGTCGATGACATAAGAGCTTTGATAGAACACTAAAATGCTAATAAAATAGATTGCTTACATGGTATTGCAAGTTGAATGCACCAGATGATCGGACTGCTCAAGAAAATGCAGGGATGTGTCGATGTCGTTTCTGATAGTCTGATTGTCTCGTTCAAGGGCAGGCCTTGGATTGACAAGCTTGAACTTTTTATCTAATGCCTTGCCATTGGGACAATAAGAGTTAGAATATAAAGAGTAGAGAGAAGATATGGAGTCTGCATGTTTGTAGCTTTGAGGATTTACGATGACCTCCAAGGATGAATTTACACCCCCTGTTGCTTGTTCATTTTGCGGAAAGCCCCAAAATGAAGCCAAAAAATTGATTGCAGGACCCAACGTCTACATCTGCGATCAATGTGTGAAGTTGTGCAACGAGATAATCGCCGAGGAGGTGGAAAAGGATCCGGAAGAACCACTGACCAGTGATGTTCCCACACCAGAGGAAACAAAACACTTTCTTGACCATTACGTGATAGGCCAGGACTTGGCCAAGCGTGTAATTTCGGTGGCTGTGTACAACCACTACAAACGTTTGAACAACAAGGACGAGCAGCACGAGGTGGAGTTGTCGAAGTCCAATGTTTTGTTGTTGGGTCCTACGGGTTGCGGCAAGACTCTCATGGCCCAGTCCTTGGCCAAGTTTCTCAAGGTTCCTTTTACCATTGTTGATGCCACGTCCTTGACCGAGGCCGGCTATGTCGGCGAGGACGTGGAGAACATCGTACAGTCCTTGCTTAGTGCTGCAGACAACGATGTGGAGCGTTGTCAGCGTGGCATCATATACGTGGATGAGATTGACAAAATCGCTAGACGTTCAGGAAACACGCCATCCAATAGCAGGGATGTGTCAGGTGAGGGTGTTCAACAGGCCTTGTTGAAGATCATCGAGGGGACCATGGCAAATGTGTCATCAAAGGGGGCAAGACGTCATTATCAACAGGAGTTCATTCAGGTAGATACAACAGATATTCTCTTTATCCTTGGTGGTACTTTCCATGGTCTGGAGAACGTGATTCGTAAACGGGTAGGTGAAAAGGGGCTGGGTTTCGGAGCAAAAGTCGAGAGAAAGCAGGAACACTCTGTTGGTGAACTCTTGGCCGAGGTAGAGCCCCATGACCTTCTCGAGTTTGGTCTGATCCCCGAGTTTGTTGGGCGTGTGCCGGTTATTGCCACCATGAAGGAGCTGGACCAGGAGCAGCTCATCAGGGCCATGGTTGAACCGAGAAACGCTCTGACAAGACAATACATCAAACTGTTTGGACTCGAAGGAGTCGATCTTCACTTTACTGATGAGGCGCTGCAAGCCGTAGCCGATGCGGCATTGAAGCGACAGGGGGGGGCAAGATCACTCAGGACCATCCTGGAAGAGTGCATGCTTGATATCATGTACGAAGTCCCTTACCTGCCTGGAATCAAGGAATGCATCATCACAAAGGATGTCATAGAGGGCAAGGGCAAGCCTGATCTGCGATTTGCAGAGAAAAAATCAGCCTGATCTCAAATATCAACCCGGATTGCAAGCATCCAAATTTACCACCTTTTGCCTTTGCCGTTTGGATTGTATCGGATTTTCAAGATCCCTCGTAAGGTCACGGACAAGGAAAGCCTCAGCAGTTGTCTCGCATTGCGGAAAAGACTTCTGAAGCTTGCATAAATAGATCACAAGCTAAGTGGGGAATCAGGAAAAACCGGTGGTGCCTGACCGAGTCATGCCCGGGAGGTATTCCACAGCTTATGGCGTATAGGCACCGTTGAGAGTTACAACCATGCTGCCTTCATCCGGGTCGTTGGATGTAAAGGTCAGCGTTGCCATGTCGTCTACAGTGGCCGTGTCTTTTGTAAATCGCACTGTAACCACTTCGTAAGGGCCGGATGAGGTATCATCCCATCCTATTTCCACCGGAAAGTCGGGCTGAGAGTCGATTGAGAATGATCCATCAGGGTTGTCGAATTCCATGCCACTTATCAGCAGGTTTTCATCTCCCAGATTGTATAGTCTGATGTCGGCTGTCTGATAGTGGGACGATCCGGAAATCTGTATAGAGACAAAATCCGGCACTATATCAATATCGGGAGCTGGAGTTCTCCCGTGAAGCTGAATGAATATGGGTCGCTCCAGGGGATCGTCATGCTCTATGCGAAGTGTGCCCTCATCATCTCCCATGTCATCAGCAATATAGGTCACCTGGACGAGTTCAGATTCCATTGGGGCTATGGGATGATCTATTGCCTGCGGTTGCAGCTGGAACCTGTCCGACCCAGTCTCGGACAAGGACATGGAGGTTATATTCAAGTCGTCGTTGCCCTGGTTGGAAATGGTGAAGTCGAGGGTGGGGTTGGCTCCCTGGGACACGGTGCCGAAGTTCAGCGCCGTATGATCCACCACTATATGAGGGGCGTACGAAGAACCATGCAAATAGATTTCAATCTCTTCCTGGCTCTCTGCGTCGGATTGAAGCAGAATCGTACCCCTGTCCGAGTCATCGATCAGGGCCGGAATGTAACTGAGATTGACATTGACGTGATCGCCCGGGGAAAGGCCAAGGGGAGTGTCAGGAGCGTGCTGTATGGCAAAGTCGCCCTCGGCGTCATCGGTCAGGGATATGGAGGATATGGTTACAGGAGTTTGATTCGAGCCTGTATGCGTTATGGTAAGGGTTGCAGGAGATGTCCCCATGACCCTTGTTCTTCCAAAGTCTACGGGATTGGGTTCTACCATCAGGATGGGCTCGACGGCAGTGCCTGAGCAGGCCAGTTCATACTCGGGTGCGTCCTTGTCAGAGCTTTCGATGAGCACGCTGCCTTCGTCCTGTTCAGGATATTTCTGAGGATGGTACAGGACGCTGAAGACGACCTGGTTGCCGGGAGCTATGGCATATGGATATTCCAGTCCTTCTGGTTCAACTACCGAAAAATCCTCTGTGTTTTCGGAGACGCTCAAGCCCCGCAGATGAACCGTGCCAGTGCCACGGTTTGTCAGAGTGACATCCATGGACTTGACCGTGGACACGGGAACCTGGCCGAATGAAAGGGGATCTGGTTGAACATCCAGTTCGGCAAGGGTCGCTATTATTCGTTGCTCCTCGCACTCGCACGCCATCAGCCCAGATGAAACCATGCTTGCAACCACGAGAAAATATCTCAGGTACACTCGCCTCATCGCTTCCTCCAGAGGGACAAAGTTGGCTTTCTTTGAATACTAGATTGGTTTCATGGCCATGGCAACTGGTGCTTGCCACTTTTACACCCGTACACAGCAGCTTGGTTTATCTAGCGTCTACCTTGCTGTTGAAATGCCAGAGGGTTGGGGTTGTTGCGCAGTGCTTCATTGATCTCGATTGTGGCCGATTCGCGTCTTCGTTGCAACCAGGAGGTCAACTGCCTGGCCCCGCGATTTTTCAGGATAGTGTCTCTGAGTTGATCCTTGGTCTCCTGAAATTTTTCCATGTCCGGTTCCTGTCGATCAAGGAGCCGGAAAACAATAATGGTGTCGCCACCAAATGGTGACTTGATTTTCCAGACCTTCTTGGGAATGGGGTTCTTTTTGGTGAGTGCAAAGGCAGCCCTGGCCAAATCCTTGTCCAGGCCAAGCTGCGTGATGTATCCACCCATCCTGGCCACAAGACCTGTCTCGCGGGCCCTTATCATGGAAAGAGGATCCGTTTTGGCTTTCTTGTCTTCCCCGTCATCATTCTTGTTTCTTTCTGCAAGCAGGTCTTTGAGGGACTTGCCTGCCTTGACTCCGGCAAATAGTTCATTGGCAAAAGCCATGGCTTTTGACTCTGCCTGCTGAGAGCTAATCAGTTCTTTGGCAATCTCGGCTTTAGCCTCTTTTTCTGTGCGATCCACAGCTGGAATCACCTTAAGGCATTTGATTACATGGAATCCCTTGTCGGATTTTATCACCTTGCTGTGCTCGCCTTCCTTCAGGGTAATGGCCGCCTCTGCAAAAGGAGCACCCCACTGGGCCGTCATCTGCTCCTTGGTGAGGGTGCCTATGACACCGCCTTTGTCCTTGGTCTTGTTGTCCTGAGAATAGTCCTTGACCTGCTGGGAAAAATCAGCGCCCTTGTTCAAGTCGTCCAGGGTCAGTTCGGCTCTTTCTTTCCGATCGGTCACGAGATCTTCGGTAAAGTCGTCTTCCACTTGCCAAAAAACGTGAGCTATCTTCACTTTCTTGGGTTTGTGATATCGTTCCTTGTGGGAGTCGTAGAATTTCTGGATATCATCTTCATGCTCTTTCATGAAGGCCTGGATCTGTTCATCGGTGGGCTTGGTCCCCATCTTGAACAGAGCGGGGCTTATGGACACATATTCAAGGTTGACTTTCGTTTCCTTGTATCGGTAAGCCGCTTCCAGTTCATCTTCAGTGACTCGCGAGGTGGCCTGTATTATCCCGTCCATACGTTCGATCAGCATGTTTTCCTTCCACAGCTCCTCGAACATGGGCAAACTGGTCTTGAAATGCCACTGGACGATATTCTTGTATTTCTTGTAATCGAAGTTTCCATCCTTGTCTTTGAACCATGGATGGTTGCGGAGGGACTCGTTTCTCTCCTCGTTGGTAACTCTGAGACCAAGGTCCAGCGCCGCTTGGAGAACAAGTCGTTTGTCGATAAGGGTATTCAAAACCTTGTCGTTGAGCGCTAGCCTGTCTTCCTTGCGAATGGGCTGACCGTTCTTGCGGCTCTCCATGAGGCGCTGTAACTCTTGCTGATAGAGAAACTTGTCGTCCGAGAGGGTCACCTTTTCACCGTTGACCAGGGCAGCCGCGTTGGTCGTGCCACAGCCCCCTTTTCTGAACCCGACGGAGCCAGCACCGAAGGAAAAGACGAAAACAAAAATGATGAAGCCGAAAAGGAGCAAGACGATTGTCGATTGCGCCTGTTTTCTCATCTGGTCAAGCATGTAACACTCCCTATTATCGAATATTAATCTCAGTTGCCGGACGGTAGATAATACTCAGTGGGCGATCATATGCAAGGTTTTTCCATGGTCCATTTCAACGCAGCCTCCTGTGCCAGGGACACAATCACAATAGAGGACTTTTGCTTCGATTTGGCAACAGTCTCCATGCGCTATTTTTCTTGCAAGGGGGGGGGCTTTCTGGTAGGCACGAGGAGGTTAATAATTTATTTATCGCTTGCTTTGGGTCAACGCAGGAATATTTCGCGACATTGTGACGTGTCGCATCAATATGGGACGGAACGATGCTGTTCGACTGGTTTTATTCTTTATTCTCCAATGACTTGGCTGTCGATCTGGGAACCGCCAACACACTCCTGTATGTCAAGAACAAGGGGATTGTCTCAAACGAGCCCTCGGTGGTGGCCGTGCAAAAAGATGCCCACGGGGTAAAACGAGTCCTTGCAGTTGGAAAAGAGGCCAAGGACATGCTTGGCAGAACCCCTGGCAGCATCATGGCCATTCGCCCGATGAAGGACGGAGTCATCGCTGACTTTGAAGTTACCCAGGAGATGCTCAGATATTTCATAACCCGTGTCCACAATAGAAAGGCTTTTGTCAGACCCCGCATCATCGTGGGCGTTCCTTTTGGCATCACCGAGGTGGAAAAAAGGGCGGTCAAGGAGTCAGCCTATTCCGCTGGTGCCAGGGAGGTATACCTCATCGAGGAGCCCATGGCTGCTGCCATAGGTTCCGGATTGCCTATCACGGAGCCTTCGGGCAACATGATCGTGGATATTGGCGGTGGCACAACGGAGGTGGCAATCATCTCTCTGGCCGGAATCGTTCATTCGCGTTCGGTCAGGGTCGGCGGGGACAAGATGGATGAATCCATCATTGTTCACATGAAGCGCAAGTATAATCTGCTGGTTGGGGAATCCACCGCCGAGAGAATCAAGATAATGGTGGGGACTGCCTATCCTACCGATGAGCCTCTTACCATGGAGGTTCGTGGAAGGGACCTGGTGGCAGGTGTTCCAAAGACAATTTCCATCTCCTCAGACGAAATTCGGGATGCCCTGGCGGATCCCATCAACTCCATAGTTGATGCAGTTAGAACCGTACTGGACAGGACTCCACCTGAACTTTCGGCTGATATAGCCGACAAGGGGATTGTACTCGCCGGTGGTGGCGCCATGTTGAGAAACCTCGATGTACTGCTTCGCGAGGAGACCGGCTTGCCTGTGATGATTGCGGATGATCCTCTTACCGCAGTCGTTTTGGGTTGCGGCAAGGCCCTGGATGAGCTGGATTTGCTCAAGCAGGTGTCAATCGGTTGAATGTGGCGATGGTCATCTGGGGTTTTTCCTTAACTGGTTTGCGTCTCGCGGGACGTAATTCATGATGCGGACCATGTTCAACCCAGGACAGGTTTTTACCCCATGAGCTGGATTGCCCGAAACAAATCGAGACTTTTCGTAGCTTTCCTGTTTCTTCTGTCCTTTTTGATCTACCAGGCCAACACCAAGGATGAAAGAGATCAGAACTGGTTGGACAAGTCTCTTTTGTTCATAACCGCCCCCGTGCAGCACGCAATGGTCTGGGCCGTGGATGGTGTTGTCTCTGCATGGAATGACTATGTTTGGCTAGTCGATGTGGCAGAAGAAAACAAGAAATTGAAAAAACACATAGGTGAGCTTCAGGCCAAGCTGGTGGACTATGATGAGACAGTATCAGAGAATGAACGTCTGAGATCGCTCGTAAACATGTCGGCAAGACTTCGGGGTTATTCTACCGTGGGAGCAAGGGTGATCGCCTTGAGCACCTCACCATCTTCTCAGGTGATAAGGGTGGATGTGGGTTCTTCCGATGGCGTCAGCTTGGGTGATGTGGTTCTGTCTGGAAGTGGATTGGCTGGCAGAGTCACAGCAGTGGGTTATAACTACTCGGAGGCACAACTTATCATTGATTCCCGATCTTCGGTTGACGTGGCAGACTATAGAAGCCGGGCGAGGGGGATGATCAAGGGCCAGGGTGTTGAAGATATCTGCCTGGTGGACCACCTGGTTCGTACTGCTGATGTCAAACTAGGCGACAGGATGCTTACGAGCGGAATCGGTGGTACGTATCCTCCGGGCTTGCTCGTGGGTACAGTGGTGTCCGTTACCTCTCCAAAGGTTGGAGTTTTCCGAAAGGCCTTTATCGAACCAAGTACGGATTTTTCGACACTGGAAGAGGTCCTGGTTCTCAGGCGTAAAGGCTCATTTGAACCAGGTGAAGAGCAGGGTGGCGTAAATCATG
>JALVPF010000385.1 GCA_027031935.1 Myxococcales bacterium | reverse complement strand
TTACCCTGCGGTCAGTTCCCACCGTCGTTATACCGATTTCAGCTCTGGAGTGAGAATCGAGAAAACCAGTCTCGGCTATGGCCACCGAAAATCGATTCCTGGTGCGTTCCACGAGTTGTTTGACGACTTTTCTCTTGCCCTTGAGAGAGCGGTTTTCCGGAATGTGAAGGGTGAGTTTCAAAACCCCTACGACCATGGCTGTTTTTCCTTATGCTGCCAGAAAAATTCGACCGCTAGAGACTAGGGCGTTGCTCTTCCAGGACGTATGCTTCGATCACGTCTCCACGTTTGATGTCGTTGAAGCCCTCCAGGCCAATACCGCACTCGTATCCTGCCTGTACCTCTCGGGCATCGTCCTTGAATCTCTTGAGTGAACTGAGTTTCCCATCAAACACTTCCACGCTGTCTCTTAGCAGTCGTACGTTGGCGTTACGCACCATTTTTCCGTCCGTAACCGATACACCTGCCACGGTCCCAACCTTGGGCACTATGAACAGATCGCGGACTTCCGCACGACCTATGACATTTTCTTTCATGGTGGAAGGCAACAGTCCCTGCTGTGCTTTCTTTATCTCATCTGTCATGTCATAGATGACGTTGTAAACCCTGATTTCCAAGCCAAGCTTTTGTGCCAGCTTTTTGGAATTTGGATCAGGGCGGATATTGAAACCTACCAGGATCGCATTGGAAGCCGAAGCCAGGTTGACATCGGTCTCGCTGATGGCGCCCACACCATGGTGGATTACCTTTACGGCGACCTTGTCGGTCGAGAGCTTTTCCAATGCCTGCTTGACTGCCTCTGCGGTCCCCTGAACATCGGCTTTGACTACGATTTTGAGTTCCAGCTTTTCCGCCCCTGCGAGTTGCTCGTAGAAGTCCTCGAGGCTGAGCCTGGATGTCTGTCCCTGCCTTGAGAGGCGTTCCTGTTCTTTTCGATGATCGATGACCTTTTTTGCTGCTCTTTCGTTCTTTACCGCCCAGAACTCTTCCCCTGCTGCCGGGACCTCGTTGAGTCCCTGAACCTGTGCAGGTTTACCTGGTGGAACCTTGTCGATGAGTTCTCCGGCATGATTGTACATGGCCCTGATTCTGCCATAGGCTGTTCCCACAAGTATCATGTCACCTTTTTTGAGTGTCCCATTTTGAACAAGCAGCGTGGCGACAGGTCCCCTGCCGCGATCCAGGCGGGCTTCCAAAACGTGTCCACTGGCCTTGGTCTTGGGATTGGCTTTCAACTCAATCATCTCTGCCTGCAACAGGATGTTTTCCAGTAGCTGATCCAGATTTTGACCGGTCTTGGCTGAAACTTCAGTTATAATCGTGTCGCCGCCCCATTCTTCAGGTACCAGTTCATACTTGGTCAATTCCTGGCGAATACGTTCAGAGCTGGCATCGGGAAGGTCCATCTTGTTTATGGCGACTATGATGGGGACATTGGCCTCTCTGGCGTGGTTTATGGCTTCGATGGTCTGAGGCATTATTCCATCGTCCGCCGCTACAACAAGCACGACGATATCAGTTATGGATGCTCCGCGAGCACGCATGGCGGTAAAGGCTTCGTGACCCGGAGTGTCTATGAAGGTGATTTCGCCTTCTGGCAGTTTGACTTCATAGGCACCGATATGTTGGGTGATGCCGCCATGCTCGCCTTCAGTCACATTGGTTTTCCGGATGGCATCGAGTATGGATGTCTTTCCGTGATCGACGTGACCCATGACCGTGACCACCGGAGGTCTAGGCTGAAGATCACCAGGGTTTTGCTCACTGGCTGTGAGGATTTCATCTTCCTTGAACGAAACATCCTGTACTTCATGATCGAATTCCTGAGCGACCATGGATGCTATTTCCAGTTCCAGCTTTCTGTCTTCTTTCAGACTGGCGATTTCTTCTCCCAGATCCCTGAGCTTCCGGTTGACCTCACGGAGTTTTACGCCCATTCTCTTTGCCAGTTCACTGCTTTGAATCTGTCCATCCTCGATCTTGATGATGCGTTTGAGGGCCTTTGGTGTGGTCAATTGGGTCTTGTTTCCCCGACCCTTACCACGCGCCATTCTCCTTCGCCTGTTGACCGCTGGGGTGTATCCTGGAGTAAATGCGTCGAACAAGGCATTGCGAATCTCGTTCTTTGCGGACTTGGCGCTGCGCTTTCGTTTGTCCTGTTTGGATGATACGTCGATGAACTTGTTACCTCGGCCTTCCTTGCCAGGAACAACCTTGAGTACGCGAATGCCTGACGGTTTGGCTGATTCGATGTTTGGTGGCGGCGTGGCTGCCTTTTTCTGAATCCTGGCTGTCTCAGGTGGTGTGGCCATGCGAATGACCTTGGCTCTGTAGAAGTCGTCTTTGCTCTTTTTCTTGGCCTTCTTTGGGGCCTTCGCTTCCTTTTTTTCTTCCTGTGGCTTGGAAGCCTGGCTTGCACCTTTGTCCGAGTCTGCGGCCTTGGATTCACTATCTGCCTGGTCTGATTCCTTTTCAGCTTCAGCCGATGTGGCCTGCTTTTCTTCCGATTGTGAATCTGCCTGTTCAAGCTGGACAGATTCCTGTTCAAGCTGAAGGGCTGCTTCGGAAGTCTGAGGAGTTTCAGAAGGAAGATCCTTTTCTGCTCGATCTACGGCCGCCTGATCCGTTTTGTCGTCAGCTTCCTGCTGCTGTTGGTCTTGAGCGGCTGGTGCGGCAAGCTTCTCTTGCGCCTCTGCCCCTTCTTGTGCAGCTTGTTGTTCCTGCACCTCTGGCTGCTCCTGGGGCTGCTCGGGAGCAGGGCGTTTCCGCCTTCTTCTGATGACCCGGGAGCCGACACGCTTTTCAACAACATTAGCTTGTCGTTCCTGCTGCAGCCTGTCCACTATGTCCTTCGCTTCAAAATCTTCCAAAGCGCTGGCGTGGCTTTTGACCTCGAAACCCATTTCCTGGAGGCGTTCCACCAAGATTTTACTCTCGATGCCAACCTCTCTAGCTATTTCGTAAACACGAACCTTACCCATCGAAGCACCTTGCTCGGCAACAGCGCATCTATGCGCTAGCCTGCGTTTGCGGCATCATGCCGCGATCGTCTGAAGCTGTCAATCCATTATGATCCGAATATAGTTTGGATCCTTTCCTACTGCCAACCATAAGAGAAAGTACATGACCGATCTCTTTGGATAATCTTTTTGCAACTCCTCTGTGTGTTACCGCCAACACTGCCAAGGGTCTTGCCTTGTGATACTTGCCCAGTTCCGTTTTCGTAAGAATCCTTTTTACCGGAACATGTGTTCGTTCCGCCTCACGGCTGATTTGTTTGGCCAGGGCACTGGACGAGTCCTGTGCCAACATGATCAGAGATGCGGAATCTTTTCTGATGCTCATCCTGACAGCGTCTCTTCCGGCCTTGATCCATCCACTGCGAGCAGCCGTCGCCAACATGGACCTGATGCGTTCTATTCCCGATTTGGAAAATGCCTGGCACAGCTCGACAGGATCAGGGGCTTGGACCCTGCATTTGAACGCCCTTGAAAAGGCATTCCTGGATACAGCCATTTCAAGACATTTGATGTCAGGGCAGACGTGAGCACCCCTGCCGGGAAGTCTCCCGTAAAGGTCTGGCAGAACCTTGCCTTCCGGAGAAATGACGAGACGCAGGAGTTCATCGATCGGCTTTTTTTCTCGACAGCCAACACATGTACGAAACGAGCCAGCCCTGCGGCCGTTGCGTTTGCGGCGATCCCTTGCCATCGGTTGGCTCCTGACTCAGCCCTCTTCCCCGGCTTCCGGCTCGGGGCTTTGTTCTGGGGGAGTCTCTTCGTCAGAAGGCGATTGCTGGCCTTCATCGGAATCGGAGCTCTCTTTTTCTGAAGGCATGAGTGCCAACCTGGCCTGCTCTTCCAAATACTGGTTGATGGCCTGTTTGATCTGCCTGGCCTTCTTTATTCCAATTCC
>JALVPF010000384.1 GCA_027031935.1 Myxococcales bacterium | reverse complement strand
TGGCTTGCGGGCTACGGCTGCGCGTGTCGGGGGGCCCAGGCCCCTGATCGGCGGAGACCACACCCTTTAGCTCGCCCTGCTGGCCATTTTGGTCATTGCCACCGCCCGAATTGTCACCAGAACCGTCTGTCAGAGCCATGAGGTCTGCCATGGTGCCGTTGAATAGATCCAGGTCCACGTTTCCGGAAATCCCGCTCACCCTGCCCTTGGAAGAGGTCTGAAAGAATGTCCAGTTGGACCAGATGTCCGGGATTTTTGGGCAGGTGGGGCCATATTGGGGAATCCAGAGGGGGTTGCCTGCAAATTCCGTTGCGCTGGTGCCCATGATGTCGTTCCACCAGTAGTAGCCGGCATAAATGATCATCTTTCTACCAGTAGCCTGCTCTACCCTGTCCATGAACTGATGTATCTTGGAGATTACCTCTGACCTGCTGTATGGCCGGTATATATTTTCATTTTCGAGGTCGATTACAGGAGAGATGTCCCCAGGCTCAAGGGTCCCCATCTTTCGAATCATTATGTCGGCCTGCTCTATGGGGTCCTTGTTGGGCCTGAAGAAGTGATATGCACCACGTATGATTCCGACTCTTTTTGCCTCTGCCCAGTTGCGATCAAACTTGGGGTCTTCGAAGTAGCCGTCTCCGGTGCGGATGATTGCAAAAACCATGTTTGTCTGAGCGACCCTGTCCCAATCTATGGTCTCCTGGTAGTACGAGACGTCTATTCCGTCCAGGGTCGAGCCGCTGGCACACACTACTGCGTTTTGTTGCATGGAAGCGTATTCGGTTATATCCTGTTCGGTGCATGCGGCAAACAACGAGATGGCCAAAACCATGTTGGCGCTTAAATAAAATCCGCTTTTCATTTTTTACCTCCCGGCTTGCTCAATGGCCTCGTCATTCTTTGTAGCAATTGCTGTGCCAATTTTGCTCGTAGCTTTGAACTAAAAACATGTTGATTATAAAAGAGAAAATATCATACAAGTTTTATTGAAGAGAATCGCTGTGTACAACTGAGACATATTGGCGCATACGGAAGTTGACCTATATTGTTGGTAACTATTGATAATAAAAACTAGTATTCAGGATTTTTCTTAGTGAAAAATTAACACCTGACCTGGTAATAGGAGGTACCAGTGTAGTAATTTCGGACGCCAGTGTACAAAAATCTTGTACACATCATGTAAAAAACAGGTGAAGTCCTGTTTTGCAGAATCTGCTCCTTTCTGGAAAATCGTAATAAATACAATCTGTTGAAATTTTATTTTGGGATGGTCCGGCTTTTGCTAAGGGGTTTGGGCAGTTGCTTTGGAGTTCAAATTTTAACTTTTGGAGACTTGAGCGGGAGGAATGAGATGAGGAATTTATTGGTAATGGAACTATCCTTGGTATTTTTTCTGGGGATCGCTGCCTGTGGGCAGGTCTCTGAGGACACTGATGCCGGGAGTTCTGATTGTTCTGAAATAGAATGTATCGACGATGATGGCTGTTGTCCATCGAACTGTGACTCCCTGCAGGATTCGGATTGCAAGCCAAAATGTGGAAATGGTGTGGTGGAGCAGGGCGAGACCTGCGATGGGGTATGTCCCAAGATTTGTGGTGACTCCGATGAATGCACTCGAGACCTGATCGTGGGGGATGCAAGCCAGTGTACGGCAGAGTGCATTCACGAGCCCATAGTGGATTGTGTTGATGATGACGGTTGTTGCGCCCCTTCATGCAATGCCTTGAACGATAATGACTGTTTGCCCATCTGTGGCAACGGCTTGGTGGAAGACGGGGAGAGCTGCGATGGGGATTGTCCGGTGGAGTGTGACGACGGTGACATGTGTACCAAGGACTCCATCTCTGGGCATGCTGCCAATTGTGATGTCAGGTGCGAACATGCACCGGTGGAAGAATGTGTCGATGGGGATGGCTGTTGTGCTCCAGGTTGCAATTCCTTGAACGATGATGATTGTGAGCCTGTCTGCGGAAATGGGGTAATCGAGCAGGGTGAGACCTGTGATCCGGCGGGAGACTGTCCTTCCGAGCAGTCCGATTGCAATGACGGAGATTTTTGTACCGAGGATGTTCTGGATGGCTCTGCCACAGAGTGCAACTCCGTTTGTTTTCATACTCGCATAGACAGTTGCCTGGATGGTGACGGATGTTGTCCCGCCTGGTGCAATTCGCTGAATGATGATGATTGTGAACCTGTCTGTGGAAATGGTCTGTTGGAAGAAGGGGAGACCTGTGACCCTCCTGGGACTTGTCCCCAGAGCGAGCAGGATTGCGATGATGGGGATACGTGTAGCGTGGATCTTGTTGTTGGTTCCAGTGAGCAATGTGCAGCAATTTGTCAACATCAGGCCATTTCCACCTGTTCTGATGGAGACTCATGCTGTCCAGCCGCTTGTGATGCTCTATCCGATGGCGACTGTCTGCCCTGCGCGGCTGGCATGCACCCGTGTGAGGATGGATGCTGCGAATTCAGCACGGAGAGTGTTTCCGATTTCATGGGAACTGGCCAATATAGCGACATGGTCATAGACTCCAATGGAACAATACATGTGGTATTCACCGATTCTGTACGAAGCGTGGTTCATGGGGTGTTGCACGACAGCACTTATTGGACATTCCGCAGCGTGGGCTCTGAAAGCGATTTGGGTCTATATCCAGCCATGGATGTGGACGACGTGGGCAAAGCCACCATCGCCTACTATCAGGGAATAAACAGGATGCTGATGGTAGGTCGCGAGAAAGATGATGGAAATTTTGAGCTGGAAGCAATCCGGGAAATCGGGCAGATTAGGCCGAACACCAATCCCATAGATGTGATAGTGAACCACCAGGGAAATCCCATCGTGATTTTTTTCGATGAGAGCAGTCATTCAATCAACATGGCGGTCAAAGGAGATCAATGGTTTATCTGGCCGGTGGTCGATACCAACGACGTGGTTTTTCTCAAGGCAAAGCAGGGCGATGATCAAAGGATACATCTGGTGTGGAGCGAACTGTATGTTGATAGTGACAAATCAGGTTTGGTGAATTACGCGGTCTTCGACTCAGGACGTTGGACACAGGAGCATCTTGGATACTTCGATTCCACAGGCTCGGTGGACATAGGGCTGGATTCAAATGGAAATCCCCATGTACTTTTCCCCAGACTTCCGTGGGAAATCTATCATTATTGGCTTACACAGTCCGGGTGGGAAAGCGAACTCGGTATCTCTCCTCCCAATTTTTGTGACTGGTTGTCCCTGGCCATTGGAGCAGATGACGTGTTGCACGTGGTCGTGCATGACCACCAAAATGATACTCTGCTCTATGCCAGAAAGACATTATCCCATTGGGCGTTCATGGTTCCGGACACGGATGAAGAAGTCGGCATAAGACCAACTGTCGTAATGGACCGGGAGATGAATCCTGTCATGTTGCATGGTGTCGAGTCGGGCGGTATCCGGATCACATACTGGTAGGATCTTCAACGGGAAACCCCCTGACTGCCTTATTGATGCAAACTTGTGCCTCCACCAGTGATTTGGTGAAAAAATCAGGAATTCAGGCTAACTAAATCTTCCCCTGTCAGCGCTATGGTGATAGCCTGCCTTTTTATTCTGGTAAATTGGACTGGTGTTTGTGTGCAAAGATGAATCAGGACGGGAGCTAGGGCCCCATGGCCAGCAGGGCAAAAAGAAAAACAGGACGTGATTTGGAGACTGCCGTCGAGCAGGAAGAGAGTCTTTTGCAAAAAGTGCAGAGTGTTTTAGCAAAGGCCGGGCAGGTCATATCCAACTGGGACTATTCCAAGGACTTGATTTCACTGCGGGACGCTCTGGCAGACGAACATTTGCCTGATGATCAGGCGATTCTTCTGGATCAGATGGACAGGGTGGCTGCCCTCTCCGCAGCTAGAGCCAAATACAATCCCGTCA
>JALVPF010000383.1:3143-3920 GCA_027031935.1 Myxococcales bacterium | reverse complement strand
CTGTTGATGCAAGTCATCCGGGTCTGAGGTGTAATCCTCGGTGGATGTGACCAGGTCTTGGGGGATGTTGCCTAGTCCTCTGGCCTGCTCCACAAGCTGTGGCGCTTGTCCCCTGTCTTCGAGTTCGTCTGCCAGCGAATCTAACAAAGTGAAGTACTCGTAGTCTTCAATCCCTTCGCGAATGAGTTCCCAGCGAATGGATGGAGTAGGCCCCTCTATGCGCTGTTGTCCGTCAGCCCAGTGCTTCGGCGGGTAGAGCAACCTGCCGTCGCCGTTACCCCAGTTGGCCTGGGATGAACTGGAGTAACTCGCTGGATCCTGCCATGGGTCCTGATAGTCAGGTGGTGGATTGAGTGTGTCGTTTGTCCAGTATGTGGTAGACCAGTACAGGCTTCCCTGAATATGGTACTTCCAGGCCATCCAGAAGCGAATGCGATGTTCTATGCCCGGGTGATCTATGAAGTTGTTTGGGAAGGGCGCTTTTGGGCCTGTGCACACATACCACCAAACCTGGTCTCCTGCTGCCTGACGTTGGCTGGCCCATCCCGATGCAAACTGGTCAAGGATGGGTGTCCAGATGTCGACGTGGCCAACAAGAGTTTGGGAGTACTGCTCGGTAAGGAGTCTGTCGAGTCTTGGTTCTATGCGAAAGAGCATGTCCATGCCGTCAATCACCATCTGGTAGTCAGTCTCGTTTGGCTCATCAAACCAGTAGGCATAGGCCTTGTGGAGCCATCCCTTTTGTGCCAGATGGTTTGTAAGTGCAGAAAGGAGTTT
>JALVPF010000383.1:0-3133 GCA_027031935.1 Myxococcales bacterium | reverse complement strand
ATATGGTCTCGTATTCCGGACTGCCCCATGTGTATCCCTTCAGTTCGGGCAGGTTGCTTCCCTGGAAGGAGCCTGAAGCAAAGTGAGGCAACCAGAGCCTGAATGAGTCTAAGCCCAACTCGTCCAATGCATAGCCTGCGGCATCATCAAAGGAGGAAAAATCAGCGGTGACCTGTATCTGCTCAGGATCGGTGTCATCGGACAGGCTAATGGAATACCAGTCATCGCCAACCGGGTTGTATGGGCTGATACGATGAGCTGCGAAATCCTGGAGGTAGAGGCGAAAGACCTCTTTTCTTAACTCTGCGTCTTCGTTCAGGTGATGGTATCGGTCAATGCTCCTCATGGAAAGACCATAGGCAGTGCGAAGGTGATGCTCTTTGGGTAGATCGAAGTTCCAGACATGAACACGGATAGCGATGGTCGCAGTAGCTGCGTTTTGATAGTCAAGGGTAATCGTGCCCAAGTAGTCACCAGGCGTACTTTGCTCTGGGACGAAAAGGGTAAACCATAGTGCTTGTGATTTCCCCTGGGGGAGTTCCAGGGGTAATTCCACCAAAGGCAGGGGGTCAGGCATCGGACCAATGAAGGAAGCATGGTCCGAAGGATCCGTGATGTTCAAGTAGTCTACCTGTCGAATGGTCCATGCATCAGGGAGCAAAGTGGCACCGTGTGGCCCGGCAATCTCTGAGATTGAGACCTGCTCCAGCCGATCTCCCGTGCTGGATGCGAGGACGATTTCCAGTGGCTCATACTCACCAGATGCGGTTCTGATAAGGATTTCGTTTGCATCAGGGGCGTCGGGCGCAAGCATCGTCTCAGGTCTGACTTTTTGTTCCACAGGCGATAGCCAAACAGAAAGTGCTTGGTTGCGAATAAGCCAGCTCCCAGAAACTGACTCGGTCATGTCTGTTGGCACAAGCTGTACGTCATCGAACCAGGCCCTGCCTGTAAGCTCACCTTCCTCTGTCCACCTGACCGGACGAAGGGATACGCGAAGGCCTGCGGTGGAGCTACCCAAGACGCGGATGGTCCTGCTGATCTTGCTCCACCGAGTACCTGGTAAAAAGCGGAAATCCAGGTTATGTCCGGAGATCCAGGCTCCTTGCTGGTCATACTGGTTGATGCTCACCAGCACTGTCTGATCGGTGGTCTCGGCTCGCATCCACACTGAAAATTCGTAGGCTTGTCCCTGCGAGATGGGCAGGATGTCGGTGGTGTGGGCGTTGATGCTCGCTGTGTAGTCATCGTCTATGACAAGCAGGCAGGACGTTCCGCTGTAAGGCCGATCTGAGGATATCTCGCCTCCGCTCCAGCCCATAACACCGTCTTCGAACCCGCTGTTGGGGACGATGTTCTGAGCCATGACCGTCGGCACTTGGACCAAGAAGACAAGACACATTAAAAAGGATTGGAGCAAACTCAGCGAGCCCGAGGAAGTATGGTGGATTTTCATTGTATCAGGTTCTCCCGCAGTCATGGCGTGTGAATACAATGAAGCATGAATACAATGAAGCATTGTAGCAAAAGGGCTTCAAGAATATAATACTGATCCATAATTCCTGCTAACGTAAGATTTCATGGAGGATTGTCATG
Organism: Myxococcales bacterium; assembly: GCA_027031935.1. GTDB lineage: Bacteria > Myxococcota > B64-G9 > B64-G9 > B64-G9 > JALVPF01. The sequence goes on along the minus strand of JALVPF010000383.1, from coordinate 1,537 downwards.
AAGAGCATAAGCTGTATCCAGAGCGCGCGGATTTTTTTAGCGGCAGCTTGCACGGTTTTTTTTGTAGCTGTTTTTGCCCCAGAGACCTCCTTCGCGCAGCCATATCCTGACAGTCAGGCCATCACCCAGGTGCAGTTTAATGGCACCCACGAACGTTTCGCTCGCGGTAGTGACAACTGGCCGATCACCTGGGCGGACGATGGAAAACAGTACACATCCTGGGGCGACGGTGGGGGATTCGACGGGAGCAACTCGGACGGCCGGGTGAGCCTGGGTGTGGCCAGTGTGGATGGACCGAATCCTGGATATACGGGGCATAACATATGGGGTGGCAAGGACCCGGATGTGCAGGCCACATTTGGAGGCAAGAGTTACGGGATCATCTCCATAGACGCAATCCTCTACATGTGGGTAGCTCCCGGCTCCGGCGCCACCAACTACTCGCAGCAGACTCTGTATTACTCCACTGACCACGCTCGCAGCTGGACTTCTGCCGGCTGGTCATTTGACCAGTCACAGGGGGTGGTACTCCCGACCTTCGCGCAGTTCGGCCAGGACTATGCCGGTGCTCGCGACGACTACGTTTACATATACGCCATACGCCTCAAGGACTCCCACGATCTGGTGGTGCAAAAACCTGGACAGATCGATCTTTTCCGGGTGGACAAGTCTCAGATCCTGCAGCGCAACTCATACGAGTTTTTCTCCGGTATGGATGCCAATGGAAATCCCACATGGACATCACAGTTGTCTGCACGTCAGCCTGTGTTTGAGGATTCCAACGGGGTGGGGTGGAACGTGTCGGTAAGCTACAATCCTGGCTTAGGCAGATACCTTCTTTGTACAGAACACACTACTACCAATCATGGCAACCTGGGCATCTTTGATGCGCCGGAGCCCTGGGGCCCCTGGACTACGGTGGGTTATTATTCGAACTGGAAAAGTTTTGGCAGCACCTTCTTCTGGAACTTTTCCAACAAGTGGTTGAGTGCAGACGGAAAAGATTTCACCCTGGTGTTCACCGGCACTGACCGTGATGGAAACAATGATTCTTGGAACACTGTCCGTGGAACCTTCACCGTGGCCACGTTGCTGGATGCGCCATCTGACTTGAGTGCAAGCGCAGTCTCAGAGAGCCAAATAAGCCTGAGCTGGACAGATAACTCGGACAATGAGGATGGTTTTGTAATACAGAGCCGCGTGGACAATGGTCCGGTGGATCCGCCCACGGTGACTTTGCAGGCTTATGCTGGATCAAACACGGCACCAAGCATGGAAGCAGTCGGCAGCCCAAACTCTTTCAAGAGCGGTGCTCTGGTGGTCAACGACAGATCCGACACCTGGACCGCAGTACCGGCTGCTCTCGATAGTCAGGCCCGTTTGCTTACCGCCAGGGACGATAGAATGACCAACCCCATCTCCAGCATGTACACCTTGGATGTCTCTGGACCTGGCTATGTGTTTGTGCCCCTGGATCCAAGATATGGTGCTGGCAAACTCTCCTGGATGGACTCATCCTGGATCGATTCGGGGATGA
>JALVPF010000382.1 GCA_027031935.1 Myxococcales bacterium | reverse complement strand
GTGATTAGCGAGCAAAAAAATATCAAACGAAAATTTTTCCACAAAAACCTGCTTATGTGAACAAAACTGACGAATCGGGGACGGAGGTAAAATAACTTCTTGTTTTATATGAGGTTTTTAGATTTTTACAGAATCGTCTCCCTTGTGTCCCATATTGCGCACCTGTTGCCCATCCAATACACCTAGGACAAGCATGTCGTGATCGGTCCTTTTTTGCCCATGACCTTGGCGAGCGCTTTGAAAATATTTTGAAAATTGACTAAGCGGGCATAGTTGGTGCATAACTCTGTTAGGACAGGAGGATTCCATGGCACTGCGCAAGGAGAGATGGACAAGGATTGATGTCCCCACCAAGGTCGAGACTCCTCGTAAGACATATCGCCTGAACGAGATATTCGTCAGTCCAGGGGGACTGTTTGTGGAAACAGCAGAGGAAGTCGAAAGGGGAACCCAAATCACTGTCAGTTTCTCCATAGAGGGACAAGAGGTAAAGGCGCATGCGGAGTTGCACAGGTGTCTCGACCGGGATTCAGCAGCAGCGCGCGGAATACAGAACACGACACAGGGCTGGGAGATGCGTCTTATCCGAATGGAAGGTGATGGCTCTCAAATCCTAGCAGAGCATATAAAAAAGATTCTCCTGGAATCAGGTGGTCCCAAGTAGTCCATTGGCTATTTGATGGTCTTTGGAACTTGCGCGGACACACGCCTTATACGCGCCCCCAAGCCACGCAGTTTCTTTCCCAGCCTCTGGTATCCCCTGTCCAGATGATAAACCCTGTGGATCTCGGTTCTTCCTTTTGCAACAAGACCAGCCAGAACGAGGCTTGCGCTTGCTCTGAGATCCGTTGCCATCAAAGGCGCTCCCATAAGTTCGCTCACTCCGCTGATGGTTGCCTGGCCACCATCCAGTTTAATCTTTGCGCCCATGCGTTTGAGTTCCTGAACGTGCATGAATCGGTTTTCAAAAATGCGCTCCCTGATAATGGAGGTTCCTTTAGCCATGCTCATAAGGGCCATGAACTGCGCCTGCATGTCCGTGGGAAATCCAGGATAAGGCTGTGTGGACAAATCAACAGCGGCAGGCCTGGATTTCATCCTGACCCTCACCCGGTCTTGTTGCTCATCCACCGTCGCTCCGGCTTCGCGCAATTTTGCCGTAACAGCCACCAAATGTGCAGGGATGATTTTCTGTATCCACACGTCTCCCCTCGTAATACAAGCCGCACACATGAGAGTCCCGGCTTCGATTCTGTCAGGGACTACCGTGGCATCCATGGGCCTTAGATCATCTACCCCTTGTATGCTGATACAGTTGGAACCAGCCCCGCTTATTTTTGCTCCCATGCGGTTGAGTACCCGCGCAAGCTGAACCACCTCGGGCTCCCTGGCCGCGTTTTTTATCTCCGTGATCCCCTTTGCGAGCGTTGCCGCCATCATCAGGTTTTCCGTTCCCGTGACCGTGACCATATCCATCAAAAGCACTGTCCCTCGCAACCTCCTCGCGCTTGCCTCGACGTAACCATGGCTGAGGTTGACCTTGGCCCCCATCTTTTCCAGACCTTTCAGATGCTGGTCTATGGGTCTGGCTCCGATTGCGCATCCACCGGGCAGCGATACCCTTGCCTTTCCATAGCGGGCCAACAAGGGACCGAGACACAGGACAGATGCTCTCATGGTCTTGACCAGTTCATAGGGAGCTTCGTAACAGCTTATATCTTCGTTGGCTATACGAGCCTTTCCCTTTGAAAACTCCACATGAGCACCCAGCCCCTCTAAGAGTTTGCACGTTGTACGAACGTCCACCACATTTGGAACGTTGTTCAAAACGTTCTCACCTTCGGAAAGTATCGTGGCCATAAGCAGCGGCAAAGCTGAATTTTTGGCGCCGGAGACATTGACCTCGCCTTTCAGGGAGACTCCACCGTCTATTACAATTTTTTGCATTTTCCTCGTCCTTCGCTTTTGAACATCGAATTCGAACCTGACAAGTTCTCCCGTGCTATACCTTCTGGAATGCGTCTGTTTTCACAGGCGACATTGAACAGATACGCAATTTGCATGCCACAAAGCCGACCGCAAAACACAAGGAGTTTTTACAGTCACCGTCAGTGCCTGTGTCGCCTCAGACACGCGCGGCTGACACAACCCGATCCAATCCCGCCAGATCCTGTCTTACGCGAACCGATGTCAGGCCCTCGGCAAGGCACAGCGCTTGGACTCGTTCGGCCTGCTTGTGCCCGATTTCCAGTATGAGCACACCTCCCGGGTTCAAATGATCCGGCGCGCATTCTATCAATTTGCGAATGCTATCCAAGCCATCTTCTCCTCCGTCCAAGGCTGATATGGGCTCGTACAGCCGAACCTGATCCGGAAGAAGTTCCAACTCGGCCCTTGGAATATACGGAAGATTGGCACAGAGCAGATCGAAGGTCCTGTCGAGCGCACCATCCAACAAGGAACCATGCATGCACATTACACGATCTTCAAACCCCAGTTTTTTCAAATTATGCTCAGCCACTTCAAGGGCGCCGTCTTCCGAATCCACAGCGAGGGCATGGCTGCCATCGAACTCCTTGAGTAAAGCCGCGCAGAGACATCCAGAGCCCGTACCCACGTCCACCAGGTCCTTGATGTGCATCTTTTTGCAACGATCCAGAGCCTCTTCCACCACCGTCTCGGTATCAGGCCTGGGAATAAGCACCCTGGTATCCACAGAAAACTCCATGGACCAGAATTCCTTGGTTCCTGTAATATAGGCTACGGGCTCGTGATTGGCTCTTCTCCTGATAAAAGTCCTGTAAGTGTCCAGTTCCTGTTCTGTCAATGGCTTGGCGTAGTCCACGTATAGCATGACGCGATCACATCCAAGAACATCCGCCAACAACACCTGGGCATCCAGTCTGGGCGACTGACAGCCATGCTCCCGCAAAAAGTCTTCGGATCGCTTCAAAAGTTCAAGAATGCTCAATGGACCGCCCGACACCACGTAGTCCCCCGCTATTGGTTTTGCCCCTTGAGCGCCTCGGCCTGGTAATAGGCTTTTAGTGCATCTATGAGTTCATCCATGTCCCCATCTATGAACCTGTCCAGTTTTCTCAAGGTCAAGCCGATACGGTGGTCGCTGACCCGATTCTGAGGAAAATTGTAGGTGCGGATCTTCTCGGCCCGGTCACCGCTACCCACCATGGATCGCCTCGACTCAGACATCTGTTCCTGCTGCTCGGAGAGTTTTTTTTCATACAGCCTGGCACGAAGTATTTTCATGGCCTTGGCCTTGTTCTTTATCTGAGAACGTTCATCCTGACACTGCACCACAAGACCCGTCGGGATGTGCGTAATTCTGACCGCAGAATCGGTGGTGTTTACACTCTGTCCTCCCGGACCGGAAGAGCGGAACCGATCGATCTGCAGATCCTTTTCATCTATGTCCACATCCACATCGTCAGCCTCTGGCATCACTGCCACTGTCACAGTGGAAGTATGTATTCTGCCCTGGCTCTCGGTGACAGGCACCCGCTGGACCCTGTGGACGCCCCCTTCATACTTCAAGGTGCTGTATACAGCACCCCCGCTGAGAGAAATCACGACCTCCTTATACCCCCCGGCACTGGCCAGGCTTTCGCTCATCAGCTCCACTTTCCACCCTTTGCTCTCGGCATAGCGTCCATACATTCTCAAAAGATCGGAAGCGAACAAGGCAGCCTCTTCTCCACCTGCCCCAGCTCTTATCTCGAGAATGACGTTCTTGTCATCCAGGGGATCCTTGGGCAACAGCAGCAGTTTCAGCTTTTGCTCCAGTTCGGCCTTTTTTTCCTGTAGCCCCGGCAACTCTTCAGACGCCAACTCAGCCAGCTCACGGTCCCCATCGTGCAACAGTTCCTGGTTTCCGTTTATCTCCTCTTCCACCTTTCGAAATTCCCGAAAAGTCTCGACTATCTCTTGCAGGGATTTGCGCTCCTTGGAAACCTTCTGCAGCTTGCCTGGATCCCCGTACACCTTGGGATCCTCCAACTGAGAACCAAGTTCTTCGAACCTTTGTTCCACCTCTGCCAGCTTTGTAAACAATTCAGTTCTCCTCCCACACATGTTTGCTCATGCCGCAAGCTTCAAGCTCTGAACCAATTGCTCAAAGCTGTCGAAAGTCTCCACCTGGACCTGGTTTTTCGTCTCTTCGTTCACACCCACACGCTCCCTCCACAGAGCCTTGTGCAACGATGCCAAAGCGACCTCCAGTTGATCATCCGTAGGCGGCCTGGTGGTAAGGCGCTGGACGAACATTCCGGGCCACGCCAGGGCCTTGGCCCACCAACGATCCAGATACCTGCTCGTAAAGCGCTGGAACTCGTATGCCAAGCCTGCGATTGGAAACAACAGAGGAAGTTTGATCAGTATATAAATGATATTGTCCAACCAAGCGATACCGGTTGGCTTACCCACCAAGTATATCAACGCGGGAAAGGCCAAGGAAAAAATCAGAATCGACAGGGCTATGACCATAATCAAAAAAGTCGTCCCGCACCTCGGGTGCAGGGGCTTGTGCTGTCTTGCCGACTCCACCACCAGGGCTTGTCCAGCTTCAAAGGCATAAATGGATTGGTGTTCTGCTCCATGGTACATGAAAACCCGTCGCACGTCTTTCATGAGCGAAATGAGGCCCAGGTATCCCAGGAAGATGGCCATTTTCACCACGCCCTCGATGACGTGGAACGAAATCTCTTCGACGGTAAGTTCCCGCCCCAAGAGCTTGCTTCCCAACCACACCGCCATGTGAGGCAAGGCAACAAACATGGCTATGCCGAGGGCAAGAGCAAAGATGACAGTACCCCAAATTGCCCAATCCGACGGTTCAGATGATTCCTGCTCAGTTGCACCAGCCTCGCGCTCCGTGTCTTGAGCGTCACCTTGCTCCTGTTGCGTTCGTTCTTTTGCCTTTTCCTCGCGCTCTTGTTCCTGCATATCCTCCATGGCTATCTTTGCAGAAAAATTCAAGGCTGAGATGCCGTTTGCCATGGACTCCAGGAGTACCACTGCGCCGCGAACAAAAGGCCACCTGAGAAACCTCCAGCCACCCAGCAAAGGACGCCAGGGGGCCTCTCTCACAACGATCTTGCCGTTCGAGCGTCTGACCGCTACAGCGAAAGAGTTGGGAGAGCGCATCATCACACCCTCCATTACAGCCTGGCCACCCACTCTCAATGGTTCTGCAACAGAACTCTTGCTCATGATTCGCTCCACAAAAAAAACCCGCCGAACCATCGGATTCGACGGGCTATGATATCCCGATATGACTTTCGGGCGCCACAGGTCCAGACCCGCCGCCAGTTCACCCGCGTGGGCGATACGAGGCAGGCGGAGCTAGGATTCGGAAGATTTGTCCTGCAGACCGTATTTTCTCAGGAACCTCTCCACACGACCGGCGCTATCCACCAGCTTTTGTTTACCCGTAAAAAACGGATGGCAAGCAGAGCAGATGTCTACCTTGAAAGAACCGCGAGTAGAGCGGGTCTTGATCACGTTACCACAAGCGCACTCTATGGTGGCGTCTTCATACTTTGGATGTATACCGTCCTTCATGACTAATAACCTCGATTTCCGCCCGGCACTTTGTGCACCGGTTCAAAAGAGGGAGGTATTCTATCTATAACCAGCCACCTGTCAAGGCAATTTTCACCCTTTGTTTGGCTGACTTGTAAAACTGATCGTTGAAATTTGTTTTTCACGGTGGGATACTGCCAGGCCTCGATTCGGGGGAGAAAGGTCTTGTACAATAACATGAGCGCAGCAGAAGCAACGATCCCGGATCCCATGGCAGAAAACATTCAGTCCTTGGCTGCAGACTTTCGGACCTTGGTGGCTTGCTTACAGAAGCCGACCCTTACCGACAGCGCATGGATGCAGTCCATACAGCAGCGATGCCAGAACCTCAGTGAAAGGTTCGATTCTCTACGCAAGACCCTTGCAACACAGGGACAAAGCCTTGCAGATTCATTTTTAGAGATCCGTACAACACTCCAGAACCTTTCAAAAGACCTGCCCAATTTGGGTCAACGCCGCTCTTTGAAGGAAATTCAAGCAGTGCTGGTACGTCGATACGAGGATTTCGTGGAACAGGTCAAAGACTCCAGGTTGTGGAACTCCAGGATCCGACCGCGGTTCCGTTCCATAAGGCTCCCGAAAGCTGCCCGTTCCGTGTTTCACATGAGTTCCGGTGTGGCGGGCGTGGTTTTGTACCAGGTCTTTCTGAGCAGATCTACAGCCGTGTCGATCCTGGGAGTACTGCTTGGGATCTTTTTCATCCTGGAGGTATCCAGAAGATTCTCCACTCGATTCAATGACTTCATGGTCTATAAACTCTTTGGTGCCATATCGCGCCCCCAAGAGAGATACAAGACGAACTCCGCGAGCTACTATCTGTTGGCCCTGACTATAATCACTCTGCTGACGCCCAAGACAGCGGTTTGTGCCGCTGCACTGGTGCTTGCATTTGGTGATCCTGTGGCAGCATGGGCAGGGGGACGGTGGGGCAAAATGCGTCTATCCAACGACAAGAGCCTCATGGGGGCTTTTGCATTTTTTTCCGCTGCCTTCACGGTGGTGATGATCTATCTGACAGTCTCGCCTGTGGCCTTGACTTTTAGCCATAAACTCATGGCGGCCGTCACCATGGCAGCGGTGGGAGCCGGCGTAGAGCTTTTCAGCCACGACCTGGACGATAATTTCACGATCCCGGTGGCTTGCGCCCTTGCTGGTCTTTTATGGTTTTGATCCATGAATACCACAGGCAAAACACACCGAAATCCATATCCCACAGTTGACATCATAATCGAATTGCCGGACGACAGGATCGTATGTGTAAGACGCCGCAATCCACCAGAAGGATGGGCTCTACCCGGTGGATTCGTGGATTATGGTGAATCCCTGGAACATGCGGCAAGAAGAGAAGCCCGGGAAGAGACAGGACTGCAGGTGGAGCTGATAGAACAATTTCACGCATATTCGGACCCTGAACGCGATCCGAGACACCACACCTTGACAGTTGTCTTTATTGCCAAAGCAAGCGGTCAAGCTCACGGCGGGGATGATGCAGCAGAAGCACAGGCCTTTGAACCCGACAAGCTACCTGAACTCGTTTTCGATCACGCCAGGATAATCTCTGACTACCTGCACTACCGACGAACCGGCGAGAGGGGTCGCTTTACCTTGTAATCCGGGAGGGATAAAGATGTCTCAAATGGAACTGAACCTGGATCAGAAAAAACGTCTCCTGCAAATCGCCAGGCAGACCATCTCCCAGCACCTGAAAACAGGCAAGGTGGATGCAGAATCTTCAGAGGACGAAGCATTACTTGCTCCTTGTGGGGCCTTCGTGACCCTTCACAAGCGGGGTATGCTACGCGGATGCATAGGCACTTTTGTCAGCGACAAACCACTTGTGGATACAGTACAGCAGATGGCCATCTCCGCTTCCATGAGAGATCCCAGGTTTGCCCCCGTGAGCGAGGACGAACTGGGAGAAGTGGACCTGGAGATATCCGTCTTGAGCCCCCTCAGGCAGATTTCCGACATAGACGAAATAGAGGTGGGACGCCACGGGATTTTCATCACACGCGGATTTTATTCAGGAGTGCTTCTACCGCAAGTGGCGACAGAACAGGGCTGGGACAGAGACACCTTCCTGCAACAAACCTGCCTCAAGGCCGGGCTTCCTGTCGATGCATGGAAAGATCCAGATACAAAGATCGAAATATTTGAAGCGCAGGTCTTTGGGGAAAACGATTTAAACTAAAAGCAGATTTTTTCTCACGCCTATACCGCAGGAAATCCAGACTGCGCCCCTGCCACGGACTGTGGGTTGTCTATTACCTGCTGAGGAACATCCTTCTTGAACTTGACAAAATAGTTGGCAGCCACCTGGTCCAGGATGTTCTCCGTCATCTGAGCTTCGATACCCTGGTATGCGCACAGATCCTGGACCTGGGCCAGAAGATCCCTTGGCTCGCAGCAATTGAATGGCCTGTTGAATTTCTTGTAGTGCTTACTTATAAGGTAATCCACCTTGGCCTCATCCCACAGCACTCTCTGCTTCTTGCATTCAGCCTGGAATATCTCTTTGTAAAGAGACTCATCTGGTCTGCTCACTTCAAGCTTGTATCTGACCCTACGCAAAAAGGCACCATCCACCAGGTCAGCCGGATCCAGATTGGTGGAGAACACGACAAACACATCAAAGGGTATCTGTAGCTTCTTTCCCGTATGCATGCCTAAAAAATCTATCTCACTCTCCAAAGGCACGATCCACCTGTTCAGCAGCGCCTTGGGAGATATGGTCTGCCTGCCGAAATCGTCCACCAAGAGCATGCCGCAGTTTGCCTTCATCTGAACCGGTGCTTCGTAGTACTTGACCTGTTCGGAATACGAAAGGTTGAGATCATCCAGTGTCAGTTCTCCACCTACTATCACCATGGGCCGTTCGCACCTGACCCAACGTTCGTCCAGTGGTCCCGAGTGCTCAACCGGTTTATGGATGGTTTCGTCGAAGACCTTGATTACGAAATCATCCACTATGATGGCATGGGGGACAAATACATCACCGCCGAAACAGTTGGTCATGCGCTGACAGATGGCTGTCTTTCCATTTCCCGGTGGCCCATAGAAAAAGAGCGCCTTGCCGGAGTTCATGGCCGGACCGATGGCACCATAGACTTCATCACGCAAGACGAGATCGGTGAAATGGGGTTCGATATCAGCTTTCTGAAGCGAGTTGCCGCGAATGGTCTGAGCGGCCACAGCCTGGCAATAATAGGAGAAGGGAACAGGAGCTGGTCCCACGTATTGATCGCGGTCCATGGAGTGCTCGCAAACCTTGTGCCCAGCGTCGGTCATGGCGATTATCATCCCCGAGCGCCCTATGCCCGTGTGGCTGGATCCACGGATGTCCACCAATTTCATCTTCCTGAGCCGCTCGATTATTCCCTCGATTATGGCAGAAGGCAGACATACCCTTTCGGTAATCTCGCCACCGGACATGTCCCCACCCTGAAAGAGATGCTTGAGTACCAGTTCCTCCAGGTAGGAATTGCTAAGGCCCGTGTCTCGGACCGAATGCGGCGGTTGGGGCAGAAAGACCGGCTCATCTGCTTTTCTTGGCCTGGTGACGGGTTTCATGTTCACAGAAGACCGGGCTTCGGGTTTCTGCTCCACCTCGTCAAAATCCACCGGGTCCATTCCCACTAGGGTACTTCCGGTGTCATTGAAATCATCCTTGCTCATGTGGCATCTCCCTGGTTTTCTGAATCTGCAGGCATCAGATCCCCCACGGTCACCTTGACATCAGGATCACTGGAAAAACCTTCTGCGAACTTCTCTATAGCCTTTTTTACTCGGAGTGAGGCAGACGGCCTATATCTTATGAACAGGGCGTGTTGCTCCTCATCCACCCATCCTCTTGCTTTCGTCGGCGAGAGATCGAGTAGTTGCTGGATCCGATCCTCGTCCGACAATCTCTTCTCAGGATCCTTGATGAGCGAAGAATTGATGAATTCAGCGAGGGAGTCGGGAATATCAGGATTCAGTTTACGCACATCAGGTGGAGCCTGTCGCACGTGTGCCTTGAGCATATCCATCACGGATTCATGTTCGAATGGCAACCTGCCGGTAAGCATTTCAAAGCCCATGACGCCGAGGGCATAAAAATCCACCCTGCCGTCCGTGACCTTGCCCATGGCTGTCTCCGGAGCGATATACTGAGGGGTGCCATCCACCGACTGAGTCTTGCCACTTGCCTGTTCCACCCTTATGGGTTTAGCCAAGCCAAAATCCATCAACTTCACAATCCCCCTCGCATCCAGTGCAACGTTGGCCGGTTTGACATCCCTGTGAGCAAAACCCTTGGAATGAGCATAGGCCAGGGCAGCAGCCATCTGCCTGAGAATGGAAGCTGCCTCGACAGTATCCAGCTTCCCCTTTTCTTTGATCATATGTGCCACGTTCTTTCCGGATAGTTTCTCCATTACGATAAAAAAAGTGGCATAGGCAGATTCGGTATCGAAAATCTGGACAATGTTGGGATGCGATAAAGAGGCCATCAGCCTCGCCTCACCAAGAAATCTGTCACGGAATTTTGCGTTGTATACCAGGGAATGGGAAAGCATCTTCATGGCCACTGTACGATTCAGGGTGGGATGAAGGGCCTCGTATACCTTTCCGGTAGCACCTTCTCCCAACTTTCCAATGAGCCTGTACTTGCCCACGTTTCCAATGCCACCTTTTTCCTCCAGGCGCTGGCCCAGAATTTCGGTAAGAAACCTGGCAAGATTTGGATATTCCTCCAGCAGAGGTTGCAAGTTGGACCTGTCCAGGGCAAGGGTCTCGGTCTGTTTCTCGGCGATGACATCTGCGGTGCGTGGTTCTCCAGTCAGGAGAGCCATCTCCCCAACGAGTTCACCCGGACCCAGGTGAAAGACCATTTTCTCTTCACCCGATTCGTCTACTATGGGTACCTTGACCAGACCGGTGCGAATGACATGCATGGTGTCGCCAGGCTCTCCCTTGCGCATCAGTTCCCTGCCCGGTGCATAGGTGTTTGTACGAGCCTGGTCCGCGAGACTCTGCAGGTCTTCGAACTGAATCCCGTCAAACCCCTTTACCGTAGACAAAAATTCTGCGATTGACATGCCACAGAGGGTAACCTTCAAACACTGCCTTAGTCAATACTCACCTGGCCTTCACTTGGTCTCCCTCCGCGCACTTTGCCACCTCCAGTTTTTCATGGCAATCAAGAAGCAAGCGTTTGGGTATTGATAAAACTGAAAACTGCCCGGCACAGGTTTCTTTAAGCTCTGATTGGCCTGGCCCTGGCACCTTCCAGCTGTTGAAGATGGATATGATGAGACACCCTATGTTACGTCCATCCGGAGTAGACAGGATGAAAAACCATCTCATTTATTCACGCGCTGCATCCGCAATGTGTCTGACGCAGATCTACATTTTTCTTCAGCTCATCTTTCCCCCGGAATCACCCGCTCGAACCAAGCAAAAGAGACGTTCAACCTTTGTGAAGGATGGTTCCACGCTGACCCACCACCCATACATCCAAAGAAGTGCTTCCCCAGATACAAGAGAAAGGTTCCATCGTTCCGCTTACATCCTGCAACCAGGCCGCACCGTTCCAGTGAAAGATGGTACCACTGTCACCCACCGCCCATACATCCGAAGAAGTGCTTCCCCAGATGCCTTTGAGATTCTCCGCCGTACCGCTCGAAACCCTCGACCAGCCAGCACCGTCCCAGTGAAGGATGGTTCCACGCTGGCCCACCGCCCATACATCCGAAGAAGTGTTTCCCCAGACACCATAAAGATCATCCGTCGTTCCGCTGGCAACCTGCAACCAGGCTGCACCGTCCCAGCGGAGGATGGTTCCACCCCGACCCACCGTCCATACATCCGAAGAAGTGCTTCCCCAGATGCCTTTGAGATTCTCCGTTGTCCCGCTAGCAAACTTCAACCAGGCCGCACCGTCCCAGTGGAGGATGGTGCCACTCCCACCTACCGCCCACACATCTGAAGAAGCGCTTCCCCAGATGCCTCTGAGATGCTCCTTCGT
>JALVPF010000381.1 GCA_027031935.1 Myxococcales bacterium | reverse complement strand
CTCCCACCCTGTATAATCAGATTTCCCAGATCGCTTGTGAGGTCACGGAGATGCGAGAAAGCGCCCGGAGGCGTGGGTGTTCCACGTCGAGGACCGCTTTCGCAGCGTCGACACAGAGATCGCAAGCGAGGTGGAAAATCATGGAACTGTTGTTTTCCTTGACAGCAAGGCAGTACAGGGACTAAAAAACCGTCGCTGATTGACTTGTCAATTCAATGCGATCACAGCATTTTTTTGAGGTTCCAATGAAAAAAAATCCGATGAAAAGAAAGAAGAACAAGCACTCGGCTACAGAAAAACGCAGGCATATACTAAAGGCAGCCATCAAGGTCTTCTCCAAAAAGGGATTTCACCGTTGCCGCATTTCGGACATCGCAAACGAGGCGAACGTGGCATACGGTCTTGTGTATCACTACTTTGAAAACAAAGAAGAAATACTGAACTCAATTTTTGATGAGAACTGGGGCATGTTGACAAAAGTGGTGGAGACGGTGGACGAACAACCGGACTTGTCCCTGCAGGACAAGCTCACTGCCATCGTGGAATTTCTCCTGGGTGCCTATAGACTGGCACCAGACATCATACAGGTGGTTGTCATGGAGATCTCCCGCTCTTCGAAGTTCCTCAAAAAACCCAAGATCGACGCCTTTGAAAAAGCCTTCCAGCGCTTGGCGGACATCCTGGAGCGACATCAGAAACTGGGAGAGGTAAGGAAGGACCTGGATTCCAAAATAATGGCCTACATGTTCTTTGGCTCTCTGGAACTCATCCTTACAGGCTATCTCCTGGGTACCTTGCATCCATCCGATGAAGAACAGTTCGGCAAGGAAAAAAAGATTATCGCGCAGATGTGTTACGCAAGCCTTATGCCTCCTGCCTGAGCTGCCTATATGAGACTCCAAGGTTTCCGGACACTGTCTGATGGCAGATCAAAACCTTGAAGCCGTCGAAGCACCGGCCGAGCCCAGGGGGCCGAGGTCCAGCAGGAAGAATACGTCAGGATAATCCTGTCCCCTGAGCATCCTGAATGAAGTGGACACTCCCCAACATCCACAGTCGGACTTGTATGCAAGGCCGGCTCCATAGGTATCCACAGTCCCACCCAAAATGTTCACCAATACACTACCCGATATGAACAAGCCGGGAATTATCTTTATTGCAGCGTTTGCTCCGATGACATGCAGTCCATCGCCCATTGCCCTGAAGCCTTCCGGATCCAGGCCGAACAACAAACCCGGTTCACGCTGGGTTCTTTCGGAGACGGGCAGGGCTAGTCCGGAAGCCTGGGTAAAGGAGGGCAGGTAAAGATAGGTGACAGCAAGATGATCTCCCCGCCTGTCATACAATCTCATGGACCCATCCAGTTCGACCGTGTCCATGATCCTCCAACTCCAGCCGTATGCAAGTCTGATGAACAAGGGAAAAAGGTCCAACTCCATCCCACCCAGAAGCTGGGCGATTTGCTCTTGCCTCAGGTCCACCGCCTGATCCAACCACAAACGCATGACCGGCTTGAACACCACGGAGTTCAATTTCGAAAAGACCACAGTGTCCATGCCGAATAGCAACTGCGTGGCGTCATGCATGAGCCTGTCCTGTAAATCCAGGTAGGGCAGTTGCCCCTTGGATTTCAATCCCTGCCAAACCCCTGCCAAAGCCAGGCTCGGCCTGAGGAGATGCCCCACGGCCTTGTCACCAGAACCCCAGACACGATAAAGCTCACTGTCAAAGGATACGGAAGCAAAGGATATACCCCTGGTCATGGCTTCAGGGGCATGGGGGCCGTGGGGGAGATAAAACAGTTGCCTGTGGGAAAGGCTGGCCGTCATCTGAGCTACACGGCCAAAAGCATGTGACCATTTCAACCCGGGTTCTGCCCTCAGCCTCAACGCCCGTCTCAACTCTCCAGCATCCATGGTGCCATTTCCCTCAGTACCACCAGGAGCATCGTCCAGCATCCTGTCATCCAAGGCTCCCGTAGGGCTGCCCTCATAAAGAGGTTCACGCTGGTTTGGAGTCCCGTCCATGCCCCAGTCTCTCCAGGCCTCCTGCAGGGACGACAGGTTTGCCAACTCCACCTGCACACCAAACTCCGCACCCTTGAACAATTTCACAGGCAGAACGGTCCATGTGAAGGCGCCAAGGCGTTGTATGGTGTCACCGACCGGATCCATACCCCAGCGAAGAAGCTGCTCCGAGTCAGCAACACCGAACAGATCCGTTCCCGCAATTCTCAGATCCTGCCGCCAGAGCGCATCCAGAGAAAAGTGCTCGTTCCATGCGCTCCACGACAGGGAAATCGCTGACGGCGCATAATCCGCCGCCCTGCCTGCCATGTCGCTCATGAAATCCCGATTTATGCTGGAGTCTGAAAAAAGTCTCAGCCGGGTCCTGAGAGATAAATGGTTCGAAAAATCCACGAAGCCGCTCAGCTCTCCCGCGTATCTCTGCCCAATGCCGAATTCCTGCCTTGCCTTGCGATCAGAAAGATGCGACAGGCGCATGGCGAACCAGGAGGCCCGGACAGGAATGACCCGCAACTCCAGCCTCTGTCGCAGGCCCCTGTCCTGGATCCAGTCCAGAGAAAATGTACTGTCCGCATGCTCTCCCATGGTTATGAACAGGGATTCACTCACCATAAAGCCGTCCCTGCCGGAATAGCTCACCTGTGGCATGAGCAAACCGCTCTTTCTTGGACTCAAGGGTATGTATGCCACAGGTAATGCAAACACGCCCAGCCCCTTCAGAGCCAGCACAGGAGCCAAGAGCCATGCCCTGTCGCCAGGGATGACATCAGCTGACCTGGCCCTGAGTTCCCACGAAGGCTTCTCGCCTGGTGGACAATGACACAGGGTAAAACGCGCCTGTTTCAATCGATATTTTCCATTCTCCAGAACCCAGTTGTCTCCATGCAGGTAAAGCTGGTTCACCCCCTTGCGAATCAGGCCCGAGGCAGTCCTGCAGGTGTGGTCTCCTTGCAACACAGGTTTTTTTTTCACGAGGAACAAGGCCTTGTCCACAAGTGCAGTAGAATCCTTCCTGTCCAACTCCAGACGATCTCCCAACATCACCAGGCGGCCTCTGGTAACCCTGACACCGCCCCCAAAAATCGCCTTGCGTTTCCTTGGCCAAATCTCCAGCCAATCGGATTTGATGTGAAGGTCCTTGTTTGTAACTTCCACGCCCTCGCTCAACAACAGGTGTGTACCGGAATCCCTGCTGACGAGCAGGCCCGCTTCAACCTTGACCTGTCCCTCTAGGGGCTCCTGTAAATCAAGGCCTCCCAACTGCTGCCGAGTTTGTGCAAAACTCGGTGAAGACAGGTTCAGGAAAACAGTTAGTAAGGATACCGCTAAGGCGAAAGGGGAAGTAAGATAAGCCACATTCCGGATTATGAACTATTGACGCCTGAAGTCCAGGTAAACCATGTTCTCATCTTGTCCCGCAGTAAACGGAACCTTGGAGCGCAACTGGATCTCGATGCGGACATTCTGAGAAACCCCTTCTATCTCTTTAGGAGTTATCATGGTAACCGCGGAATCGAAAAAGTGGGTATCGAGAAAGCGAGTGTTGTTTCTCAAGGGAATCCTGGTGTTTTCCAGTTCCAATACCACTAGATTGTCGCCTTCTTCTGTCACGTGGTACTTTACCGGTGCGTTTGTCTTGATGAACACCCTGGAGGCTTCCATGGTCTGCTGGAACCCGACCCATGTCATGTCCTTCATGGCACCGCTTATCTCCACCTTGTCCTCAACCTCCGAATAATTTCCCGAGTCGGTTGCAGGAATTTGAGGGACTTCCTCTTCCGTGGTGTCTTCAACAGCCGCTGCCGGTGGCGGGACTTCATCCTCCTCTTCTGCAGCAGGGGGTGGTGGAGGTGGAACCTCTTCTTCCTCTTCTGCAGCAGGAGGTGGTGGGGGTGGAACCTCTTCTTCCTCTTCTGCAGCAGGAGGTGGTGGAGGCGGAGGTGGTACTTCTTCCTCGGTATCACCGGAGTCGTCCACCTCGTCAGAGACCGGAACCGCATCGTCTACACTATCATCCATCGAATCGTCTTCCGAACCTGATTCATCAACTTCTTCAAGGTCATCAGCTTCGGAATCCGCCTCATCCACTTCATCCACGTCTTCCCCGTCGTCAGCACTATCGGCATCATCCGTCTCGTCACTCTGGGCAAGCACCTGGCCTGCAGAGGATTCCGCGGGTACCGCCGTGCCAGAATCTGCCGGTGGCTGCGTGTCTCGAGTAGGTGAAGTATCGGCCATGGCAACCAGGGCTGGCGTGGGCTCGGACTCATCCGTTCCTGCTTTGGTCTCCGGGTTCGTCACTGGTTCTGCCTGGGCTTTTTTCGACTCTGGGGCATTTTCTGCGTCCGCTTCTGCAGAAGGCGCTACATCGAGGGGCAAATCCAGATCATCCTTGGCATGCCCTGCAACAGCACCTGGGCTTGATTGGCGTTTGGGTGCAACGGGCACCCCAGCGGAGACGAGCAAGCCTCCTGCTCCAGGCGTGATATGCACATAAAGGGATCCACCCTGGGTCGTGACCCTATACTCGGCCTCACGTTTCAACCCGATTATGAAGCGGGAGATCCCGTGGGGTGGGCTACCGTATTGAGCGGTGGTAACATTGGAGACAATGTTGCCGTCACCACGGATGCTCCCGGGTACACCCCCCAAGTCAGACTCTGCAACATCGACGATGACACGCCTGGGAGAATCCTGCTTGAACGTGGTAAAATTCGGCGCACGTTCCCCCGTGATCTCGACGACGGTAGCCTGGCCCTGGGTGGATACCGTCACACCATGGATTCGGTTCGACGCTGCCATGGCAGAAGGCAAGAACAGGGCATTGAATGAAAATGCTACTAAACCAATAATCACGTTTCTTCCCGCGGACATGCTTTGGACCTCCGCGATCAATGTGGACCGACTTTTACAACATCTACCACACTCTTGGTCATCAGGACAAGTTTTCTACCTATAAATTTTATTAAATTAAGCTCAATTAATACAAATTTCATGTTTCAAGCCTTTGCAGCCCTGGCAAGCAACCACTCCCTCGCCTCGCCCACCACTGTCAGGGAACCGGTGATCAACACGGGTGATTGCAAGGATGAAACATGATTGAGGGCCTCGGTAACGCTGGAGTGAAGCGTATACGGGATGGGTACATGGCCCACCAGCTCTTTTGGATCCCTGCCCCTGGCATCCCTTGGTCTTGCAAGATGAACATGGCAAGACAGCGCCACGAGCTGTTCGAGCATCGCTCCTGCATCCTTGTCGCCCAACACACCGAACACCAGCTGAACCTTTTCGTCACCCAACACATCTCCGATAGTTTGCGAAAGGACCTTGACCCCATCCGGATTGTGGGCTCCATCCAGAATCCATCTGCCCTGCTCGCCAAACCTTTCGAACCTTCCCGGCCAGCTGACTTCCGTCAACCCTCTTGTGATTATCCCGTCGTCGGGCGGCCAATGGGGTCTGCCCAACAGCGCGAGACATCCAAGAGCCACTGCCGAGTTCTCCACCTGGTGGGCCCCTGCCAAACCAAGCTCCAGTGGACCAAAGACCTCCGTCCCCAATTTATAAGTCGCATCCTGCCACGAGCCACTGACAAAAAAATCCTCGTCCAGCCAGGAGACCTTGCTGTCGTGTTCGCGTGCCACGCGCTCTATGACAGTCCTTGCATCCTCTCGCTGTCTGGCACTTACGACAGGTATCGCTGTTTTTATTATGCCGGCTTTTTCCTCTGCTATGGCGCTGATGGTGTCACCCAGCCAGGCCGTGTGTTCCAACTGTATGGGAGTGATCACCGACACCAGCGGTTGGAGCACATTGGTGGCATCCAGTCTGCCGCCCATTCCCGTCTCCACCACTGCCATCTCTACGCCTGCCCTGGCAAAGAGCAAAAAGGCCAGCACGGTCGTACACTCGAAAAAAGTCAGCCTGCAAAACTCGCTCCCGCCGCCCCTCTCCGTATACCAGGAGCCGGTGGACATCTTCTCGATCATGTGCTTGGTCTCGATCCATGTCTTGACTTCCTCCGGGTCTATCTCCAGACCGTCGGACAGCATCACATCAAAGGCATGGCCTATGTCTTCGTCATCCACCGCTTTGCCGTCTATTCTGAATCGCTCCCTGAAATGGCTGAGATGCGGAGAGGTGTATAGACCAACCTTGATCCCGGCATTTCGCAACATGGAATCCAGGAAGGCGGCAGTGGATCCTTTGCCGTTGGAGCCAGCCAAATGGATTGAATCAAATGAGTCCTGGGGGCGTCCCAGTTTGTCCAGAACATAGCGCGTGTTTTCGAGACCGAATCGTATCCCCTTGGGATTAAGGGAATAGAGAAATGCGGTTACATAATCTATACGCATGAAAGTATTCCGCCATTGTCAGTGATCATCGATGACTTGAGCATGGGAAAGCGACTTGAGGTTTTGGTTGCGGAGGCTAAAAGTCTCCGAACTTTTCTTTCATCTCCAGGAACTCGAGAAATTCTCTCAAGCGGTTTACGTCATGAATCAAAAAGGCATCAGAATGTTCATCACGCCGTATGAGCTTGGCCTTCAATAACTTGTCCAAAACGTCATTGACTTCCTGCTCCTTGAGCCCGATCTTCCTGGCGAGTTCAGGGGACGCCACCTCCACCAACGTGCCGCCAGCGACCTGCTTTCCCTTGGCCGCTAGATGGGTCAAGAAATGGACTACCCTGGAGTTTGCGTCCTTGATCATGAGGTTTTCTATCTGCTCATCCGCTTCCTGCAGGCGCTGAGCCAGGATCTTGATCATCCGCACTGCGATTTCGGAGTTTCCCCTTATCATAGCATCGAAGGTCTTGGGCCCAATGACCAGCAAGCGGGAGTCCTCCACCACGACCGCAGAGGCAGAACGCGGCTTGTTGTTGATAATGGCCATCTCACCGAAAAAAGCACCTGTGCCCAGGGTAACCAGGACTTTCTCCACGTCGCGGGATTTTTTTGTGATGTTTACCTTGCCTGACTGAATGACGTACATCTCGCTTCCCACGTCACCCTCTTTGAATATGACCGTCCCAGCCGTATACTCCCGGCCGAATCGATCAAACAGTCTTTCTCCCTCTGCTGGCATATAATTACTCCCTCAGACCAACATATCACACATCGTCTCAATGTGCGTAACAAAATGCCGCCATCATGTCAACAAAGTGAAGCTCATCCTGATGTTCCACCTAGCTTGCGATCTCTGTGGCTATGCTGCAGAATCTTTTTTTGGTAAGGTAAGGCCTCGACGTGGGCAATCCACGACTGGGGACGATTCCTTGCATCTGTGTGACCTCAAAAGCGATCTCCGTGTCCATGCTGCAAAAGCCTTTCCTGCAAACTGTGATTGATGGATACACCGTGGCAATCATGTCACCCTTTGGCCCGCCTGAATACCACTGTCCAATTATTCTTCCACGCCCGCCACATCCGCAGAAACGCGAATACGATAGCGACAATGAAGAGATACAAACAATCCGACCATGGGGTCACAAGTTGGCACGAGCCTTGCTTTCTTGACCAACAAATATTGCCACCCAAACAAATATTGCCAACCAAGCTGGAGGACCGAGATGAAAAGCAGGCAAGAAAAGCTGACAAAAAGACTCCTTTTTGTAATTTTGCCTTTTGGTCTTTTGTTGATGCCCACTGGCTGCACAACGGTTGTAGTCCATCGAGCAGCACTGGTCCAACCCCCGACCCTGCCCATGTGGTCTGGCAGGACCAAACCTACAGGTTTTTCTGCGGGCAACTCCACAATGTTGTGGAACAACGCACCAAAAAACAGCACTGACTCAGACTCCGGGTTATACGTGTCTTCCACGCAATTCGACGGGACCTTTCATATTCAGCTGGGGCCCACCCAAAAAATTTCTCTTTGGCTGCCCATGAGTTACGGACTTACAGAAAAATCCTTTGCAGCAGCACCCTGCATGGTCTCACGGCCCATCAGCGGCACCATGTCCGGTGGCATCGGCATAGGATTCACCAGCGAGATATCCCGTCTGTGGTACATAGGAACATCCATAGAGACCATGCTTGCCCTTATCCCGAGCCACATAAAGGTCTATGGAGATGATCCCTATAGCGACGACAACAATACGCTGATAGAGGAAAAAGAGGACTATTCATTGGTGCCTGTATTGAGATGGAGCGGTGCCATTGGAGTGGATTTCGACTGGGTACGCCTTTTTGGCAGCCTTGGTCTCAGAAACCATCCAACCAACACGAAAATCACCCGTGAGGTGCTTGGAGACAACCACGGTGATGTACGCTTCGGCCCCATCTACGCCCTGCTGGGAGTGGGTGCAGAGTTCAACCTGGGCAAACGCGTATCCATCCTGGCGCAACTTTACCAGCCCCTGCCCCTGTATGATGATGATGTCATATACGGCCCCATGGCTGGCGTGACGCTGGACCTGCACTCGGACAGAAGCCCTGAATAGGAAACTCACAGGTAGAGATTCTCACCGCCATATCACATTCAACTTTTTTTCTTCCCTAGCCTCGCCACCACCTCTGGGGCCTGTGCAATCGTAGTCCCCATGATCTTCGTCGCCATTGACAGAAGTTCGGAAGTGCTGTGTCTGGGCCCGCGTGGAGCGTCACCAACATCTGCAAAGCCTTTTTCGTCAGGGTTCAAACTCTCCCAGTTCGCAAACAACCTGCCCCAATCGCTGAGCATGACTTTTTGCATCTGCCTGTTTCCGTTTGCGGGATACCAGTAGCCATCGTGATAGACCACAGAGGCCAGGTATGCCCATGGGGCCATCCATGATTTGAGTGACCACTCGATAACTGGCTTGAGTTTTCCCCAGTAGATTTGGTGCTGCATCCTGGCGGCGAAGGTAAGGTTCTTCATGGGACCTTCGAAGTGCCAATTTTCCTTTGCCGCGTTCTTGTCCCCGACGATCTCGATCTGCCGAGGATCGCCGCATCCGAGTCCTGCGTCGTGTGCGAGGCGAATGTACTTGAAACTCATTGGATCGAAGCCCATGAGCTTTGCTGCCACAGCGTCTATGGCCACCTGGTCAGCCGAGGCCAGGAGCACGTTCTTGACCTTTGGATACATACATCTGGGTCCAGGTCCATCACCGGCAAAAGTGCCATCCATGACCGCGAACAGGCCCTTGTGAATCTTTTTCTGAATGCGAAGAAGATCCACCAGGGTCTCGTGTATCACGGGGTGCGACCAATGTCTGTGTTCGTTCAGCAATCCGCCGAAGGCATTTTTCATGGCGCCTGTGGTGGTGGTAAACACGTGGGTCTTGACCGTGGGAAGGTGAATGATGTTCTCCCCGATAAAACGTCTCGGGATGGAAAAGCCCTTGGGATACACATCATTGAGTACCATGAAATCATTGACCAGATCACCGACGGCCTCACGGATGTCGCACCACTGTTCTCCTTCGTAGAGATGGATGTTTCTCAAGCCGTGAGCCTGTATGACGGCAAGGTGCTTATTCTCCCTCTCCCCCAGGTGCGAATCGATGACGACCGTGCGGTTGTGACATCCGTGAATCAACTCTTTTTTGAATCCGTCGGCCAACATGGACCTGATCACTCCATCTAACTGCCATGGAGTAGTGGATGCGGCAGGATAAAAATGATGCCAGGAGATGTTTATTTTCAGGGCCGTGTCCACATCCTTGGACAACTCATCCTGGTAGTCTGCCAGATTCAGCAACTCGTGGTAGTCGGCAAAGACCGTACGGGGTGTGGTGCGTAAAATCGCGACCTTGGATTTTTTCTTCATAGCTTCTGTTCTCCCTTGAATGCCACATTCTGAAAATCAACTCATCCATTCCCTCGACCCGGAGTCTGATCCTAGCAAACTACGACCCCAGAGTGATATAGGAAAGATGCCGCCCTGTCTTGCCCTTGTCCCTGCGGTGAGAGAAAAACAGATCCTCCTCCGTAAATGTACAGTGATCCAAAACGTCTATGGATTCCTCTTTCAAGCCGGCCCCAAGAAGACAGAGCCTGTTTGCAGCCACCAGATCCACTCGCGCCTTGCCATAAAAGTCCCCTGTCACCCTCTCACCGAACACCTTCCTGAAGCGCTCTGCCACATCCAGTCCAACCTCAAAGGCATTGGCGTGAATACAAGGACCGATGGAGGCAATCATTTCCCCAGGGACGCATCCAAAGGCACCGCACATGGCACGTACCGAATCATCGATTACATTTGCAAGCGTCCCCTTCCATCCAGCATGCACCGCTGCCACCGCAGGAGGTGACTTGCTGAACAACAACACAGGGACACAGTCTGCAGTGCTCACCGCCAGGACCAGATCCTCGCGGGACGTGGCAGACGCGTCATAGCTTCTTCTCCCTGCAGGGGGTAAGTCCTGGTCTCTGCCCAGCACGAGGGTATGGGCTTCATGGACCTGATTCAGTTCCACCACCTTGCCAAAATCCAGGCCGGTCAATTTTTTCCAGCGCCTGCGGTTGGACATGACCCGCTCTTGTACGTCCCCTACTTTCAACGACAGATTGAAGCTGCGAAAAGCCCCCTCCGAGACCCCTCCCTGCCTCGTTGTGAATCCATGCACGACTCCAGCGGCAGAAAGCAAGCCTGAGGTGAGTATGGATTGATCGCTCGTCATGGTTCATGCCTCCGAATCCACATGCTATGGCGGGTGGTTCAGATGGCCCTGAGAACAAAACACTTCAGGTACCGGGACTCGGGGAAACCTAGCCTGACCGGATGGTCACGGGCCTGGCTGCGACGCTCTAGCACCTGCAGGGTCCTACCTGCGTCCATTCCTGCCGAGAGGATGATGTTCTCGAAGTGCTCCTCGCTCATGTGATAGGAGCACGAAGACGAAATGAGTATACCACCCGGTTTAAGCAATTTCAGCGCTCGAAGATTTATCTCCTTATAACCCCTGGCGGCCCTGGGGATGGAGTTCTTGTTCTTTGCAAAGGCGGGAGGATCCAAGACCACCACGTCATAGCTCTGTCCATCTACCTGCTGGTCGTGCAGAAAATCAAAAGCGTTGGCAACTTCGGTCTTGACGCTCAGCTTGTTTCTGTCCGCTGCGCGTTGTGCCAGCTGTAAAGACTTCGAGGATTGGTCCACCAACACGACCTCCTCGGCACCGCCCCTGGCGAGTTGAAGCCCGAACCCTCCCTGGTAGCAAAACACGTCCAGACATCGGCCTGCTGCGTACTCCGAAGCCCTCAGACGATTTTCCCTCTGGTCCAGGAAATATCCGGTCTTTTGACCCAGCAAAGGATTGACCTCGAACTCCAGCCCTCCATCATGCACCACCACGGTCGATTCCAGTTCACCCGATACCACCCGGGAGCGGACATCCAGGCCTTCCAGCTTTCGGGAGTGAGTATCGTTTCGCTCTACGATCGCTGTTGGTGACAGCATCTCGTCCAGCAGCTCCAGCCACAGGGGTAAAAGACGATCGGCCCCTGCGCTAAGGGTTTGGACAACAAGGACATCGGCATAGCGGTCTACGATGAGCCCCGGGATACCATCAGCCTCTGAAAACACGAGCCTTCCAACGTCATCGTTCGTGTCCGAAATCTCAAGACCCCTGCGAAGCGACAAGGCCGCCGCCAGTCTG
>JALVPF010000380.1:3063-3944 GCA_027031935.1 Myxococcales bacterium | reverse complement strand
CCCTCCTTTTGAAGAGTTCCATCGGGCCAGTAGTATTTCCATTTGCCGCTTTTTTTGCCGTTTTTGTATTCACCCATGCCTTTGAGTTTTTTGTCCTTGAAAAACTCTTTTGCAGGGCCTTGCCTCTTGCCATCCGGGCCTTGACACCAACTCTCCGTTCCACCCAGTAGTTGGGCAGATTTTTCAATTCTGCCCTTGCCGCACTTCAGTTTCCCGGAAGGATTCAGGTTTGAAGAGGCAGGTGACACCTGCGCCAAAAATATGAAAATCAGACCTGGTATTGAAAAGTACATTTTTTCCTCTTTTTATTTCCTATGGTCATTTTCACTCCACTTAAAAAGAGTTGTATACTGTGCTAACCACTACACTATCCGATAGATTCCCAAAATAACAATCCTTCGGTCAACTGACCGATTGTCCTTCCATGCGTATAATGATAAAAATTGTGATAGGAAATGGAAAATGGGGTACCATAAGTGAAAGTACTATCTAAAGGTACGTTGTAAAGAGTACGTGATAAAGATTTGAAAGGAGCGCATGATGATGCGCAAAATAAAAAGGAAGCGCTCAGGTCAGGGCATGACGGAGTACATTATTATAGTGGCCCTGATCGCCATTGCCGCTATTGGTGTCGTAGCCCTTTTTGGCGACAACATCAGAGCCTTGTTCGCCACCTCTGGAAATGCCTTGGCTGGTAATGAAAACTCAACGGCAAAGACATCAGAAGCCACCGTAGATGTTTACGGACACAGAAACATGAAGCACTTTGGGATGAATAACGGCAAGAGTAAAATCTGATCCCCTTTCCTTGACAATGGTAAAATCTTTTCTTGAAAATTCTAAACCAGAATTCAGATGCTAGTTGCTTGACCAGCCAGTCT
>JALVPF010000380.1:0-3053 GCA_027031935.1 Myxococcales bacterium | reverse complement strand
GGTTTATTAATCCGGTAAAAAAAAGTAATATGGCTTTGAAACTTTTTTCTTTTAAGTTAGAAGCGCCAGGCACTCTAGGAAGTTTGAAAGGAGATACGACGATGTTCGTCAAGAGTTGTTTCCGAAGCTTTCTCTCGGTTTTCGCCCTCGCCGGTCTTCTGGTGACAGCGGGATGTTCCGATGCGGCAGGCTGTAAAACCGATGAGGATTGCCCAAATGGAAAATGCGTAGATGGACAATGCTCTTCTGACGATGATGATGGGGATGGAGTCTCCAATGAAGATGACAACTGTCCTTCCGTTTTCAATCCTGACCAGGCAGATGTCGATTCGGATGGAATGGGCGATGCTTGCGATCCCTGTCCAAATCAGTCTCCAAACGATGTTGACAAGGATCAGATCTGCGATGACGTGGACAATTGCCCTGGTGTGACCAATCCATCCCAGGTGGATACTGACCAGGACGGCATGGGTGACGAATGCGATCCCTGCCCGACCGGTGCCGAGAACGACTCTGATGGTGATGGATTTTGCGACGAGGGTGACAACTGCCCTCAGATCGCAAACGCAGACCAGGCTGATGCCGATTCAGACGGCGTCGGCGACGTTTGCGACGCCTGCCCTGCAGATCCGGACAATGACGCGGACGCCGATGGGCTCTGTGCAGATGCAGATAACTGCCCATCCGATGCGAACCAGGATCAAAGCGATTCTGACAGCGATGGGCAGGGAGATGCCTGCGACCCGTGTCCCAATGATGCCACGGATGACGCAGACGGCGATGGAACATGTGAAGATCTAGACAACTGCCCTGGACAGCCAAACCCGGGTCAGGCGGATGCCGACAATGACGGGCAGGGAGATGTCTGCGACCCGTGTCCCAATGATCCCGACGACGACATGGATGCGGATGGTCTGTGTGGTGACGCAGACAATTGCCCAGATACCTACAACCCGGATCAAAACGACAACGATGGCGACGGTCTTGGAGATGTGTGTGATGCAACGGATGACAACTTTCGCGATGGCGGACCTACAAATCCCGACTGTTCCTATAATCCACCCAGGGCCGACTTCGAACCCGAGGAAGAAGTCGGGTGGACTTCCAGCGCCTTGTTCCCTGACAAATCTCAAGTAATGACCACCCCTACGGTGGTAAATCTAAACGATGACAACTCAGATGGAGTGGTTGACGAAAACGACATCCCGGATGTGGTCTTCAACTCCTTTGACACCTATCAGTGCGGCGAATACATCTGCCTTGGTTCAGGAGTCCTCAGGGCCGTGTCCGGCGACTCCTTTCAGGACCTCTGGGCCGTAGCTCCCTCTGCAGACCTTACGGCACCAGCTTCTTCCATCGCCGCTGGTGACATTGATGGAGACGGTCTGGTGGAACTCGTCACACTTCGCTACGGTGGTGGAGTAGTGGTCTTTGACACACACTTATCGGGAGATCCTACGGTAAAATGGTCATGCCGTGATTTAGCCACCTGTGATGATTACGCAAATCTTCACGGAGGAAATCAGTGGGGAGGGCCTGAAATAGCCGACCTCGACGGTGACGGAACTCCGGAGATCATACATGGCGCATATGTTTATGGTGCAGATGGCACTCTATTGTGGACCGGGTCAGGTGGCATAGGCGACAACGGTGTAGGTCCACTCAGCGCGGTCGCCAACCTGGACATGGTCGGGGATCCTGAACTTGTGACGGGAAATACATTCTATCACTCCAATGGAGACATATATTGGGACGGAACCGGTCAATACACTGATGGCTTCGTAGCCATAGGGAATTTCGACGATGATGACTATCCCGAGGTCGTGGTGGTGGCTGATGGGCAAGTCAGGCTCCACAATCACGATGGATCTCTGGTATGGGGTCCTGTGCCATTGCCCGGAAACGGTGATGGAGGTCCACCCACGGTAGCTGATTTCGATGGAGATGGACAACCCGAAATCGGTGTGGCCGACATGAATACTTACGTCATGTTCGAGACCGATGGTACCATTTCGTGGCAAAAAACCACCCAGGACTTTTCATCCTCGAGAACCGGCTCATCAGTGTTCGACTTTGAAGCTGATGGTTATGCAGAGGTGGTATACAACGACGAGACTCATCTGCGAATCTACGATGGTGCTACGGGCGATGTTTTGTGGGAGAGAGAAAACTCCTCTGCTACGGCCTATGAATATCCAGTCATTGCAGACGTGGACAATGACGGAAACGCTGAGATTGTGGTGTGCGCCAACGACTTCTCCTTTGGACAAAATCATGGCATCAGGGTTTTTGGGGATATAGAGGACAACTGGGTCCGCACCAGGAGAATCTGGAACCAACATACCTACCATATCAGCAACGTGAATGAAGATGGGTCCATCCCTTCCAGCGAGGATGCCGGATGGTTGCTCTACAACTCGTATCGTCAGAACGAACTGGCCCCCGGTGAGGGCAATGCCATATCAGCACCGGATCTGGCGGCCGATATTCCCTCGGTGGTCCACAGCGGCTGTCCTGACCACGTGGTGCTCAGGGTCTGGGTCGAAAACAGAGGCGCAATCAGCGCTGCAGCAGGAATTCCTGTTTCCTTTTATCAGGGAGACCCAGCTGATTCCCATTTGCTTGGAGTAGCCTACACCACCAGGGCACTCGAGCCAGGCCAGGCCCAGAGAGTCAACTACACCTGGAACGATCCCCCTGTGGGCTCTGAAGTGGATGTCTCTGTAGTGGTTGATGATTTTGGAACAGGAGAAGGATTCAACAGCGAATGCGGTCCAGAGACTGGCCCACAGTCCAATAATCAAGGCATGTTACCGGATGTTGGCTGTCCATGATCTACCCACTTACCGACTAGAAATACCATAACTTTATAATTTAGGTACGCAATTGCCTTTATTTTGCAACTGAGCCTTGACAGCATGTGATTCGCCCGTATATTGCAGATATTGGGATTCAACAAATCCCCAAATTCAGGTTTTCCGAGCATTCCTACCTGAGTCTGCTACGGACCCTCAACCCCCTTCTGTTGGTTTCAGCTCGGCAACAGCAGGGGG
>JALVPF010000379.1 GCA_027031935.1 Myxococcales bacterium | reverse complement strand
GGACCATTCAGGGGAAAAAGGCTGACACGGCGACAGTGGACAAAATGCTGGATAAGTTGGACCGGGTGAACATCACCGACGTAGAAGGCCAGGCAAAGGATGCATCACTTGCCAAACGCCTGGCCTCTGCGGAAAAGCACTGGACAGTGTCCCTTGCCCTGGCTGACAAGGACCTGCCTGCCACCACACCCAAAGCCACAAAGCAGGACGAGGCGGACAAAGACTCCAATGCATCTGAGACAGCCACGGACAAACAAGGCGATCAGGCGGCCACACCGACACCGAACATAAGCGAACGAATCGTTTTGGAGATCTACTCGAGGCCCGGACACAAATATGACCTGCTCCTGAACAAAAAGGGAGATCCCTACGTGGTGGTGGTGTCCAAATACACCCTGGACAAGCTCACAGACGCCGATACCGGCAAGTTGCTCGGGGAGAAGCCGCAGGAAAAGAAAGAAAAGTAAAAACAGGTCCGATCTTCCAAGTCATTCCACAACCAGGCTGGATCAGCGCCCTTTACAAAACCTGGAAGTCCACCCGACCCGATTCACTACCAGTTGCCGCAGAAGCCCGAAAACGAGGGCTTATCAGCCCTGCTCCTGCTCCTGCTTTTTGGCCTTGAGCTTTCTCTTGTTGCGGGGTTTAGGCAGAGCGTTGCCATGACTGCCCCTGAATCGTTTACCCTTGGCTGTTCTCTTGTCACCTTTGGCCATCTTGTCTTCCTCCTCAAATAGGCATCTGTACTGCCCGGTTCTACAAGGCGTGAATTAATTGATCATCTGGGGGGAAAATGCAAGCACAACCGTTATCCTCTGATCTTCAACCGTCCTCGCGATCTTAGTGTCAATGCTGCAGAGCCCGCACCAAACACATAATCGATTGACCAAATACATATAGCCCGAGTACAATCCGGTATTATGCAAATGACAAAAAATCATACCATTTCATCTCTGTTGTCCCTTGTGTTGCAGACATTCCTCATGGGCACGGTGGCCGGGTGCGCTCCACCTGGACCCGGTGTGGAACTTCAGCTCGTCACCCTGCAGAACAAGCTGGACGTGCGGGGTTCTTCCGTGGCGCCCGGGGCAGCTCCAGCGGGAATAGACGCCTTTCGTCTCTGTGTGCAGACCAATGACGGCAAGGCCGAGTCCTGCAAGGATTTTGCCGATCTGAATGATTCTTCGTACCGCATTGACGGATTACCTGTGGGTGACAACTGGATAGTCACTTTCCAGGGATACAGCATCACTGACCAGAAGGCCATATGGTGCGGGCGTGCCAGGGGGGTGGTCATTTCGGACAAAAAGACCACCAAGGTCAGGATGCTGCTGACTAGGTGTGGCGACTTTACAGACACCCTGGAACAACCCGTCACTCCGAGAGTATTTCACACCGCCGGCCTCAGACCTGATGGAAGAGTTGTGGTGGCTGGTGGATTTACCACCGCAGAGAGAAGCAACGAGTGCTCTCAACCTTGTGAGAGCCTGAAGGCCACCGACAATATCGAAATCTATACCCACGAAACCGGTTC
The DNA here is from genome assembly GCA_027031935.1 of Myxococcales bacterium. Taxonomy (GTDB): domain Bacteria; phylum Myxococcota; class B64-G9; order B64-G9; family B64-G9; genus JALVPF01. The sequence goes on along the minus strand of JALVPF010000379.1, from coordinate 10,085 downwards.
CTTTGGAGAGGCCAACGGCACCTTGACCCACGCCAGGGGGGCTCATGTCTCCATGGTCCTGCCTGACGGACGGCTCTTGGTGGCAGGAGGATGCGAGCAGGCATCCTTGCAGAATACTTACTCGGACCCTGAGAGACCAGGTCCTGCCTTGAGATGCATGATTCCAGGCGAAGCAGCCACCACAGCAGAACTCTTCAGCCCGGAGTCAGGCTCAAGCATCGTGGTCGATATTCCAGGAACGGTGTTTGCCGGCTCGGTGGAGCTTTCAGACCACGAGCTTTTGCTCTTGGGTGGTCAGGACGAAAATGGAACTGCGCTGAAAAGGGCGCTTTGGCTGTCCGTTGAAGGCGATGACATCAAGGTGACCAGCATAGAGGGGGCTTTGTTGGTGCCAAGAGTCTCGCCTGCAGTGGTGCGTTTTTCAAAGCTGGGAGATGTACCCGCAGAGATTCTGGTAGTGGGAGGTGCTCCCTCGGAGAGCAGATCCGAACCGGGCCAATTCGCAGAACGGCTGGCCTTCCAAGCGGGATCCATCTTCAGCCAGGTACCCAGGAGCGTGGATGAAATGTACGACCAGGGCATGCCAGTCGTGTTTTCATCCGCTGCGCTCTCCACATTTGGAAAGATCATTGTATGTGGTGGCATGTTTCCCGGCGCCTTCATGAGTGACGATACTCCATTCATCCCATCGCCCATCGACATGGCCATGAGTTTCGATATGCGCACTGATTCGGCAAAAGTGGTGGACGTGGTATCCAACCTGTTGACCCCCAGAGTATTTCATTCCCTTACCAGGGTGGACCTTGCGGGCCATGTCCTGGTGCTTGGAGGCATGAACTCCATTTCACACAGCCAGGCTATGGGATTCAAGGCCCATGCCGGCGTGGAATGGTGGGACGACGAAGCTGGTTATTTCTCCCTCAGATGGGCCAATGGCGACCCCGTACAGATGCTAACGCCCAGAGCCGGACACACCGCCACCATGCTGAAGGATGGAAATGTGCTGATCATCGGAGGAACTGATGGAAACACCATCCTCAACAGCGCGGAAATGTTCAATTCTGCCCCCCAGGTACTCTCATCTGAAGGCCTGCCTCCCATCTGAACCTGCTTCACTTTTTCTTCCAGCCACAAGTGACTGTTTTATTTGACCATTAAAAATCGCCATTGGCCAACTGACCGATTGTACAAACTTGGTTTTTTCCATTAAAATGATCAAAACCTTTTCTGGGGCGTGAGACCATGAGATTGATACACAAATGTTTACAGGTGTTTTCTGTATGCGTGGCCCTGTTGGCCATGAACCTTTCCTTGAGTTCCTGCAGTTCATGCGATGGAACCCTTGTATGCGATGATGGCCTCTGGCCATGTGGCGACGAGTGTGTGGATCTGCAGACAGACCCGGACCATTGCGGAGAGTGCCCCAACGCATGCGCCGACAGCCAGGCCTGTTACCAGGGGATGTGTGTTGACGCATGTCCTTCGGGAATGGACAAATGCGATCGCAGTTGCGTCTACACGGAAATAGACCCCAACAACTGTGGAACCTGTGGAAACTCTTGTTCTGAAGGTGAATCCTGTGCATCCGGCCAGTGTCATTCCCAATGTAAATCCGGCGAACAGTACTGTGGCGGGGCATGTGTGGACGTGGTGGAAGACAATGACAACTGCGGTGCTTGTGGCCAACAGTGCCAAGATGGCCAGACCTGTTGCGAAGGAAGATGCACCGATGTAGCCACTGATCCAAACAACTGTGGCACATGTGGAAATGCAGGCCCCCCTGGATTTTCCTGTTGTAACGGCGATCATGTTCTCGTCTACAGCGATCCGGACCATTGTGGCGACTGTGCAACATCGTGCGACGCCCCCTTGGTATGCGACAGGGGATCCTGCCTCGGCTCCTGTGAACCTGGTCTGACCAACTGCGACAGGCACTGCGTAAACATCATGTCCGACCCTGAAAACTGCGGCTCGTGCGGACAGGCGTGTTCCGATGCACAGGTGTGTGCACGTGGAAGCTGTGTGGACGAATGCCCTCCTGGCTTGACTGCATGTGGAGGCAGATGTGTCGACGACATGAGCGATCCCACAAACTGTGGTGCATGTGGTGTGTCGTGCGGTGCAGATGTCTGTTTTCATGGTCAGTGCCGTGATCTGGATGGCGACAGCGCATGTGCGGATGGAATGGTCATCTGCGGCAATCAGTGCGTAGAGCTTGGCAACGATCCCGGAAACTGCGGCAGTTGTGCAAGACAGTGCGGATTTGGGCAGGTTTGCGACGAAGGCCAGTGCGCTGATCAATGTCAGGCAGGAATGACGGAATGCAACGGTGCCTGTGCAGATCTTCAGACATCCAGCGCACACTGTGGAACCTGCGAGCACCATTGTGCATCCGGCCAGGCTTGTCACGGTGGACAATGCTACGATGTGGACAATTCATGCACCGAGGGCCTAATCAAGTGTTCGGGTGTTTGCACTGAATTAGAGAGCGATCACGACAACTGCGGAGCATGCGGAAACGCATGTTCTTCGTCCCAGGTGTGTTCCAATGGCCGGTGCGCCTCAACCTGCTCATCGGGCGAGGTCCTCTGTGGTAATTCCTGTGTCGACACCCAGAGTTCCTCCATCAATTGCGGTAACTGTGGCGTTGCCTGCAACGCTGGACAGGAGTGCGTTGGTGGACATTGCATCGATGACGGACAGGGCTGTCCCCCGGGGACCACGGATTGCGCCGGAGCTTGTGTGGACACAGACACCCATCGCGACCATTGCGGTGGTTGTGGACAACCTTGCACCGAGGGAGCGTGCTATAGTGGCCACTGCCAGAGCGATTGCCCGGACTGGCAGGTAAACTGCGCCGGCACATGCACAGACATCTATGGTGACTTCGAACATTGCTCAGCCTGTGGAGAAGAATGCGAATGGGGACAGTGGTGTCACCTGGGAACCTGCGCTGATGATTGCCCATCTTTCCAAGAGCAGTGCCAGGGTGGTGACTGCGTCGATATAAGCGGAGATCACGATCGCTGTGGAGACTGTTTCAACGTCTGTGGCAACGGTCTGGTTTGTTCGGACAGTGGATGCACCGCATCGTGCAGCCCTGGTCTAGAAAACTGTGACGGAAGCTGTTTCGACCTGGGTTCCAACGCGGCCCACTGCTCGGCCTGTGATAATCCCTGCCGGCCTTTGCACTCTTGCTGTGATGGAGGATGCTCCGATCCTCTGACTGATCACTTCAACTGTGGAGCTTGTGACCAGGCATGTACAAACAGCCAGGTTTGCCAAAGAGGCGAGTGCGCCGATGGTGATTGTGCTGCAGGTTCCACCAACTGCCAGGGCGGTTGCGTAGATGTTTTCTCTGATCCTGACAACTGTGGTGATTGCGGTATCTCGTGTCCTCTTGGTTCTGTTTGCGGAAACGGCACCTGTCTCGATGACTGCCCTTGGGGTCTGGAAAACTGCTATGGACATTGTGTTGATACATCCACCAGCCCGACCAATTGCGGCGACTGCGCTCACGTGTGTCCAAGCGGACAGGTATGTTCTCAGGGTACTTGTTCTTCGGGATGCGGGCCAGGAGAGCAGGAGTGTGCTGGTGCCTGCATTCAGATCGTCGACGATCCGCACAACTGCGGAGGCTGTGGTCAGGCTTGTGAAGGCGGCCTGGTGTGCGACAGGGGGACGTGTCTTGATGACTGCCTGGACGAGAACGCATCCTGTGCCGGATCGTGTTCTGATCTGATGACGGATCCCGACAACTGTGGAGCCTGTGGGCTTGCCTGCCCGCCGTCCAAGGTTTGCTATGGCGGCACTTGCCAGGACAGCTGTCCTGCCGGGACGACCAACTGTGCCGGCGCTTGCGTCGACACCCAGTCCAACGGACGCAACTGTGGGACCTGCTACCAGTTCTGTCAGGTGGGAGAGACATGCAGGGCCGGACAATGCGAACCCACCTGTCCAGGATGGCAGACGGAGTGTAACGAAGTGTGTGTGGACACAAACTCCGATCCCCATAACTGCGGAGCCTGTAACCAGGCTTGCTCTCCAGGAATGGGTTGCGAACGAGGTTCATGTGTAGATGATTGCTCACCCGGGTATGAAAACTGCGATGGAGCCTGCGTGGAGCTCAACTCCGACCCGGCCAATTGCGGCAGTTGCAATCACGATTGCCCGGAAAGCAAGGTGTGCGACCATGGAACGTGCGAGGACAACTGCTCTTCCGGTTTGCAAAACTGTGCTGGTGCATGCGTTGATCTGGACTCCAATCCACTTCACTGCGGTTCGTGCGACAAGGCCTGCCCGTCAGGAATGGTTTGTGCCAGTGGTCAATGCAGCGAGTCGTGCAACGAAGGCCAGACCGAGTGTGCAGGGTCATGCATAGATGCATCTTCGGATCCCAACAACTGTGGTGCTTGTGGTCACCAGTGTGAAGGGGGACAGGTCTGCAGCGATGGCATGTGCGGAAGTGACTGTCCGCCGGGCCTGACCGCCTGCAGCGGTCAGTGCGTTGATTTGAACAGTAATCATGACCACTGCGGCTCGTGCGAAAACAACTGTGGCGCTACATTCGTTTGTGACAATGGCAATTGCCAAGACACCTGCTCGGATGGAAAGGTAAACTGCAACGGAAGTTGTGTAGATACCAACTCGGATCCCAACAACTGTGGCTCCTGCGGAAAGAAGTGCGATTCAGGTGCGTCATGCATCAATGGCTCGTGCGGTACTTTTTGTGATGAAAGCGATCTTCAGGTCTTCTGCTTCCCAGATCAGTCCACAGGTGAGGTCACCTGTTTCTGTTGTCTGGATCCTGAACCGTGTCCAGGGCTGATCAATGGCGAGCCACCTCCAAATGTGCAGATAATCCAATGTAGTAATGGTGACTGCGAAATTGGTCAATGCAACGGAACCTTTGCCGACGTGGATGGTGTTTATGAGACAGGTTGCGAATGCGAGGTACTCAAGGGCGATGTATCCGCCGGCGAAGAGCGGAGGCAAGAGCCCAGAATGGTCAAGGCGGGTAACTCCGGGTACGTTGGCTTCGTATGGGAAGACGAGAGGGACCACAAGAATATCTATTTTGATTTCGTGCGCCACTACACTGAAGGTGGAGTCAAGAAACTCCAGATAAATGGAAAATGCGACATGGTTTGCGATGATCCCAACAACCCCGCGAGCTGCCATTGTGCAAACAACGGCATGTGTGCATACGGAGATTGTACAGAGGGCAGTTGCAAGACGGGAAAATGTTATGGCTCGTCCTGCACCGAAAACGCACAGTGCCCAGCCACCCAAAGCTGTATTAACGGCATCTGTCAGAGTTCGTGTGAAAACTCCGGGGACTGCCCTGTAAACCAGTCCTGCCAAAAGGACACCTGCACACAATATGGTGATGAGTGTGGGTCCAACGGACCTTGTCAAATTGGAACCTGCGTGGACAACAGCGATTGTGCTTCCGGCTCCTGTTTCAAACAGAGCTGCTTTACATCGGAAGACTGCCTGAATGGTGCCACTTGCATCGGAGGACAGGAGCAAAATGGAAACGTCCTGGTATCGGGAAACAAACCGTCGTGGAAAAGCGCAGTAGACCCGGAACTGGCCTGGGATCAGAATCGCAACATGTATGCGTCCGTCTATGCCACAACAGACATCTGGTTCAGAACCATAGGCAAGACTGGTGCAGTTGGTCCGAGGGTCAACCCGCTCAACGGATGCACGGACCACTGGTACGATTGGTGCGACAGCAACAGGAGGCACCCTGCAATAGCTACCGCTGACGATGGTTATGTTCTCGCATGGGCCTATTATAACAAGGTCATGACAGCCCCGCTCGATCCTTACGGTCACATGAAATACTGGGATCCCTGTTATGGATATTCCGGTATAGACGATCCCCCGGCGACCAACTACGGAGACTGTGCCAATGGCCCATCTTGTGAGAGCGACGATGATTGTTCCTCACTGGGCCAGACCTGCACTAACAGTGTATGCACCTCTACCTGCCTGATAAACTCGGACTGCCCTGAAGACCAGACTTGCGTTGGGGCAGGGTATGATGAAAACGACGCTTGCTGGGGTGAGCCAAAACAGTATTTCACCCACCAGGTAGACTCGGCCAACAATCCCACGAACATCCAGATCATGGGCAAGGACGACATCTACTTTATCGTGTGGGAGGAAGGTTCTGGTTCCTCACACAGCATACAGACTGCCAAACTCGAATATGAAATATACGGTCACTGGACAGATTGGTGGGACTGGTGGGGTTGTTGGTGGGGTTGCTACACCGACTGGATGAAGACATCCAACAGACACAGCATAAGCGGACAGTTCTACGATGCCAGGCATCCGACCTTGTACAAGGGCAACTCGGGTTACCTCTTGGGATTCGATGCCCAAAAGAGTACAGCTGGCGCAAAACGTGAAGTCTATCTCGCGTGGCTTGATTACAATGGGAATATCACTCGTGGCCCCATCCAAATATCGGATGCCACCGCCAATGGTCGCAATGCCTATGGTGGAGCAGAATCCCAGGCTCCCGACGGCATGATAGGATTTTTCTGGACCGAACGCGGATCGAGCCCTGACGACCAGGTGCTCATCTATCAACCCTTAGACAGCCAGGGCAACAAGCTTGGCAAGCAGGACGGAGTTGCACTGTCTTGGGCCGAGTGGGATTTCTCCAAGGAGGTCCTGCCCAGGGAAGCCACATGGGTGGATGACAGGTTTGGGGTTGTGATCGATACCCTGATCTATGGCAAGGTCATGGACGATACAGGCCAGGTTTGTGTCACCTCGGAGGATTGCAACCAGGGAGACGTGTGTGCAAAGAACTCCTGCATGCATGACACCGGCGAGAGTAAATACTTCTATGGCATCTCTTACTACGCGGTGTGTCCTCCAGATTGATGGACTGACATCAACGCCATGGCCCCAAAAGGCAGTTCAAGAAAGAAAAAGGGCAAGAGGAAACAGACTGACGCGGCTCGCTCTGGCTTTTCCAACAAGCCCTTTGCAAAAATAAGAGCCAAGGTGCCGGTACGCCCCGGAGAGAACAAGGCTGCTACCAACTCGGCGCACCATGATAAACCCAAGCAAGATAATGACGATGAGTTGCTTTTCTCCTCTGCCATGGCAGGTGTCGAGCCCATGACAGGACGAAAAGAGTTTACACCCCCAGCACCATCAATCCCCACCGGACCATCACCTGTGGAGCAGGAAGAGCAGGAGGTGATGGATGAGCTTCGCAAGTTGGTGGATGGTCAAAGCAGGTTTTCCATTCATGAGACAGATGAAGCCATCTCCGGACTGGCCGAGGGAGTGGACCCCCAACTGCTCGATAGATTGAAGGCAGGTGAGTTTTCCATACAGGATCACCTGGACCTGCACGGATTATCCCGGCAGGAGGCAAGGCCCAGGGTAGAGGCATTTCTTTCCAGGGCCTTGGGACATGGGATGAGGTGTGTGCTCATCATCCATGGAAGAGGTCACAGGTCCAAAGACAAAAAACCAGTACTCAAGCCGGCATTGAAAAACTGGTTCCTGAGGTCTGGATTGCGCAAGAGCATTTTGGCATTTTGCACGGCCCGTGTCTGCGATGGGGGTGCTGGAGCCATATACGTCTTGCTCAAAAAGAGCAGGCGTCCTTGATCGGTTTAGCGCTTCAGCCAAGGATGAAATCAGTCGGTGTCAGGCCCCACGTTGGAGTCAAGACGGGGTGAACAGCCTTTGAGCACTTCATATGCGACCCGGTTTCCATACTGGGCGATCCTGGAAAGAGACGAGTATGTAAGAAACTCCACACCGGTGGTATGTTTCTTGCTGTCTGGAACTGTGGCGCGATGATAGGAATTTGCCACCACATCATGCAACACGGCAGCCAAAGCAGCGTCTCCCGCACCGTTCGTATTCCTGAGCAGCTTGGGTCCGCCATGGTAAGGGTGGATATGAGAGTAGATCTTTTGAGGTTTTTCGCAGGTGCTTCGTCTCATGAGCCTGCTGTACTCCCATCGGTTATATTCCTTTATGCTCTTGGTCCTGATGGGTTGATCCGTCTCGCGCCTGAATCGCTCATCCACGTATCCCCCCATGGTCAGGCCTTGAGGCCCCTCGGTGATGATCACCATGTCCACCAGGTCCAACATCACCTGGCATGCCACCAACGCGTCCTTCTCACCTGTCAGTGCTTCAGCTTCTGCCGAGTTCATGGCAGCTATGGTCACATACTTTTCCAGAACCTCCAGGGTGGTCTCCTTTTGCTCTCTGACCAGTTTGGAGGTGCCTAGCCCAAAGGCCACAGGCACGTCATTTTCCACTGCCAATTCCATCATTCGCCTGGCAGCCTGGGCTATGGGCCAGCTCTCATCCCGCATGCAATACAAGGTGGTCATCACGGCAGATGAATCCCTGACAACCTTTTCATCCACAGCCTCGGGAGGATAGTCATTGGAAATACCGGGTGTGACAGCAAAGGCCCTCTCTCCATCCGGCGAGATAAAAGTCAGGGCGACGGCCATGTGTCCCTTCAGGGCCACAACGTGTGAAAGATCAACGGCCATGGGGGTTTTGGCAACATACTGGAAAGCAGGGCTCTGTGGACGAATACAGTCGTCTATGGCCCCTAACATTATTGCGGGCTCTCCAGACAGGAATGTGAAATTGTTAACCGTATTGCCCACGGCACCACCTGGAGAGACCCGAAGCATGAGCCCCTCCTTTTCAATCTGCTCCATGAGCTCTTTATGTCGCGCGCCATCGAGAAGGACGGATTCGCCCGGCTCGAGCCCATAGCGCCTGGCTAGTTCAGTTTTGCCATGAACCTCCACGTCCACGATGAGCTGGTCCAGCCCCAGAAGATACCAATGCTGTTGTTCAGCCGTATCAATCTGATGCACCCTGCTATGCTTATGGGTGACCGGAAAATAATGTTTTGGATTTCTGCTGCCAGGAAATTTCAATTTCTCTCCCTCGTGCCAAGTATGGGCTGTATCACGACAGCCGCCGAGGCACAAGGAGATGTCAGGAGATTTGTCGTTTTTTGAATATTATCAAAAGGAGCAGGACCCACACTGGACCCGTACCAAGTGGTGAATTTCCTGCAGATTGGCAGGAAAACCCGCCCCGAATGGCATGGTCGTTAGCCGTGTTTTCGCAAAGCCCTTTTTCCATCTCCTCTTTGGAGCACTCCTGCTGTTGTGAAACGCAAGTGCTGAAATCATATTCACAATCCGGGTTACATGAAAGACCAGAGCCTGGATAGCCCAAGGATTGACATGTCTCGCCACCCAGCTCATCTCCATCGCATTCTTCCCCGTCATCGAGCACGCCGTCTCCACATGATTCCGTTTTGGCTCCGTCGCAGTCAGATACATCCAGACGACAAGTCAGATCACAATGAAGTTCCCCCCCACCATATCCCAGGGACTCGCAAGTATTTCCATTCAAGGCAGCCTCGTCACACTCCTCACCGTCGTCGATGAGACCATCCCCACAGTTTATCTGAGGCGGAAGATGGCAACCGGGTCCATCCGATTCGCAGGTGGAGGCCAAAGCTTTGAAATCTTCCGGTTTGAGTTCGAGTATTGCAGTCGGTGGATAAACATCACCGGGGAACAAAAAACCGGCACGGGCATTGGCCTTGTAAAACTTCACCATCTTCATTGCGTCTTCGGTCTCGAAGGCTACTATGAATTCGATGGTCTGCCAGCCCTTGGGATGCTCCGGTGTCTCCAAGGTCTGGTACACAGAGACATTGTCCACGTCTATGGTGTAGCAGTGTTTTCCCGATTCGGGCTCCGTAGTGTCTGCCATCAGCTCATATTGATAGGCCCACAACTGCTGATCCATCTCCGAGGTGGACTCGCGGGGTTCCAAGTGCTTGATTACCTCCGCGGTATCGGGCAGGCCATCCATGTCCGAGTCTGTCGTCTGTTCCTCGGACAGGGGCGAGCCGTCCAGCAAAAATTCTATGCTGTCTAATAGATAGTCTCCATCCGTGTCCGGGTTGTAAGGGTCGGTGCCCAGGATCTTCTCCTCGCAATCCCAGAGTCCATCCCCATCGCTGTCCAAGTCGTCGGTCACGCATCCAG
>JALVPF010000378.1 GCA_027031935.1 Myxococcales bacterium | reverse complement strand
GTACTGGACCGGGAAAAGATTATCCGGGAAATCCTTCTGTCGATAAAGCGAGCTGGGGCTGATCTGATCCTGACCTATCATGCCAGGGAGGCAGCGCGGAACCTTTCCTGAACGAGCCCCCTTTGAACCACCATCATTGGATTTTTTTGTAGCGTCTCCTTGTCTCGGCTGTCGAGGCGCAATTGAAATGCCACCACTCGCTGGATATGGGGGTAAAACCGGCTCGCACCATGACCTGTCGAAGCAGCAACCTGTTGGCCACCTGCTCATGGGTGAGCTTTGCTTGTCTCAGCAGTGTAAGCTCATAACGGGGCTGGGCTTTGCGACCGAAGAAATCAAAAGGGGTTCCCATGTCCAATGGGGTGCCGTCCGTTTTTGCCAGGCTTAGATCTATGGCGCAGCCGTAATTGTGAATGGAGCCTGTCTTCGTGTCCGGGTTTGCAACATATGATCTGCTGGGGGTGTCCTTGACCAGTTCCCACATCTTTTTTTGAACGCTCAAGGGTCTGGCGCAATCGTAGGCCACAAATCTCAGATCAGGCCTGATTTTCACAAGATCCTTTTGTGCCTCACCGAGCATTTTGGCGGCATCTTCTTGCAGGTAACATTTTTCCAGGTCGCCATAGACATCCTTTTTCATGAAATTGTCCGTGGTGGAGTATTTCAGTTCGACCTGCAGCCCTTTTACTACGCTGGATGCATCCACGAGCCCTGGTATCTTGTCCATGGATGTGGCCTGGCTTTCTGGTGCCTTGGAAAAAGCGCTCGCAGAAAACGCAAGGGCGAAAAACAACAGGCTTGCAGGAACTCGGCTCATGGTCAGACCTCCAGTCGAAACACCAGGGTATCTTTAACATCATAGTGTATTTGATATGTACAAATTTCAATAATCCTGTGACAGCCCCGGTCTCCATGAAAATTGGTCTGGACAATTTGTTTCGCCTCGGAGTTAATGAAAAGCCCATTAGGGCCCTTGCTTGGGGGCCTGGATGATCGATGCTCCCAGGCAAAGCAGATCAATTGGGGAGATGTGTTCATGGATCATGAATCTGTCCGTTTTTATGGCAACAGCCTGCGTCTGCGCTTTGCCAATCCCTTGGATTTTCATCCTGGGAATTTTTCTGTTCCTGGACTGATCATGGCTTGTTGGAAGAATTTGCCATAACATGGTGGGCATGGTGAGACATGGAAAATCTCTTTCCTCACTGAAGCACTTTTTGCTTCAGGCCCGGGATGTAATCGATTCTTTGGACCTGGATTTGGATGCCGCAAGGAGCGCTTTGGATGAACTTATCCAGAGGCTGGACTCGCAGAAATTCCACCTGGCTGTGTTGGGGCAGTTCAAACGGGGCAAGAGTACGCTCATCAACGCTCTGCTTGGAGAGCCGCTGCTTCCTACTTCGGTGGTACCCCTTACGGCTATTCCCACCATGATAGAATTTGGTGAACAGCACCAGGTGGTGGCCCATTATTCGGACAAGGCTGATGATGAGGTTTTCAATCCCGGTAGCGTGGAACAGGCCTGCCAGTTGCTGGCAGAACTTGTTACCGAGAAGGGTAATCCCAAAAACAAACGGGGAATCGAGCGGGTCGTGTTGCGTGCTCCTTGTTCGCTGCTCAGACACCAGGTGGTGCTCATAGACACCCCGGGTGTTGGTTCCACCAATGTTCACAATACCTCCACCACAAGGGATTTTCTCTCCCAGTGTGATGCCGCCATATTCGTGGTATCTGCAGATCCTCCTCTGACGCAGCAGGAAGCCGGGTTCCTTTCTCAGGTCCAGGAGCATGTGGCGCGGATATTTTTTGTGATGAACAAGGTGGATTACCTACAGGATAAGCAGGTGGTAGAGGCCCTGGATTTTTTCCGACAAGCCCTGGCAGAGAGCTGTGCCATCGAGGATCCCGGTATTGTATTTTGCGTCTCTGCGCGCCTGGCTCTCCAAGCCCGGCTCAAGGGAGACCAAACTGAGTTTTCAGCCAGTGGCCTGCATGTGCTGGAAGAGCATCTGGAGGACTTTCTGCTTGGAGACAAGGTCTCGGTGCTTTGTGAAGCAATTGGCACAAAAGCCCGGGCCCAGGTGTCAGATGTGTTGATGCAATTGGAGTTCAGCGCCAAATCCGCCCGAATGCCTCTGGACAAGCTGGAAAAAAGCCTGGGCATTTTCGATGAAAAGATCGGGGAGATTCAGACTCAGAGGCAAATCGCTGATGACAGGCTGGACGGGGATGAACGGCGTGCTGTGGCATATCTGGAAACAGAGATGGAAAAGTTGCGCACGCGCACCGCAAAACATCTGAACGAACTGATGCAGGATATTTTTCGACAAATGGATGAGGGTAAGGCAAAAGAATCCCTCTTGTCGGAATCCCTTGCAAAAGAGGTTCCCGGGTATTTTCAGCATGCACTGACGGACATGGCCCATGATGTGTCGTCATATATTCAAGGAGTGCTAAACGAACGAAGAGACGAGACGGATGATCTCATCGTCTCCATCCGGAAAGCTGCAGCAGACATTTTTGATATCCCGTATAGGGCTCCGTCGGCTTCATCTGTATTCAAGATTGATTCGAGGATATACTGGGATACCCACAAATGGACGCCGTCTTACAGCCCCCTGCCCGAAGGCTCCTTGGACCGCCTGTTGCCTGCCAGACAAAGGCGAAGGCGCCTGGAAAAACGCTGGTACAGCCAGGTGCAGGCATTGGTGGAGCAGAACGCAGAAACCCTCAGATGGGAGATCCTTCAGGGCTTGAAAAAGGCTTTCTGGAGTTACAGGTCTTCGCTGGATAAACGATTGAGCGATACCCTGTATGCCACTCACGGAGCCATCCGTTCAGCCTTGCAGAGACGCAAGTCCCATCAGGAGCAGGTGGCAGGTTTCGTGGACAAAATCGATGAGGCTATAGCTGTGCTGAATGACTGGATGAATTCCCAGCCCCTATAGGTGGAACTTTTGTTTGGCACATGTCCCATCAGTCTTGCTCATGTTCGTGCGGATGGTACCTGCTCGCCAGCTTGTAAATCTCTTTCTTGTTCAGTTGCAGGAGGGAGCTTAGCATGGTCGCCACCTGTGAAGAGGACATGGGGCGAGAAGAGCGAAGGGCTGCCACCAGCTCGTCCAGACCTCTCATCTCCACGTTTGCCTTAGGGTCAGAAGCGGTGTAACCATGTACGACTATGGTGATTTCACCCTTGGCTCCCGCTTCATATCTGATGGCCAACTCTTTCAGGGTGCCCACATCAAAGGTTTCGTGAACCTTGGTCAGCTCTCTGGCCACAAGGGCTTTTCTGGGTCCGAGTTTTTCATGCAGGTTCTTCAGCGTTCCCCAAAGCCGCTTGGGGGATTCATAAAAGACCAGGGTGCCCGGCTCGGTTCTGATCTCATCCAGCAATTTATTCAGCGCACCCTTTTTCCTTGGCAGAAAGCCCAGAAACAAGAATCTGTCTGTGGGAAGACCGGATGCCGCCAGCGCGGAGATTGCCGCACAGGGTCCTGGAACCGGTACGACCGAAAAGCCCTCTGCTCGCACCACCGCTACCAGGGCCTTGCCGGGATCGCTGATTGCAGGTGTTCCGGCATCTGAAACCAGGGCCACATCATCACCATTCTGCAGACATTTCAATATGCGCACAGAAGCCCTGGCGTGGTTCATCTCCCTGTACGAGATTATCTCCGAGCTTATGCCATGGTGCGAAAGCAGCTTCCTGGTATGACGGGTGTCTTCGGCAGCAATGCAGGATACCGAGCCCAGAATGTCCAGGGCCCTCAAGGTAATGTCCGAGAGGTTGCCTATGGGGGTGGCGACCAGATAAAGGATGCCTGGGCTGCCTTTTTCAGATGAATTGACCATTGCTGCAACAGTATGCACCAGGTGAACAAGAAATATAAGAGAATCTTAGGGGGACGGACGGGCTCCTGGCCGATTATGCCAGGAGCCCGAGCGTCATTGTGTTCCCCTTGGGATGG
>JALVPF010000377.1:10249-11735 GCA_027031935.1 Myxococcales bacterium | reverse complement strand
ACGACGGTGGACCTGAGATAAAAGACATAACAGAGATTATCCAGGAAGTTGTTTAGCCCATCTGGAGCGAGGACGAAAAGAATTGGAAAATAAATCAGCAGACAATCTTGCTGCCGACACCCTTGGAGATGTGCTGGTGGTAGGTGGAGGGATCAGTGGCATTCAGGCCGCACTGGATCTCGCCTCTTCTGGCTTCAGGGTTTATCTGGTCGAGAAATCACCCACTATCGGTGGAAAGATGGCACAGCTCGACAAGACTTTCCCTACCAATGATTGTTCCATGTGCATCGAATCGCCCAAGTTCATAGAATGTGACAGGCATCCTAATATTGAGATCCTCACGTATACAGAGGTGGATGCAGTTGAAGGGGAACCTGGAGATTTCAAGGTCACTCTGCTGAAGAAGCCCAGGTACATCATCGAAGAGAAATGTACGGGCTGCACCACTTGTGTAGAGTACTGCCCGGTAATGGTCCCTGACCCCTTCAATCAAAACCTGTCGCTGAACAAGGCGATTCATATTTATTTTTCTCAGGCCGTTCCCCTCGTGACCTATGTCGATCCTGATCGCTGTCTTTATTTGAAAGAAGGCAAATGCAATATCTGTACGGGCGTGTGCGAAAACAAGGCCATAGATTTCAGCCAGAAGCCTGAAAGGCTTACGGTGAATGTGGGTGCGGTGCTCCTGTCTCCCGGTTATGATGTGTTTGACCCCTCCCTGCGGGGTGACTATGGCTATGGAACAATGGAGAACGTGGTAACCAGTCTCGACTTTGAAAGGCTTCTGTGTTCCACCGGGCCTCACGAGGGGGAGATTTTACGGCCATCTGACAAAAAGCATCCTCACAAGGTGGCTTGGATTCAATGTGTTGGTTCGAGACAGGTTCAGGAGGGGGGCAACAGCTATTGCTCTGCTGTTTGCTGTTCCTATACCCAGAAGCAGGTCATCCTGGCAAAGGACCATGATGCCGACATGGAGGCCGTGGTTTTTCACAATGATATCCGGGCCTACGGAAAGGACTTCGAGCGCTTCTACCAAAGGGCCGCGAACCTTTCCAATGTGCGATTCATCAGAAGTTATGTCTCGGTGGGAAGAGAAATTCCCGAGACCAAAAATGTAACCATAAGATACTCGACCGTGGATGAGGGAGTCAAAGAGGAGGAGTTCGACCTTGTGGTTTTATCCGTGGGCCTGAACCCACCTGCCGATGCAAAGAGTCTTGCAGAGAAGTTCGGAATAGAACTCAATCATCACGGCTTCTGCAGAACCAATCCCGGCAATCCCATAGAGACCACACGAAAGGGTGTTTTCGTAAGTGGTGCCTTCCAGGGACCCATGGATATTCCCGAGTCGGTCGTGTCCGCCAGCGGCGCCGCTTGTCTGAGTGGGCAGATGCTCTCTTACAGGAAGGGAGAGTTGGCAAAGGACAGAGTCTATCCTCCCGAGAGGGATGTCTCTGAAGAGGATCTAAAAGTGGGTGTGTTC
>JALVPF010000377.1:3780-10239 GCA_027031935.1 Myxococcales bacterium | reverse complement strand
ATCGGCAGGGTGGTGGATGTGCCCTCTGTGGTGGACTACTCCAAGGGCCTGAAAAATGTCGTTCATGCTGAAGCGAGCCTGTTTGCATGTTCTACCGACACCGCCAAGGAGATTTCAAATACCATTCGCAAAAAGGGGCTCAACCGTGTGGTTGTCGCAGCCTGTACCCCAAGGACTCATGAGCCCTTGTTCAGAGACACACTGCGTGAAGGCGGAATAAACCAGTATTTTTACGATATGGCCAACATCAGGGAACATTGCTCGTGGGTGCACTCCAAGGAGAAGGACTCTGCTACCCTGAAGGCAAAAGATCTTGTGCGAATGTCTGTGGCCAGAAGTTCCCAGTTGGAACCATTGAAAGAGTTCGACCTTCCGGTTGACAAAAGGGCTGTAGTAGTGGGAGGTGGCCTGGCGGGAATGACCAGCGCATTGGGGCTTGCCAGGCAGGGATTCGAGGTATCTTTGCTGGAAAAGAAACCGGAGCTGGGAGGAATGGCCAGGAGGGTTCGTCGCACTCTCGAAGGAATGGATATTCAAGCTCACCTGGATGAGATGATACAAAAGATTTACCACCACCCTTTGATCCATGTCTTCCATGATACGACTATCACGGAGGTGTCCGGTTACGTGGGAAACTTTGTCACTAGGCTGATGTCCGAGGGTCGGCATTTCGAACTCCATCATGGTGCAGTCATCTTGGCAACCGGTGCTGATGAGTATAAACCCACCGAGTATCTCTATGGCCGGGATGAGAGAGTTGTAACCCAACTGGAGTTGGAAGATTTTCTGGACAAGGAAGACAAGAGGGTGATGGATTCCCAAAGCCTTGTGATGATCCAGTGCGTGGGTAGCAGGCAGGAAGGCCGTAACTATTGCTCCAGGGTGTGTTGTGGACAGGCTGTCAAGAATGCACTGAGACTCAAGGAACTGAAGCCTGAAATGGAAATCTATATCCTTTACCGGGATATGAGGACCTATGGGTTCAGAGAGGATTTTTACCGCGAAGCCGCCTCGAAGGATGTCAAATTCATACGATGGGAGCCCGAGCATGGACCACAGGTGGAGTCGGTGGAAGAGGATGGCAGGGGGCTTCTGCGAATAAGGGTACCCGATCAGGTTCTGGGAAAAGAACTCGAGATAGATGCTGATACCCTTGTCCTTTCAGCCGCTGTGGTTCCTTCTGCCAGTTCCAAGGAAATGGCAAAGTTGTTCAAGGTCTCTTTGAATCCCGATGGCTTTTTACAGGAAGCCCATGTCAAATTGAGGCCTGTGGATTTTTCGGCTGAGGGTGTTTTTCTTTGCGGGATAAATCACTACCCCAAGCATGTCACGGAGACCATCAGCCAGGCATTGGGTGCCGCAGGTCGTGCCGCGAGTCTCTTGTCCCATGATACGATAACCGCATCCGGTTCGGTTTGTGAGGTTGATGAGGACGAGTGCATATCCTGTGGGGCATGTATTAGCGCATGTACCTATGGCGCTATTGAATTTTACGATACGGCAAAAGGTAAAAAAGCAAAAGTCAATCCGGTTCTTTGCAAGGGCGATGGTCTTTGTAATGCAAAGTGTCCCACAAGTGCCATCAGTTTGAAACACTATACGGATGATGAGGTCTTTTACCAAATCGATTCGGCGCTTGAGGCAAGCATGGACGAGCCTGCGCTTGGTGAGGTCAATCGGTAATCAAGGCGAGCAACATCGCCACAGGAGTGAGTCGCAAATGGCTTCAGGGCATGATTTTGACCCAAAGATTTTAGGGTTTTTGTGTAACTGGTGTTGCTACGCAGGTGCTGACCTGGCGGGGGTGTCCAGGTATCAATATGCCCCCAATATCAGAATAATAAGGTTGATGTGTTCAGGCAGGGTCGATCCTGCTTTTGTGATCAGAGCTTTTTTCAACGGGCACGATGGAGTCTTTATCGGTGGTTGTTGGCTGGGTGAATGTCACTATGTTACAGAAGGCAATTACGATGCCATGAGCATGATGCATCTTACCAAGAAGCTTCTCAAGTACATTGGGGTAAACCCGAATCGTCTCAGGCTGGAGTGGGTATCGGCCTCTGAAGGAATCAGGTTTGCAGAAGTCATGAACAGCTTTACCGATGAGCTAAAGAGCATGGGGCATATTGGTGAGTCAGAGGGACAAGACCAGCACATGCTGAAGATAAAACTCGAAGCCGCAGGCAAGATGATTCCTTACCTGAAATTGGTAGAGAGGGAGAAGCTGCGAGTCAGGTTCAAGACCGAAGAGGAATATGACGAGTACTTCAACAGTGAAGATGTCAATCATGTTTTTCATGAGTTGATCGCGGATAAACTTGTCATGAGCGAAATTTTACTGCTTATGGCAAGGGGAGCTCTTTCCAATGGAGAGATCTCAGAGGCGCTTGCACTAAGTCCGTCTGATGTGTCGAAGCACATGGGTAACTGCCTGAGCGAAGGACTGGTAAGGTATGATCCTGCGAAAAAGAATTATGTACTTGCGTAATACTGACATTTGTATTGCCGGGATTTGTGGGAAATCGGAATGAATCAGGGAAAACAGGATGACTGAGAAGGCTGCTATGGACACAGACAGAATCGATCAGATCATCGATAGGTATGAAGGGCAGGCCAGTTTTCTTATCCAGATAATGCTGGATATTCAGAATGAAAACCGTTGGCTCCCCAGATTCGCCCTGGAAAGAGTCAGCCAGCGACTTGATGTCCCCCTGTCTCGCATGTTGCATATTGCTACCTTTTACAAGGCATTCAGCTTGGCACCCAAAGGGCGGCATCAGATCAATGTCTGTATGGGGACAGCCTGCCATATTCGAGGTGCTGGCCGTGTCTTGGACACAATCAGGGACCTGACTGGTATCGGCCCCGGTGAGACAGACCTGGAGCTGAAGTTCAGCCTTGAGACCGTAAACTGTCTCGGCTGTTGTGCCCTCGGGCCCGTGGTGGAAATCGATGGAAAAACTCATGGAAAGATCTCGGCAGCCGACACGGCAGACGTGTTGGATAGCTATGAGTAGAGGAAGATCATGGTGACTATAAGTTCGCCCGAGGCCCTTAGGGAATTCAGAAAGGGCTTGTTGTCAAAACGGGACCCGAACACACCTCGTGTATCCATTTGTGCCGGTTCAGGATGCCTCGCCCTTGGTGCCCAGGATGTCATATCTGCGTTTACCGAGGAGTTGAAAAAACAGGGCCTGGATGCAGAGGTCGAGACCAGGGGGACGGGTTGCCCTGGCTTTTGCGAACGCGGTCCGGTGGTGGTTATGTATCCGGAGGAGATATGTTATCTCCAGGTAACTCCTGAAGACGTGGAAGAGATAGTAACGACCACCATAAAGAATAAGAAAGTGGTCGATCGCTTGTTGTTCGAGGACCCGGCCACAGGCAAGCGAATTGCACAGGAATCGGAAATACCTTTTTACAAAAACCAGGAGCGCAGACTAATCTGCGACAATATAAAGATAGATTCCAAGAGTATGGATGATTACCTGGCCATAGGTGGCTATTCGGCCCTGGCCAAGGTGCTTTCACAGATGAGCCCCGAGCAGGTCCTGGAGGAGATAAAGAAATCCAACCTCAGGGGCAGGGGAGGAGCAGGATTTCCAGCCGGCATCAAATGGGAAGGAGCCCGAAACGCTCCTGATGATGTCAAATATGTCATCGTGAATGCCGACGAGGGCGATCCCGGTGCCTTCATGGACAGGGCGCTTCTGGAGGGAAATCCCCACTCCATCCTGGAGGGACTCATCATCGGTGCATATACCATCGGCGCCAAAGAGGGATATGTGTATGTCCGGCAGGAGTATCCCCTGGCGGTGGAAAACCTTCAGCTTGCCATAGAACTTGCTGAGCAATACGGATTTTTGGGAGAGAATATTCTGGGATCCGGATTCGATTTCAAGGTTATTGTTCACAGGGGCGCGGGGGCCTTTGTCTGTGGTGAGTCCACAGCCTTGATGACCGCTTTGGAAGGCAGGGTAGGAGAGCCACGACCAAAGTATGTTCGTTCCAATATCAAGGGCCTGTGGGAAAAGCCCAGCGTGTTGAATAACGTAGAGACCTGGGCCAACGTTCCGCTCATCATCAACAATGGAGCCGACTGGTTCACGCAGATAGGCACGGACAAGAGCAAGGGGACAAAGATCTTCGCCCTGGTGGGAAAGATAAACAATACCGGCCTGGTCGAAGTACCCATGGGCATAAGCTTGAGAGATATAATTTACAATATAGGCGGAGGTATACCTGGAGGCAAGAAGTTCAAGGCAATACAGACCGGGGGCCCCTCTGGTGGCTGTCTGCCAGAGGAGATGTTGGATCTGAAGGTGGGCTTTGACGAGCTGACCGCTGCTGGTTCCATGATGGGCTCTGGCGGAATGATCGTCATGGACGAAGATACCTGCATGGTCGATGTTGCAAGGTATTTCATTGATTTTTTGGCTGACGAGTCTTGTGGAAAATGTGTGCCATGCAGAGAAGGCCTGCGGCAGATGCAGAAGATTTTGACCCGCATTACCAAGGGTGAAGGCAAAGCAGATGACCTGGATACCTTGCAGGATTTGGCCGAGGTGGCCAGGGACGCCTCTCTCTGCGCGTTGGGAAAGAGTGCGGCAAACCCGCTTCTCAGCACTCTTCGCTATTTCAGGAACGAGTATGAGGCCCACATCAACCATAAGAGGTGTCCCGCTCTTTCCTGCAAGGACCTTACCTCGTACTACATCGAACCAGAAAAGTGCAAGGCATGTCTGCTGTGTTTCAAGAAATGTCCTGCCGGGGCCATAGACGGCGCCAAGAAGAAGATCCATGTCATAGATCAGGAAAAATGTATCAAGTGCGGGATCTGTTTTGATGTTTGTCCTGAACGTTTCGATGCGGTGAAAAAGATTTCGGGGGAGGAAATACCCCCTCCTCTGGACGAGGAAAAAAGAACCATCGTAAGAAAGAGCAAGGAAAAATGAGCGATATCACCATGCGCATAGATGACCAGGAGGTCACGGCAGAACAAGGCATGACTGTCCTGGAGGCCGCGCAAAGGGCTGGAATATCCATCCCAAGCTTGTGCCATCATGATAAACTCAAACCCTATGGAGGTTGTCGCCTTTGCATGGTGGAGGTTACGGCAAAAAACAGGACAAAGCTGGTTGTGTCCTGTGTTTACGGGGCAGAGCAGGATCTGGTGGTCAAGACTCGATCTGACAAGATCGACAAAATCAGAAAGACCGTTTTGGAACTCTTGCTCGCTCGTGCTCCTGATTCGGAGATCCTGAAGGAGTTTTCCGATGAGTACGGTGCCGACAAGGATCGTTTTGAAAAGGAAGCATCTTTTTGTGTTCATTGTGGCCTTTGTGTCCGGTATTGTGCAGAGATCAAAAAACTCCATGCGGTGACCTTTGTGGATAGGGGATACAGGAAGGAAATAAGGTTTGTTCCGGAAATAGCTTCAAAAGTGTGTAATGACTGCAAGGAATGTTTTCCCCTTTGTCCCACGTCTTATCTGCAGGCGGCTTTTGTTCTGAGTCAATCCTTGATTTCTCCATCCGAGTCGTCCGTGACCAAGCACGACAAGTAGAAGCAGCGGTAGAAAATACATGGCTACAAACGCTAAGGAACGAGGGGGCAAAAGACAGAAACGCGATGCCATACTGAGTGCTGCATGGGGACTTATCAGACATTATGGTTACAACAAGACGACCATTGACGACATTGCGAAAAAAGCTGGTGTTGGCAAGGGAACCGTTTATCTGTACTTTGCTTCAAAGACCGAAATAATGTTGGCCTTGACCGATTTGACCAATGAGAGAATCACTCAGAAGTTAGAGAGCATAGCCTCGGATGACAAGCCGCCACAGGAAAGGATCAGAGAATGTGTACTGTACAGGGTCATGACCCTCTTCGACCTAGTCCACCGTTATCCCCACTCGGAGGATGTAATAGCTTCGATTTTACCGGAGATCGTGGAAAGGCTGGACAGGTATGTGCGCCGGCATGGTCAACTGCTGGCTGACATAATCCGGAAGGCTTGTTCTGACGGAATTTTTAAAGTGAAAGATCCGGATGCAACAGGCCAACTGCTCGCAAATCTTTTCGAGTTCATGACCCCACCCTATTATCGATTCAAAACCAGAAGGTCTTTGGAAGAATTCGCAAACCGCGTGGTGGATTTGGTGCTAGGCGGAATAATGAAGTAAAATTTCAAGACAAAGCTGAAAAACAGGATTGGCTATTGGCGATATATCCATGAGCTGTGCTTTTGAATAAAGCAAAAGTCAACTCCGTCGTTATGAGGAATCCTGGTTTGAAGATGAAAAGCCAAGTGAGAACTCCACTTGTGAAGGAGCTGTTTGATGGCAAGTAAAAGAAGAAACTTCAGCAAGTCTTTGTTTTTGTATTCCACAGCAGTTGCGGTTTCATTGGCCTTTTTGACATCCTGCTTTCCGGGTCCGGATTTTATCTGCGAGATGT
>JALVPF010000377.1:0-3770 GCA_027031935.1 Myxococcales bacterium | reverse complement strand
CGAGCAGGAAGGAGGAGGGTGGGGTCACGTTGCTTTTCTTTATGCGAGACAAGACAAGGACGGGACATTTACGAAGTTTGTACCGCCTGTGGACAGTTTTGGTGGGTGTTGCAGCGATGACATGAACCTCAAGCTCATTCAGGGCGAGGCTGGCATGTATATGGTGATCCCCTCTACCTACGGTTTGTCCACCTGGCTCGATGATGGTACCGGGTTCAAAGAAGTCTCCATGACAAGTCTTTCACAAGAAGCCCGTTCAATGGAAAATCCCAAGTTGATAGCTGTTTGGCAAAATGACGACACGATATACGTATTGACAAGAAAGTGGCTGTATTTCTTGGATGGTGCAAGCTACACGGATGCCTATTCTGTCAGCGGCGATTGTGTTGAATCGGGCCTGTGTTATGCAATTGCTGGTGATGGCAGCAGTGTAGTAGCCAAAGGAGTGTATATAAAATTTTCAGCCAATCTCAGCGAGCTTACCTGCGATGAGCAAAACAAATCGTGCGTGTTTGCTGATACTGGAGAGACTTTGGGCTCTGGAGACTATGGAGGAGGCACACACTATAATGGTCGCTATTTTTTCAGGACTATAAACGACTCGGGCCAAAGCGTGGATGTTTTTATAAGGAACGTGAAGGCCGAAAACCCTGAGGACAACAACAGGGTCTTGGCGAGCAGCGAGTTCGGAGATTTCTATGTGCTTTCAAAAAAATCGTTTGCGATATCTGCTGCTCCTTTGCCTGCTGGTGGTTATGTCGTAGCGATTTTGGAATATGGAGGGACTTTCAGTCTGGCAGTAGTCACTCCTGACTTGAAGTCAAAGCGTATTTTCAATCTGAACGAACACGCCGATGATTTCATGGGGGGATTTACAGTTGCGTGCAGCGGCACAGATGAGCAGGATCAAAGAGTGCACGTCTTGTTCGGCTCGGGGAGCTCTTCATTGCGGCACCTGACTGTAAACCCTGGAAACGGCGAGATCGAGAATGACAACTACATGGATTTTTGAGATTGGACACGAGGAAATTTTCAGCAGGACTTTGTGATGAAAAGAACATGGAGTGAAAATATCGGAAACCCCGGCCTGAGGCCGAATCCTGTGTATTCAGGGCTGTTGGTGTTGCTGGCCTCTTTGGTGTTTTACACACCACCTGTCCAGGCTCGGGGGAAAACGGAAAAATTTTATGCTTATGCCAACGCTTCCATCGGATTGGGGGCAAGTTGGGGCGATAGTGGGTACAGGGATCCCTTGTCAGGTGACTTTTCCGGTTTCTTCAGGTCTGAGTTGTACTTTTCAAACAAGAAACGAGGTTGGGGCCTTGGTATATATGCAGAGCTGAGCGATCCGGGTTCGCTGATAGAATCGAGGTTGCTATATGGTGGTGGCCTGATGCTGGTCTCACCGGATTTTTTTTATATGAGTGCCGCATGGTCTGCAGGTGTCTATCAAAGGGAATACAGGCATGGCGAACTTTCGGGGCTGACAACCGGCTTGAGTATAGGGTTTAGGCCAAGGGTGACGGCTTGGGATTTTTTGGTTGCAGCGCGGGTGGATCTTCGTACAGCGGTGGGAGTTGATGAAAACATCGTAACTCTGAGTATGCAACTCGACCTGGTCGCCCTCGTAGCCTTGATGCTTTTGCCGAGTTGGGCGGACGCTTTCAAGTGGTTCAACTGATCATCGCCAGTCATGACGCCAGTAGTTGTACCTTGATCGTCACAGACCTGTAGACTTTGTGAAACGAAATTGAAGAAAAGCCTTGACATTCCGGGAGATATTGTACAACTTGTACAATAAGTACAAGTTGTACTTGAGGAGGAATCATGGTCCGTATAAATAGCAGTGAAGCCCGACAGGACTTTGCCGAAGTGATCAATAGGGCAGCTTATCGAGGTGAGCGTATCGTATTGCACCGAAGAGGCAAGGATGTGGCTGCGATCATCTCCCTTGAAGATCTCAGACTCTTAGAACGTCTCGAAGACGAACAGGACCTAAAGGCTGCCAAAGCAGCCCTTCGTGAAGCCAAGAAGAAGGGGACCAAA
Source organism: Myxococcales bacterium (assembly GCA_027031935.1). Lineage (GTDB taxonomy): Bacteria > Myxococcota > B64-G9 > B64-G9 > B64-G9 > JALVPF01. The sequence goes on along the minus strand of JALVPF010000377.1, from coordinate 1,724 downwards.
AAGCTCTCAGCGTTGATGGATGAACTCGGGATCGAAAGATAGACCCAAAATGTACACCATTGAGATCGCCCGGCTGCAGAGCGGACCATGAAAAGGTTGCCTGCTGACATCTTAAGACGCATCATCAGGGCCCTTGTGAGACTTGAGACGAATCCTCGGCCATCAGGTGTCAGAAAGCTCCAAGGCGAAGATGACCTGTACCGATATCGCGTTGGGGATTATCGCGACATCAGACCAGCCGAGTGGACAAGTGTGCCTCGAATCCATGAACCATAATCCTGCCCTTGACACTATCAATAATCATGTGAAAAAATAACATATAACCTGCTCTGTTATGGGACAGGACAGGTGGAATTGACGGTGTTTGGGATTTATAACGTCAAGAGAGGGGATCCTATGGACGGTGTGAAGGTGTTCACCGCTACCAAGGCGAAGGAACGGGGTGCCTTGGGGGACAAAATTACGGCATGGTTGAGAGCTTCGCCTCCCAAGAACCTTGTGGATGTCAAGGTTACCCAGTCCAGCGACGAGGAGTTTCACTGTTTGACAGTTACCATATTGTATACTGCTGATGATTCAAGTAAGTGATTTTACGTTTCGCAAGTGATTTTACACATCGTTTGTGATTCCCTCAATCTTGGCATCTGTCATGACTGGATCTTTGCCTCCCGAACTGCCTGGGCATCATCATGGAAATGGAAAAAACGGGGTGGAATCAGGCGTCGTTTTTCAACTTGTTGACGATGTTGCTTTTGGGGTTCGTGTTTCTCGATGCATTTCTGATTCGTTCGAAAATCTCGGCCTCTACGTCCATGAGCCTCTGACGCAATTGTCCGGGCATGTCGTCAGATGGTGATCCCACCTCTGCGTCCTGTGGTTCTGGTACGGAATGTAACATTCTGATGACTTGTGCCTCTCTGGTGGTCAGGCCATCGAGTTTCTTTCGGTGTTTTTGCAGTACCTTCTGCTTGCTTATTTTTGCTGTCTTTGTATTTGAGCCCATTGGGTCCCTCCTGTCCTGACGATCTCGCGCAAACCCTTATAGAACATGGGTCTGCGCCAGTGCGCATCGTCAGCTTTCCCCTCCACATTATCGGTCGTATCCAATATCGTCAAGTTTTTGACCTGGCCACATTGTGCATTTCAAGCCCTATTGCCAGTACATTTCTGAATTACTTCAAGATGAAAGGGGATTTAAAAAATTTCAGGTTTTATCTCTTTTGTGATCTTTTTCCACGTCCAAGAGATCAAGCTTGTCGGATGGTGTCTGATTGTCGCCTATTATGTATATGTAGACTGGATCCATCAATGCGCCAACCTGCAGTATCCGTTCAGGTTCCCAGGTGGGTACTTCCCAGAGATAAGATACGAGTCTGGAGCCGACGCGCATTTCTTCATTACATTTTTTTGCCACCCGAACCATGGATCCCGGCATCAGATAGCAAAACACTACGCTTGCATCTTCCAGTTCTGCTCTGAAGAAGTTTTTCCATCGAACACGAATGGAAAGAAATTTTCCTGAAAACATGATCCTGAAGAACGCAAACAGCCAGACTGGACCATTGAGTTCAAACCCCAAACCTTTTGCCCCTGTTTTCTTGCAGAGTTCCACGAGTGCTCTTGCGTCAGCGCATCCAGCATCAACGATCAGATCATCGTCACTGATTGAAATAGCGTCCTTGATTTTCGAAATGACATTCAAAGGAGTTCTGACCACGGGAACA
>JALVPF010000376.1 GCA_027031935.1 Myxococcales bacterium | reverse complement strand
AGGAAGCCGTCTCCGGGACCGCTGTGAATCCCGGGCGCAAAAGCCCGCGAACGCTGGCCAAAAAAGACGAAAGCCCCAGCGGGCGAACCCGTGGGGCTTTGTCGTAAACCAAACTGGGCTACGGTTCGCCCAGGATTTTTATGGCTCCCCAGCACGGACTTGAACCGCGAACCTAGTGGTTAACAGCCACCCGCTCTGCCGATTGAGCTACTGGGGAATAATTACTGCATAACTGCTGTATTTTTAAAGAACGACAAAACAACAAAAGAAAACAAAACAATAAAATAGTTAACGACAATAAATAACGACCGGGCGTCGAAGAGCTGAATTCCGAAGAACTCGTATTGCTGGGTGTCAGTCCAGCCCGGAACGCAGTTATCTAACTTTTATACCCACCTCATGTCAAGGATTCTTAGCCATGAAATTTCATTTTTTGTCTGTTTAGGAATAGGCCGCCGAGAAGGGAGGCGAGGGCCAAGGATCTACTTCAGGACAAAATCTCCACCTGTTGTTTTACCATACATGGTCTTGATGGTAGATCTGCAATTTGTGGGGGCTGCTGGGCTAACTAAGCCTTTCTAGACCCCTTTTTTACTATTCGCCTGACCGACCTGGCCTGGTCCTGCTCCAGCTGCTGCAAAATTTCTGTGTAAAAGTCAGGGTTGTCGTCCATTCGGGTAATTGAAGCCTTTGCCACAGCCGCGCGGACCCTCCACGCGTGATCCTCTGCCAGGAGCTCCAGTGCGAACTCTATGCACATCAGCGTGCCCGGATGAGCCTGGTCCAGGTAGGACAAAGCCGAGGCCACTGCCTGACGATGATTGGTGGATTTGGATGTGGCCCAGGAGCACACCAGGGCGTTGCACTCCAGGGGACCCATGTTCTGCATGAGATAGGCCAGGGCAAAGACCGCCTCGGCCTTGACGGACGAGCAGGCGTCCTTGGAAAGCTTTTTCAAAAGCTCTTCGGTGCGCGGCCTCAAGGCCGGGTCCTTGACGTCCTGCAGCAATTGAAGGGCGAGTTTCCTGACCTTGCTCCGCGTGTCTTGCGCGAGTACTTCCGACAGCCTCACCCTGTCCAGGTCGGCAAGCTCATCCGGGTCCATATCATCGACCAGGTCGGTGAGCAGATCGTCGGGGATCTCTTCCAGGTATGCGGGAATGGCGGCTGCCTGGCCGGAGCCCAGGGCTATGCCCAGGGCCGCCAGATAACTCAATAGCTTTTGGTACATGGTAGACTCCATGATTCGCCTGACTTGCCGGCAGTAATTGTTCAATTGTTTAAACAACGAGATGGTGGTGTGAAATTCCCAGGAAAAATTATATGCAGAAGAAAATTATCCAGTGAAAAGAGATTCAACTGTGGGTGTGCTCGCTAGTTCTTCTGTGTTTTTGCTATATAGACCACGTGTCTTCTGCCGCCACCGTCAGGTCGACGTCGCTTGAAAGAGAAGCCTGTTGATACGAGGCGTTTTTCAAAGGCCCCGTCCGGGTCCTCTGACCAGACGGCCAATATACCTGAGGGTCTGAGCGCTGCGTAGGTTGTGAGTAAGGCCGTGCGTCCATAATAAGGCGCGTTGTCGTTGAAGTTTGCCTGGTTGGGCCCTTCCCAGAGATCCAGCAGAATGGCATCGAACAAGCCTTTGGGGCCGGCCTTTGCAGCGCGATTGATGATGTTCTTTACATCTGATGCCTCCACGAGGACCCTTGGGTCATCCAATGCAAAATCCGTGAGTTTACCCAGGGGCCCGCGGCACCAGCGAACAATGTCAGTGGAGAGTTCGGCTACTGTTACACGCGCTTCTTCGCTCAGGTCATCGAGGGCGGCACGCAGGGTAAAACCCATGCCAAGACCTGCTATGAGGATCTGGGGGGCATTTGTGGAGACCAGAGCCTGGAGGGCTGAGTGGGCAAGAGCCTCTTCGGAACGGTGGGCGTCGCTTACCATTATGATGCGACCATCCAGGGTGATCATGAAGTGATCATCACCACGTTGCAAGAGACGCAGCTCGCCATCTGGATTTGGAACCGTCTCTATGTCTATCCATGGTCTTGTCATGAGGGAAGTATACACACATTTGAGCACCTGTGCCAAATCGCCTGCTGCGGGCCTATGAAAGGTGCTGGTCGCTTTGTTCGCATTAATCTGGACTTTGTTGTTCTCGGAAAGTCGCGACCTCAAAAGTACGGTCCTGCTTAACGACGGTCACCCCCGGCGGTGCTCGCCTACGCTGCGCGCCGGCGGGGGGCCCCCGACCGTCTGCGCGGACCTACGAGAGATGCTGCTTTATTCGTATTACTATCATCATTGTCGGTTGATAGTGAGTCGCGAAACCGGAATTACGCACAGCTTCGCCTGCCGCGGGCCTATGAAAGGTGCTGTTTGTTTTGTTCGCAATACTCGGTGCTTGTCGTTCGAGGAAAGTCGCGACCTTAAAAGAAGTCGCGACCTCAAAATCACGAGATGGTGTAGCCGCCGTCTAAAAACAGTACCTGGCCGCTCATGTAAGACGATTCGTCCGAGGCGAGAAACACGGCCCCAGGGGCTATTTCTTCCGGCTGGCCGTGTCTGTGGAGGGCAGTGTGATCCGTGAAGAATTTTTTTATCTCTGGATTGTTTAGGAGGGCGCCTGCAAACCTTGTTTCCACAAGCCCTGGGGCGATGGCGTTTACCCTTATGCCCAGGGGTCCGAGTTCCACGGCAAAGGTCCTGGTCATGGAGATGATGGCGGCCTTTGTCATGCCGTAGACACCTTGGAGGGGGGCGGACATGGCACCTGCCACAGATGCGATGTTGATTATGACACCTTTCTGACCTGTTTCGCTCCACGCATTGGCAAAGCGCCTGCTGAGTTCGAAGGGACCCTTGAGGTTTACTTCGAAGGTCTTGTCAAAGGCGCTGGGCTCTATGCCTGTCATGGGGCCAAAGTAGGGGTTGGTTGCTGCGTTGTTTACCAGGATGTCCGGTATGTCCACTTCTTTCTTCAGCCAGTCCATGAGCTCGTCCTGTTGGTCCATCTTGCCCACGTGGCAGGCGCGAGCCCTGGCCATATCCGGGTAATTTTTGTTTATCCCGCTTGCGACTTCGTCCAGTGCATCCTGTTTTCGCGATACGCACACCACCCGCGCGCCCTCGGCTGCAAAGGCCTCTGCTATGGCCTTTCCTATACCACGGCTTGCGCCTGTAACCAGTGCCAGTTTGTCAGATAATCTGTCTGTCATTTTTATCTCCAGAGCAAAGGGGTCAGACATATGGTGCCAGTCGGAACATGTGTTATCATCTCTCAGGCTGCGAGATTATCAACAATAAAGCGCAAAGGAAAAAGAGATGTTCGAGAAAGTATGTACGGGCATATTCATGGTGGGAGGATCTGAGTTGTCAGACCCTTCGGACTGCATGTGCTATGCGCTGGATCTGGGAGAGCCTGTGCTCATCGACTGCGGTTGCGGGCCTGGATGGTCCCGCATCAAGGACAATATCTCTGAGGCAGGGCTGGATGCATCCATAGGGGCTTTGGTGATTACCCATGCCCACGTGGACCACATGGGTGCAGCATACAGGGTCAGGCAGGAGACTGCTTGTAAGGTGATTGCTCACGAGCTGGACGCCAAGGCCATAGAGACAGCGGACGAAAAGCGCACTGCTGCAGACTGGTACGGCATAGAGATTCAGCCCACGCCAGTGGATGAGAAGATCACTTCCAGCGAGCACAGCCTGGAGTTTTCAGGTGGCAAGCTGCACCTTTTGCACACCCCTGGTCACACTCCCGGCTCCATGGTGGCCTGGCTGGATACGCCGGACGGCAGGGTGCTGTTTGGGCAGGATATTCACGGACCATTTTCTCCTGCCTTTGGTTCGGATATCTCGGCATGGCGTGAATCCATGCAGCGGCTCCTTGCGCTGGAACCCGACATACTCTGCGAGGGACATTTCGGAATATACAGGGGAAAGCAGGAAGTTGCAGGTTTTATCGAAAGCCACCTGCGAA
>JALVPF010000375.1 GCA_027031935.1 Myxococcales bacterium | reverse complement strand
ATGCCAAACTCTCGGAACTCACGACCATAAACCGATTCCTGTTAGGACTGGCGAAGTCCGCAGACACGGACCAGGTATCGGCAGCCATACGAGGTGAACAAGGTGTAACCGGCGTCAAGGAGACCTCTGGCGCAGACGGGCTTTCGTACCTGAGCATAGAAGCCAACAAGGATGTGGATTTGGGGGAGAAAATCTTCAACCTGGCAAAGAGCAACAACTGGCCCCTGCGCGAGTTGAAACGCGATTCGAAAACGCTGGAGTCGGTTTTCCACGCCTTGTCATCAGGAGAGGAGGTGGCGCTGTGAACCGCACTATGGCCATCGCACGCAAGGAATGGAAGGCTGCCTTTCTTTCACCCGTGGCCTTGATTTTCCTGGCTATCTTTCTTTATGCTTCCCTGTTCGTGTTTTTCTTCATGGAGGGCTTCTTCGCCCGATCCATAGCCGACGCCAAACCATTTTTCAGGCATATGCCCCTGTTGCTGGTACTGCTGGCATCTGCCTTCACCATGAGACTGTGGAGCGACGAGGCGCGTACGGGCACCATGGAGGTGCTGCTGACCCTGCCCCTTCGCATTCGAGAAGTGGTGCTGGGCAAGTTTCTCGCGGGCCTAGGGCTGGTCGTGGTGGCCCTGGCCCTGACCCTGCCTGTACCCATATCCATCAGTATCCTTGGAAACCTGGACTGGGGACCCGTCATAGGAGGCTACTTGGGGCTGATACTGCTGGCAGCCTCATACCTTGCAATAGGCATGCTTGTCTCATCCTTTACCTCCAGCCAGCTGGTGGCCCTGATGCTCTCATCGGTGATTTGTGGAGCTCTGGTGGGGCTCGGATACATTCCCGAGGTGCTGTCCCTGGGAATGGGCACGGACGAGATCCTGCGCGCCCTTGGTACAGGTTCCAGGTTCTCCAGCATGTTGCGGGGGGTTTTGGATCTCAGCGATCTCGTGTACTACCTGTCCCTGGCGGGCTTTGCCCTGGCGGCAAACGCCCTGGTAATAGAATCCGGCAGGTGGGGAAAAACCGATCCCAGCCGCAAGCGCCGCAAGGGCATGACCATCGGCATTACTTTGCTTGTGGCTAACCTCCTGGTTTTGAACATAGGCCTTGGCATGGTCCACAGTCCCAGGTTTGATCTTACCGAGTGGGACGAATACAGCATCTCCCCGGCAACCATCTCTCTGGTCAAAGGGGCCCAGGAGCCTCTCTTGATCAGGGGATATTTTTCCAACAAGACTCACCCCCTGCTTGACCCGCTCATCCCGCGCATAAAGGATTTCCTGGACGAGTTGCGCGCGGTGGGAGGAGACAACCTGCAGGTGGAGTTCGTGGATCCCACCCAGGACGACGATGTGGCAAAGGAAGCAAAACGGGACTATGGAATCAACCCCGTTCCATTCCACTTCTCCGACAGTCACGCTGATTCCGTGGTCAACGCCTATTTTGACATCCTTGTCAGATATGGCGACAGGTACGAGGTGCTGAAGTTCCAGGATCTCATCGAGGTGGATTTCGAAGGCAACAACGTCAAGGTTCGACTGCGCAACCTGGAGTATGACGTGGCCAAGGCCATACAGAAGACCGTATATGGGTTCAAAAGCCTGGAGACCATATGCAAGCAACTGCCGGATAAGGCTAACCTGAAGGTCATCGCCTCTTCGGCCAACCTGCCCAAGCAGCTCGAAGCAGTACCCGGCAAACTGATCAACGTTGCCAAGGAGATAAAGCGGCGATGCGGAGAGCAATTCAGCTGGTCCAGGATAGACCCTGACGATCCCAGCGCCAAAGTCACGCCCGAGCTTCTTTACAAGCAATATGGCATAAAGCCCATGATGGTGGGACTGCTGGATCAACGCACCTTCTACCTGGACCTGGTGCTGGACATTGGCGGCCACAAGGAGATATTGGGCGCATCGGGCAATCCCAACGAATCGGAGATCAAAAAGGCGCTACAGGCCGCCCTTTCGCGACATGTACCTGGATTTCTCAAGACGGTGGGCATAGCTGCGCCGGAAAAGGAGCGCCCCAGGTATCCTGGCATGCCTCCCACCAAGCCCACGTATGAACGACTGCAAAAGCACCTGTCGGAGACATACGAAGTACGCGCCGTAGACCTCAAGAAAGGTTCGGTGCCTGGCGATATCGACGTCCTGTTCGTGCTGGACCCGGAAAACCTGGGAGACAAGGCAAAATTCGCCATGGACCAGTTCCTCATGAGAGGTGGTTCTTTGATCATAGCCACATCGGCACAGACATTTGCCCCTGGTCCAGGTGGCGGCCTGTCCACTAGGAAAACCGAAAGCGGAATAGCAGACATGCTCAAGACCTGGGGAGTCGAAGTGGGAGACGCGGTAGTCCTGGATGAGCAGAACTCAACCTTCCCTGTCCCGGTGGAGCGAAAGCTCGGCGGCGGCATGCGCATCCGAGAGGTGCACATGTTGGACTATCCCCCATTTGCACTTATCAAGGGAAAGGGCCTGGCTTCGGACAATCCGGCCACATCCGCTCTTTCTCAGGTCATAATGCATTTTCCCTCTTCTGTCTCCTGTCTGGATTCATCGGACTCGTCCACCAAGGACGAAAAGGACGCCACGAGCTGTCGCACCTTGTTGAGCAGCTCGGACAAGGCCTGGCAGGACACATCCTTCAAGGCTACTCCCGACTATGAAAACAACGGCAAGCTGGGATTTGCTGCACCGTCCAAGCGACAAAGATTCACCCTTGCAGTCACCAAGGTGGGTCGCTTTACCAGCTCGTTCAAGGGCAAGCAAGCCCCACTGATGGATGACGAAAAACCGGGCACCAAGAAGGACACAGGCAAAAAGGACGACAAGGACAAGCTCCGGGCGGGCATACTGGAGCAGTCGCCTGACACGGCTAGGCTGGTGGTGCTGGGTTCTTCCAGTTTCATTTCGGACATAATGCTGGGCCTGTCCGAACAAATCTCCCAGGCTGGCAAGGCCAACGAGCAGTTCATGACCAACCTGGTGGATTGGGCGGTGCAGGATTCGAGCCTGCTGCAAATTCGCGCCAAACAGCGCTATGCCAGGACCATAGACAAGCTGGACACGGGCGAAAAGGTCGGATGGGAGCTTGGAAACTTCGGGTTCGCTACGCTGGCGGTGCTGGCCATAGGGTTGCTGACCCTGGGCAAGAGAAAGCGGGCCAAACCGCTACCTTTAGGCCAGGACAAACAGTCTTCCGACAAATCAGAGCGCGGTTGAAGGAGCTGATGCCATGAAACGCATAAACACGATCCTCATGATCACCCTGCTTGGGCAGCTGCTGCTTTTCGGCTTGATAGTGACCACGTGCGGACAGCAGTCCAACAGAATAGAGCCCGTAAGCCTGTTGGACGGCATACAGAGAGCTGACGTTACACGCATCACCATAGAGGCAAAAAACGGGAAAAACACTGACAAGACGGTTCTGGAGAAAAAGAACGACGACTGGGTTCTTCCGGAAAAATTCGGATACAAGGCTGACAAGTCAAAAGTGGACAAGCTCCTCGGCACATTGCTGGGGCTACAGTCCTCCCGCATCGTATCCAAGGGACCAGAGCATCGTGAAGACCTGAAGGTCACGGACGAGTCATTCCAACGAAGGGTGGTGCTGGAGGCAGGTGGCAAAAAGAAGACCATGTGGGTTGGTTCTTCTACTACAGGCTCTTCCACCACCTGTGTGAGGGTAGACAGCAGGGAGGAGACCTTCGCCACTTCGGATCTGAAGATATGGGACCTGAACGCAAGGGCCTCGGGATGGCTGGCCCAACCCTATCTGCAGATACAGTCGCCACGCCTGGCCGACATCAGTATAGACGGACCAAAGAGCAAGATAGAGTTGAGCAGAACTGCTCTGGATAACTGGACCATTCAGGGGAAAAAGGCTGACACGGCGACAGTGGACAAAATGCTGGATAAGTTGGACCGGGTGAACATCACCGACGTAGAAGGCCAGGCAAAGGATGCATCACTTGCCAAACGCCTGGCCTTCTACGT
>JALVPF010000374.1 GCA_027031935.1 Myxococcales bacterium | reverse complement strand
GGCCTACGAAAGAGATCAAAACTAGCTGGCAATTTTGGAATTGATGAAAAGATTTAGAGAGATCCCTTTTTCCTTGGCTTCCATGGCAAGGCGTCGATGCAGCTCCGGGGACATTCTCAGCACCAGTTTGCCGCTGTAAGTCCTGAGGGAAAGAGGAACAGGTATTTCCTCGCCATTTCTGATCATGTCTGTCACGACATCCGACACAAGGTGTCTGATACCTTTCAAGGCCTTTTCCTGGGTTGAATCCAGCCAGCTAAGGCTCGGGAACTCTGAGCACAGTCCTACAAACTCTTGATCTTCTTCAGACCAGATGACGCGATATGAATACTTTTTCATATCAAATCTTTTTTCTCTTTTTTTCGTAGCCTTCTTTTGTTTCATGGCTTTGATCCCAACAGTGCAATTTATCAGACATCATTTCTGTGCCATTTTTTCGATAGCCTTCAACACTTGCTTTACCTGATAGGTTTTGGCTTTGCCTCCTTTGCCTTTTTGAACATTGACCCTGGGATCTCCCTTCCATGGTGTTTTATAAACTCTGTGTGAGGTGCCTTTCTGTCGACTTTCTCCAAAATATTTTTCACAAACCTTGCATAAATCATCAAATCTTACATTCCCTGGACTTGACCTCATCAAAGATAGAATCTGCTCGATGCTACGGCCCACGATGTGCTCCAGGTTCTTGTTTTCATCTCGCCTGTTCCTTATAAAGAATAGTACTACATATGGTACTTGTGGTCAAGGGCCCCGACCGTCTGCGGCTGGGATGGCTTGTGGATATACGTATTTTGCGGTATCGTATTTCTGGTGCAAGGTCGAAAATGAAAGAAACCATAAAAGTCATAAACAGTATTCGTCAAGCGGGCATCATCACCGACTATGCCATTGGTGGGGCGTTTGCAATGCTGTTTTATACTGAGCCCCAAGAAACTTTTGATATTGACATTTTCGTTCATTTTCCTCAGGGCGATTCTCCGATTATCACACTCGATCCTTTGAAAGAGTATCTCGAGGAAAACGGCCATACCATTCAGGGAGAGCACTTTTTCATACACGGCATCCCTGTGCAGTTCCTCGCTGTGGGCGGTCTTACCGAGGATGCTCTCAACAATGCTGTTGTGCGCTCTTTCGATGAGGTTTCCACCAAGGTTTTCACAATGGAGCATCTTGCCGCCATCATGGTGAGCCTCAGGCGACCTAAGGACAAGACCAGGTTAGCACTTTTGCTGGGCCTCGATGAGTTCGACCATGAGAAGTTCCAGTCCATATTGAGCAGATTCAATCTCGTCCATGAGTGGAAAAAGCTGAAGGTGCTCTATGAATGATCAAGACATGAAAGAGTTGCTGGACTTTTCACTTGCGCAGAAGGCTCTTTTGCGGCAAAAGCTGAGGCATCTTCCCGTAGAAGACAAGGTCAAAATCTTGGCATTGATGCAGCGGCAGGCAAATCAGATCAGACGAGCCACTGGCAGGCCCACCAAACCTGAATGGTCATGGACAGCGGTTGGGCTGGCTCTTGATAGCCCTCCTCCGACTCCAGGATCCCTGCTGGCAGCACTTGGCATCTATAAATACGCACAAGCCGAACAGCATTCGGACACAGACCGCTTCAAGAACTGAACTCTCGAGATCCTGCGGGCCATTCGTAGTCAGTATGGAACGATTGGCTCCGATCGCAGGCCGTGGGGGCAGGTTTAAAACCTGCCCTGAAGCGAGGGCCTACAAGAGGTGCCGGTTGCTTTGTTCGCAATACTTGAAGTATGTCGTTCGAAAAAAACGGAAAAACGGGAAAAAAACGGGGACGGAGGTAAGAGGGGAAAAAACGAAAAAACGGGGACGGAGGTAAGAGGGGAAAAAACGGGGACGGAGGTAAGAGGAGTTCTGAAATTCAACTGTTTTTACAGGATTTTTTGAACGGAAAGTCTACCTCCGTCCCTAACATTATCGACACAGAGATCGCAAGCGAGATGGGAAATCACAGGTGGTGTCGATTTGATTGACGACTCTTGCAGTAAGGTGGTAGAAGAAATTGTTCAATTTCTAAACATCTCGTGATCTCGGAGGGTTGCGGGGTGAAGAAGGGAAGCTTCCACATCGGAGCTTCGCTGTTATCTGAGCTTGTTTTCTGTCGGGCATCCAAGGGCGATGTAACCGAGGGGGCCGGAGGCTGCCCGGAGCAGGCAGTGTGTGACCTCACCCATCGCGAGGCACCTTGGCGGGATGCGAGATCTGAAGTATCTGAATACAATAGTCAAAGCCCTGTCATCTCTCTTGCTTCTATGGGGGAATATTACAGCTCGATCACGGAAAATGATTGATATCTGATCCGAACCATGAGGTTTATCCTTCTAGTAAAAAGCATACATGATTTATCTGAGCATTGTTTATGAACACGCCCTCATTCAAATACCTGATCATGGCCTTGATAGCTGGCATGACCGCCTGGCAACTTTTTACTGGCAGGGCCAGGAAGAGAAACTGGCAGGTGGTCACGCGCAAGGATGATCCGGGAAGCTACTGGTTTATCATCATAATCGAGGTCGTGCTGTTTTTCGCAGCCCTGTTTCTGGTCCACCCGAGATATCACTGAAAATGATCTCCCCAAGCGCACTTGGAAATCAATGGCTACTCATAATCCAAAATCTCCCACCCTCTGGAATCAGATTTCCCAGATCGCTTGTGAGGTCACGGAGATGCAAGGAATCGTCCGCAGTCGTGGATTCACCACGTCGAGGACAGATTCCGCAGCATCGACACAGAGATCGCAAGCGAGGTGGGAAATCGGGGATAATCCTGATGGAGACTAAATGACATGAACACGAAGACCGACTTTGCCGTAAGCCCTGATGGCAAGAAATTTCCCCTGCCCAAGCCCGAAGACTATGACAGGGAATACGCCCGCATACAAAAGCTCGTGACCGAGGCCCGCGCAGAGGGCAAGGAGATTGTTGTCGTCATGGGCCTTGGGTTCGTGGGCGCCGTCATGGCCGCCATAGTGGCAGACAGCACAGACGAGCAGGGCAAGCCCGGCAAGCTGGTCATAGGCTGTCAGCGCCCGAGTGTGCGCTCGTACTGGAAGATCCCCATGATCCAGGAGGGACACTCTCCGGTCAAGGCCGAAGACCCTGAGGTGGACAAACTCATCGCCCGCTGCGTGCGCGACAAAAAGACCCTCACCGCCACTTTCAACAACGATTGCCTGAAGCTCGCAGACTGCGTGGTGGTGGACGTACAGTGCGACTACACCAAGAACGAAGTGGGCAACATGAAAACCGGCGAGGTGGAGATGGCCGCGCTGGAAGAGACCCTTCGCACCATAGGCAAGAAGATCCCCCCCGAGTGTCTCGTCTTGATAGAGACCACGGTAGCGCCCGGCACCACTGAGATAGTGGCCTGGCCCCTTTTGAAAAAGGCCTTTGCCGTGCGTGGCATAGACAAAGAACCCCTGCTTGCACACAGTTTCGAGCGGGTCATGCCCGGCCGCGATTACGTAAAGAGCATAAGGGATTTTTGGCGCGTGTGTTCCGGCTGCAACGCACAGGCCCGCGACCGGGTGGAGAAGTTTCTCACCGAGGTGCTCAACACCGACGACTATCCCCTGACCGTCATGGACAGGCCCATAGAGTCGGAGACCACCAAGATAGTGGAAAACTCCTATCGCGCCACCATACTGGCTTTTTTGAACGAGTGGAGCGTGTTTGCCGAGCGAAACGGCGTGGACCTGATAAAGGTCATACAGGCCATCAAGGTGCGTCCCACCCACTCCAACATCATATTCCCCGGCCCTGGCATAGGCGGCTACTGTCTGCCCAAGGACGGAGGCCTGGGCTACTGGGCCTACGAGCACCTGCTGGGCTTTCAGGACGGAGACTCCATCTTCAAGATCACGCCCACGGCCATAGACATCAACGACACCCGCGCCCTGCACGTGGCAGAGCTGGTGCGAGACGCCCTGCGCAACATGGGCAGGTACATAGCCGGTGCGGACGTGGTCCTGTGT
>JALVPF010000373.1:10731-11814 GCA_027031935.1 Myxococcales bacterium | reverse complement strand
GCAAGACAGTTGATGAGGTCGAAAAGGAATGGCAGGAGAAACAAAAGGCAGAGAAAAAGAAGAAAAGCAAGAAAAGAAGGAGAAGGCGTAGACGCAGAAGACATAGGTAGACACCTTCCATTCCCATCGTTAGTCAAAAAAGCTGACACCATCAACCCATCCCTGCTTTTCTAGCCTCAATTTCCAACAGAGCCACCCGTTCCACAAAGTCAGGGACGGAGGTCCAGCTTTGCTTAGTCCAAGCACTTTTTCGTTCCTTTCGCCCCTGTTGTCCTAAATCATGCTTTGTCGTTTTGTCTGTCAGGCCAGATCTAGCCCAATACCCTTATTCAAGCCGGATTTTTCTTTTTGGTCCGTGTGTATCTGGAGTCTTTTCTCAAAGGTCTGCGGAAAATCTTCGAATTGAACACTTATCAGCCCATCATGCGCCACCAGGCAGGCACAGCTCTGCCATGCACGCTCATCTTGTGCTCTTCTTTACTTTGTTTCTTCTCTCTTTTGCCTTCTTCAGCCAGGCACGGCTTCTTCTGGCGGGTCCTTGCCCCCTGCCTGCTTCTTGCCGAGCACCTTGGCCAGCTTCTTCCTCATCTCTTCCATCCAGAGCTCTCCACCTATGAAAAACCCCTGACTCATCTTGGGATCTCGCTTCAGTCCTCGCTCGATCATATACCTGTCCAGCAAGGACCGGTATTTCCTCTGCCGCTTGCGCGCTGTGTCGCCCAACTTCAGGTACCACTTGGGCAAGGTGAGCATGTCCGTATACGAGTTCTTCTCGCCAAAGCTGTAAAACCTGCAGCTGGAAAACTCCTTCCACCTGATGTCCGTGGGATGGGCGGTGATACCTGCCCGTACAGGGTTGCAGTCGATGTAGAACATGAGATTCTTCAATCGGTCGTCATCCTGCACGCTCAGCGTCTTGGGCCTGTCGTGGGCCACCTTTCCAATGCGCCTGTGCCGCTTGTTGAATCTCAGCCCGAATAGCCCATGAGCCCTGCGCATGTGCTCTGAATAGGACCTCAGAGTGCCCCGGAGCTCATCGACTTCGTGAGCGTGGTTTGCCATGATGTTGTAAGCGTATATGAC
>JALVPF010000373.1:0-10721 GCA_027031935.1 Myxococcales bacterium | reverse complement strand
CCAAGAAAAAATTTTGCTGTAACTGTCCGTAAAACAAAGAGTCAGGATTTTGGCAGGGGTGTCGAAAATTGGCTGAGTGTACAAGATTCTTGTACACTCTTGAAAAAATCAGACCTCCGTCCCTGCCTTTGCCTTTGTTTGTGCCTTTGTGCCTTTGTGTCCTTCCCTGCCTTTGTCCTTTGTGCCCTTTGTGATCCTTAGATTGCTCCTTTGATCCCCTCCTTTGTGATCCTTGATTGCTTCTTTGATCCCCTCCTTTGTGTGTATTTACTTCCTCCGTCCCTGCTTTTCCTCTGGCTTTTGTGGAACTGAGGGTATATACATGGACTGCGTTGTTGGGCTCCTCGACCCATGGTGGGTTGTATCGCCCCACCAAAAGAGAGGAAGTAGCATGTTCGAAAGTACCCGTAAGAGCACCCCTATCATCTCAAATTTCGAAGATTTTTTATTGGATTCCAGATTGTTGGGTCCAATCGCAAATCTTGGTTTCAAAACCCCGACACCGATACAGTCCAAGAGCATACCCATATTGCTCCAAGGACGTGATCTCATCGGACAAGCCCAGACAGGAACGGGTAAGACAGCTGCATTTGGCTTGCCACTCCTCGGACGCATAAACCCTAGCATCAAAACTACTCAAGCTCTGGTGTTGACCCCAACCCGAGAATTGGCCATACAGGTTGCACGCGCAATCAAGGAGTTTTCCACCGATATTAGTGGTATTCGGGTCGTTCCCATATATGGAGGGCAGGAGTATGGAACTCAACTTCGTGCCTTGCGCAAAGGTGCTCATGTGATCGTCGGGACGCCAGGGCGAATCATGGATCACCTGCGTCGTGGCAGCATGATGCTCGACAAGCTCAGGATGATCGTCATAGACGAGGCAGACGAGATGCTCAACATGGGATTCATAGAAGACATGGAATGGATTCTGGGTCGCTGTCCCCAAGAACGTCAGACAGCCCTGTTTTCCGCCACAATCCCTCCCCGTATACGGTCTGTAGCATCAAAATACATGAACCAGCCCGAGAACATCCACATCACCAGCAGAAGCAGCGCAGCTACAACCATCGACCAACGATATTGGATAGTAAGAGGTTTGAACAAGCTCGACGGGCTGTGTCGTATCCTGGAGGCCGAATCCATGGAGGCAGCGCTGATCTTTGTACGCACAAAGGCCGCCACTGTAGAACTTTCGGAACAGCTCATAGATCGCGGGTTCAAAGCAAGCGAACTGCACGGAGATATGCAACAAAAAATGCGTGAACACACTGTGCGCCGTTTGGAGAAAGGTCAAATCGACCTGCTTGTAGCCACTGATGTTGCGGCTCGTGGACTGGACATAGAGCGATTTAGTCACGTAATCAACTACGACATGCCAGGCAACGCAGATTCTTACATACATCGCATTGGCCGCACTGGCCGTGCAGGACGAGTTGGAAAGGCCATCTCATTTGTGGCACCACGCGAGCGGCATCTTCTAAAAGTCATAGAACGCCTGACAAAACAGACAATCCAGAAAATGGACTTACCCAGCGCAGAGGACCTGAACACAAAACGTGTCCAAACCTTCAAGCAAGAAATTGCTGAGGCCGTGGGACAGGACGACCTGGAACCATTTTTGCGCATTCTTCACGAACTGAGCACTGAGCAATCTCTGGATCCATTGAAAATAGCGGCTGCCCTGGCAAAAAAGGCCCAGGGCAAAACACCCTTGCTCATCAAGGACGCTCCAGTGCAAAAGTGCCGATCCCGAAAAACAAGACCGGATAGACCTGGCCCAAAAAATTCACAACGCTCCGGCCCGGAAGAGGGAATGGAGCAGTATCGACTCGCGGTAGGTTATGCACACGGGGCGAATCCAAGTCATATAGTGGGTGCCATAGCAAATGAGGCAGGTTTACCAAGTCGTTTCATAGGTCGTATAATCATCAATGAAGATCACAGCCTGGTGGATCTACCAGAAGGAATGCCAAAAGAGATATTTAGAGTTCTCGAAAGGACACGCGTTTGTCAGGTCCCTCTAAAGCTGCGCCTGGTGAATGATCAGACAGTAAGGGCCCATACCAAAACAAAATCGCACACAGGGAAAAACGCCTCGCACAAGCGCAAGTTCTCCCAGAAAAAGAAGGCCAGGCTCTGACACCAAGGTCCTGATTCCATGAATGGCAGAACAATGATTTGCCATTTTGGTCAAAACCATGAAATGATTTTTACATCGGGCCAAACACATTGAGAGGGCTTTTCCATGAGCAAAACGATCTACTTCGCCATTGCTTTTGCTTTCATGACATTTCAGGCTTGTGGAGACAGCACTACTCCACCCGTCGATGCAGGTACAGATGCCCAGATGACAGATTCAGATTTTGACAGCGATAGTGGGGATAATATCGACACAGACACAGACCATGGGGATAACACCGCCGACTCGGGCGATATGGTCAGTGAAGAAGACGCAGGTCTTGAAGATGCAGGAGATGAAACTGCTGACAGTGCCAATGATGACGCAGGTACAGATGCCGGAATGGATGACGGAGGATCCACCACGGATGTCATGGACGCAGGAGATGGTACCCATGGAACAGACCATGGCGATGAATCTTCTGACGCGGGAGGCGATGACGCACCTTCATCTTTTGTGGCAGTCACCTTCAACACAGGTATCCATCCAACAGTGGGAAGCAATGGGTTTACTTCAGAACAAAAACAATACCTGGATCAATACTATGGAAACGGCCTCAGTTGGGGCCCTGCCATAGATGAGGCCAGAGCATTCCTGCAAAATGTGCAAGCTGATGTCGTGGTGTTCCAGGAGATTTTCGATGTGGATCAGTGTCAGGACATTCCAGCCGAAGCGAGGCAGGGGTTCGTATGTGAAAACTGGACTCCAGGTTTACCAAGCGTTCCTGAGCTGATCGTGGGTTCCGGCTACCAGGTTGCCTGCAACTGGCACAAACACGACAAGTGCGCTGCGGTCAGACGGCAGTTTGCAACATTTCTCGGATGCGCTGGAGACTATTGTCCGGACGGACTGTTCGGATCCACCATACCTGATTGTGGAAATGGGGCTCGAATAGGACGTGGAATACTGGATTTAATCCATGGGCAAAACATTACTCTGGTAAACGTTCACGGATCTTCAGGGGCGTCAGGCGACGACAAGGATTGCAGAGCCAAACAGGTCGAGCAGGTCTTTGTCGATCTGGGAGATGGTGAACCAGGTGCAAATGGTGCCCGTAATCTGATAATGGGTGACTTCAACACCGACCCCCGCAGCCCCACCGCCCTTGCCCTCGACGCCAGCGCAAGACGCTGGACGGATTTCGTAGGTCCTGACCATTCCTTTCATTTCGTCAACGAATACGTAAAGACATACAAGAACCTCTTTTGCATCGACAATGTTGTCAGCGACGAACTTGCCGGGACATGCTGGTATCCAGGATTCACAGAAGGACATCCGGAGGTCAGCCCCGAAGGTTACTTTGATCATACACCTACAGTTTGCACTATTTCGCTTCCATGAACCCAAACATCCATGATGCTCACCACCTGATCCGTTAGTACCTCGACACTGATTCTTGATGGTTCTTTTTGTCAGACCCGTTTGTTACTCTTCATGTGGAATCGGGCATTTTTCAACCCTGAGATTTCCCGTTCACCGGGTTAGAAAAGAGAGGGAAAATGAGAAAAAAATGCCAAGTCTGTGGAGCAGAAATCCAGGGAGTTCCATTTAACCTATCGAACCTCAAAGCCAATCCTGGCATCATGGAGGTGTGTGAACAATGTGCCTCATCCACTGAACTCTCCCTGTATCATCTTTACGGACTGGTCTTGAATGTTCAAAGAGACCTTTATATCAAATGCAACAAGGATAGGCTGGAACGTGCGTTGGACGAAGCGCAAGCTGCCGTTGAGGAATTTGGCTGGGAGATTGAAGAGATTACCATCAGGGCCCGCAGCGAAATGGTGCTGCTGGAACCGGACGAGGAATGATTCCCTGCTCTTGGTGACTCTTTTGCCATGGAACATACCGATGCCCACCGGGGTAGGTGCTATCTGCCCGGAAAGGCACCTGAAAACTCGGTTCGCTCACCCAAGTAGTCGGTTGGTGTATTTTTGTACTGAAAAACCCACAAACGATGGTTCAACAGGCAAAATCTCCCGCCATTCTGGGCATGCCCAATACGACTTTCTTGCTCAACTAGACCGGGTGCATCCGAGTGAACAGCGCGGATCGCTCAGTGAACGTCACCCCTTGACAGATTGCACAACAGGAATTAGTTAATCATATGCAACTTGCCTAGGAGGTTTAAAACCGTGCCCATCTACGAGTATGTATGCACCAAGTGTGGTCATGAGTTTGAGGTCATTCAGAGCTTCTCGGACAAACCTATCCGTAAATGCGAACAATGTGGGGCCAGGGTTCATAAAAAGGTGTCCCAGTCATCATTCCACCTAAAGGGTAGCGGATGGTATGTAACCGATTATTCATCGAAACATCCTGGATCAAAACCAACTGAAAAGTCAGAGTCCGACTCATCGGCCAAAGATGCGTCCACAGACAAGAAGAAAGAATCGAAAAGCGATACAAAATCGAGTTCGAAAACGGACACGAAGCCAAGCACATGAGCTTTGACCCAGCCAAGGCTTGGGCAAATGGATTGTGACTTCCGGAAAAACAAGCCACAACAGTTTCTATGACAAACAGAATGTGTTACAAGCTGCCCGATGGCCAGTTCCACCAACTCCAGGCTTAACTTTTTTCTCCTGTGGCTTGGGCAGTTAATATCACAGTTTGGAGACGCCGTATTTCATATCGCGCTTCTATGGCTGGCGCTGGAACTTACGGGCTCAAACGCATCTACGGGTTTGATCGCCACGGCAGGATACCTTCCCGCCATTGTTCTGAGTCTGGCTGCAGGGCTTGTAGCTGACAGGGTCGACAGAAGATGGCTGATGATAAGCTGTGCAGCCATACAAGCGCTGGTTGTGGGCATGGTACCGGTATTGAATGGACATGGTCTGCTTTCCGGCTGGACCCTGGCCTTGGTTGCTTTTGGTGTCTCTTCCGGCGCAGCATTTTTCAACCCTGCGCGTGATGCTCTGATACCCAATCTGGTCCAAGAGCAAAAACTCAACCGTGCCAATTCCTTCATACAAATCTCGGCCCAAATGGCTTTTCTGGCCGGTCCTGCGGCTGCTGGAATTCTAGTGGCAACGATTGGAGTCATTCCACTATTTTCCATAGATGCCGCCACTTTCGTCTTCTCCGCCATCACCCTGCTGTTGCTGAGATTACCTAAGATCAAGACAGGTCCATTGAACCTGGGCGCAGTTGCTCTTCCACAGGTTCCCCCACTGGCTGGTTCCACCATTTCGGAGATTAAAGCCGGACTGCACCTTGCCTGGAAAGACAGACGCCTCAGGGGGCTTTTGTTCATAACCGCTGTGGACAACCTGGTGATCATGGGCCCTGCGGTAGTGGGGACTCCCATCTATGTACGCACGGTTCTCGGTTTTGGTGACAAGGGAGCGGGCGCTTACGCAACCATGGTTTCCATTTTTTTTGTTGGCATGGTCCTCATGAGCCTGGTCATCGGAATGTTCGGACGCAACTGGCCCAAGGGCAAACTCATCGTCATGGGTATGTTTATGGACGGAGTCACCTTCATCCCGTTCTTTTTTATTAGTTCATTCATTCCCGCCTGTATTGCCATGTTCATACACGGCTTGACCGTACCGTTGCTTACTGTACCGCGTGCCACTCTGATACAGGAGATCGTCCCGAACGAGAGCAGGGGACGGATCTTTGCACTCCAGAACCTGTCCGTGGTGGGATTCAGCGCCATCTCTACGGGACTTACCGGGATTATCGCCGAGTGGGTCACCATGGACTGGATCTACCTAGCCATAGGTCTTCTTGGTGCCTCGTGCGCCTTGGCAGGTACGAGATTCAAGTCTTTATGGCAGGCCGGATGACAAAAGAAAATATCTTGACAGATTCCATCCTTTTGTAACAATCTCTGCCCACCTGATGCGGTGATGTCAGGCTCGCCCCTTGTTCGCGAGGCATCCCCACCGTAAGCCGGGCTGTGGGAGTCTGCGCGGATGCAAGAAAGAAATTCAGGACAATGGCCAGACGAAATCCTGGACCTGCTTGTCGTGGGAGCAGGACCTGCGGGGATCTCCTGCGCAATCCAGGCATGGAGAGACGGCCTGAAGCTAGTGGTCGTATCCGACGAACCTCCAGGTGGTCTGTTGCCGGCAGCCAGACGATTGGACAACCTTCCCTCGCAAGCAGCCGTATCCGGCCAGGATCTGGCAAATAAAATGGCCGCCCAGATCGAATCACTGAAAGTGAACCTCATCCATGACAAGATCCTGTCATGCACTTTCGATGAAACGAAGCGCATATTCTCGATTCACTCAAAATCTGGGAAAAATCTGTATTCCAGGACCATTTGCATGGCCACTGGGACCCGCCCAAGAAAATGGGATCTGCCCGTGGAAAACGGAAAGCTTCACAGGGACATCAGAAAACTTCCGCGCGAACTCTCATGGAGCAAGGTCCTCGTGGTGGGAGGCGGAGAGGCGGCTTTGGATACCGCTCTTTCAGCCAGCGATAGAGGTGCGCAGGTGTGGCTGCTCGTCAGGGGCTCGAAGCTTCGTGCATCTGCTGGACTCATTGTAGAGGTGGAACAATCCGACATACATGTAAATTTTGGTACTGAGCTGCATTCTGCCGACTTCAGTGGAAATCAGTGGACCGTCGAAACAGGGGCAACAGTCCTGAGTGGCCATGAATTGGTGGTATGTATTGGTCGCGAACCCAGGTTCGAGTTGCTCGAGGGCCTTTTACCTGGAAAACCCGATCTTTCAATATTACAGTCAAAGCAGCCAGGTCTTTTTCTGGCAGGTGACGTAATCCGCGGACGAGATCGCTACACAGCAACAGCTATTGGAGACGGACAACGAGCAGCAGTACTTGCAAAAAAATACATTGAGGAGGTCACAAGCTCATGAGCAACAAGGCAGACAGGGCCATGGAGGTTCTCAGAGTAGAGGGAGATCCGGAGGTTGCAGAGGTAGCTGTCATACGTTTTCGTGGTGACGATGGAAAAAGCGTGGAGTGTGTTGATGGTCTGGCTCCTCCCTTGACCAGGCAACAAAAATGGATCATCAACATCTCTACCCAATTCGGCTGCCCGGTCGGGTGCCCTTTCTGTGATGCAGCTTTTGCCTATCATGGAAACCCCACCGCAGACGAGCTTCTGGCACAGGTCCGCTGGGGCCTGGACAGGCATCCTGCCGAACTGCGCAACACATGCGAAAAACTCAAGGTGCATTTTGCGCGCATGGGCGAGCCTTCGCTCAACCCCTCCTGTTTGGAAGCTGCCGAAGAGCTTCCCAACATAATCCCCACAAAAGGGCTGTGGTGCTGCATGGCGACTGTTGCGCCCACCGGAAGAGATGGATTTTTCCAGCAACTCTACAATCTCAAGGAAAGATTGTACCGAGGAAGATTCCAGCTGCAGTTTTCCGTCCAGTCAACGAACGAGCAGGACAGGAACCGTTTGATTCCCATGTCTCACTGGAGCTTGAATGAACTTGCCGAATTCGGCAAAAACTTCCATGAGCCTGGAGACAGAAAAGTGGTATTGAACTTTGCCCTGGCGCACGATGTGGAATTTGACCCCGAAGTGATAGTGGACACTTTTGATCCCGCTCACTTTGCAGCCAAGCTCACACCTGTCAATCCCACGGCCCGGGGTGCCGAACAGGGATTTCAAACAGTGCTCAGGTCCGAACATGAAAAGACCATACAGGCTGCCTGTGATGCCCTCACCGAACGTGATTTCGATGTGGTCCTCAGCATCGGCGACGAACGTGAAGACGAGGTCGGCTCCAACTGTGGCCAGGCGGTTCGGGTAGAAAGAGAGACCAGCGTCAGGCAAGCCCTGGCAAACGGGTCGGTGGGCATCCACACGGAGGGTCCAACTCGTAGTCAATTATAGCCTGCAATCTTTCCAGCCTTAGCCAATCCGGAGCACTGCTATCATCAAATATCACTTCTCCACCCAATGCCTTGAAGGTTTTCTCAAGCTCCTTCAATCTCCTGGATAACTCCTCTTGCTCCATGGACCTAGCCTCTCCCGTATAAGGCCTGACATAGGTCTTCCCGCTTTCCGGACAGGTGCTGATGTGCATGGCCTCATCAGGTCTAAAACCAGCGTTCATGACAAAGTTATGCAGCAACATCCATCCCTTGTCCCCCACTGCAGTTCCCAAAAAACTTCCTGCAAAGGTCTCCACGTGAAGGGTCCTCACAGGTGGGCCGGTAAATGGTTGACGCTCTGCCTTGGCTCTTGCGGTCTTTCTCCTCTTGAGTCTGTTGGACATGTTCCTCCTCCTTTTAGCTGACGGTTTTTTACGAAACAGATTTTACATCAGCTACAGCAAAGCTCGTGCCAATCGAAAAAACCCTTGAAAATCAGGACAGGTCAATTTGCCGTGTACAAGAAAACCGTACACGGTGTCCGAGATTCGTACACCCTCCCGGTGAAGTCGTGATTTTGGAAAAGTTTGGAGTCTTACTTGGTCTTCATATGAAGCACGCCATCCCAGTTATCACCAGGCGGGTCTTGTTTCATGTCCTTGCAACGTTGGACGAAAATTTCAGAGCTTGGATCTGCACGCTGAGCCACCAGGGTCATGAATATCTCAATGGCCTCGTCCCATCGCTGTGCCCTGTATGCGCTAAGCCCCTTGTGGAAGGTATCTATCCAGGCATCCTCCTGCACCTTTGGGCCCCTGTGTACCAACTCGAAGATTCTGACAGGCTCCTTCTTTCCCTTTACAGCAACCGAGTCCAGTTCCCGACATGTGAAATGATCCCCGATTGCTTCGCGTGTATATTCGCTGATTATGATGTGGCTTTTGTAAGCCTTGTTCAAGCCCTCGAGCCTGGATCCAAGATTCACGTGGTCTCCCATGACTGTGTAGTCGAACCTGTTGACAGAGCCCATGTTTCCCACGGACATGACACCGGTATTGACGCCTATGCCTATGTCCAACTCCGGCAGTCCCCTCTCCTTCCAGCCTTTGCGCAGCTCTTGTAATTTCTCCATCATCTCGATGGCGGTCCAGCAGGCTGCCTTGGGATGATCCGGCAAGTCCAGGGGTGCACCGAAAAAGGCCATTATGGCATCACCCATATACTTGTCCAGGGTTCCCCTATATTTGAATACGAGGTCAGTCATGGGCGTGAGATATTCATTGAGAAGTGCTGTCAAATCTTCCGGTGCAAGTCCCTCAGAGATTGTGGTAAATCCACGAATATCAGAAAACAGTACTGATAGTTCACGTCTTTCACCTCCCAAACCGAGCTTGGATGTGTCATGCAAGACAGTGTCGATGACGTCCTTCGACAGATAGTGCTGGAATGCACGCCGCGTTTCACGTTTTTGCTTCTCCTCTGTGGAATACCTCCAGACAGCTATACCTGCGAACAGAAAAAACACCTCGGCCACTGGCAGCACTAGTTGAACCACCATCCCATTTGCGAATAGATAGAAGAAATCGAACAAGGCCAAGGAACCGATCAGCAATATGACCACAAGCAGCCCTAGGGTCAGGCGTATCCTGTTCAGTACCCACGACAGGGCAAGACCCAAAACGAGCATCACAAGGGCCTCGATCCATCCGGCATCCAAGTCCCTGTGAAGATAATTACCTGTGATGACGTTTTCAATGACCGAGGCATGGATCTCCACACCGGGAAATGCTGCATCAAATGGGGTTGGTCTAAGATCATAAATCCCTGTTGTTGTTGCCCCCACTAAAACGATCTTGTCTCGTACGGCTGCACAGGCATCTGAATCGGCATGGATTATGTCGCCGGCCGAGACATGGCGAAAAGTTCTCGATCCCCCATAGTAGTTGACCCGGAACATGGCTCTTCGTTCAACTGGAATCTCCACGTGTTCCTCAGTAGGAGGTCCTAATGGGCCCAAAAACAAGAAGATCTGATCTTCCAAAAACTTCTTGCCATCCAGGGTCTCTATGAACAGTTCGGCCGGTTGCCCGTAAAAGGCAGACAGTACCTGCAGGGACAGGGAAGGAAACAACAAGGGAGGTTCCTTGCCCTGCTCTATGGCTTTCTTCGATTTGTCTGGTACAAAAGCATAGACCAGAGGGACCCGTCTAAAGACTCCATCATTGCTGGGGATCTGATTGAAGAAGCCATAATATTCAACCTCGTCGGTAAAGAGCGGAAGGTTTGCCCTGACGCCAAATGCCCTGGGGAAAAGATTGGCCACGTTTCTGCCAGGCATGGCCTTTACGAATCCAAAGGTACCAAATCCAATGCTCTCCATGCCCTGCTCTACCGCAACCTCCCTGTTCAACTGCTTGACCTCATCAGGACTGGTGAAGAAAAAATACCCAAGTACAATATTTTCATACTTTCCCAGCTCTTCGGCCAGCATTGAATCACCGCTGGAGGAAGCCAAGAAATCGTCCAGGTACTTCAGGAAGCCGGGATCTGGTTTATCCAGCGTCTGGTAATGCGCCTTGATGGTGCTCACCACGGAGTCTGCCCTGGTGATGTCAGGCTCTGCAAAAACCATATCGAAGCCAATGACTTTTGCGCCACATTGTTCCAGGTTGTGCACCAAGGCAGCTATCTTGGCTCTCGGCCAAGGCCAAAGGCCAAGATCCGT
>JALVPF010000372.1 GCA_027031935.1 Myxococcales bacterium | reverse complement strand
ACCAGCAGGTGCGATTCCTTCAATCCGGGCGGCGATGTTTACCGGCTCACCGTACACATCGCCTTTCTTGATCCTTACTTCCCCGACGCTGATGGCCACACGAATTGAGAAGCGATCCATTTCTTCTACTGTCGCGTTGTACTCAAACAAGCGATCCTGAGCGGCCATGCCGAACAGCAATGCGTTGGTGGGAGATGAGAAAGTGCAAAGGTATGCATCCCCTATGGTCTTTATCCTCTTTCCTCCAAGAGCCCTGATCAATGGCATGAGCTGTTGTTCAAATCTTTCAAGCCATCGCTCACTCTGTGCGCGGCTCTGATTGCTGGTCCGCTCAGTGAATCCTGCAATGTCCACGAAAACGATTGCTAGGTTTGCCGATTTCATTCTGCCTATGTTCTTTTTGTCGTGATCGCCGACCGGCGATCATATCTAGTGGCCTCACCCCGCCGGACCGCATTGGGAGGCGAGTTCAGGAATATAGTACCTGGCATAAAATTTCTTTCCCAGCTTCTTGCGTGCCAATTTGGGCTCTACCTGGTCCAACTGCTTGAGCCAGTATTGAGTGATGGGCTTTGTTCCGTAGTTTTTTGCCATCTCCCTTATGAGTTCTACGGCGAGAGACCTGTTGTATCCATCCCACAATCGTCTGATGGCATGGTTATATGCTGCCGGTTGTGAAGCCTCGGGTTTTTTTTCGATGGCCTCGAACACGGGGCCCAGGTCCTCGGTCTTTACTGCCCGGTCGACAATGTTGGCCAAGGACGGAACAAGCTTTCGAAAAACCAGCAAGGCCACAAAAATCAATCCCATCGTAATCCATACGGTGGTGCTCATGCCTACCTCCCTCATCACTTAAAGATAGGGCCTTTATTGTTATGTGGCAAGTCAGAGGTGAAATTTTGATGAAATGTGTTTAAAGTAAGCTGGATTCTTACTATAAAACAGCAGATTAACTGCATCTCGTGATTCCGCCCTCCAGGCCGATCACCCGGTTTCTTCCCGCCTTTGTGGACTGATAGAGGTTTTTGTCGATTTCGTTCATGAAATCCTGTGCATCTTCCATGGTCTTTTCAAAGGTGGCAACACCTATGGAGATGGTTATATTCAGAGGTTCCTGGGCCCAGGTAAACTTCGCATCCTGAACGCTCTTGCGTATTTTTTCTGCCTTCTGTAGCGCCTCTGCCTGGTTGACCTCAGGGAGAAGGACGGCAAATTCGTCATTTCCATACCTTGCGTGGTACACGGATTTGCCAAGATGGCTGCCAACAACCCGGGTAACGTGCACCAGGATGTTGTCCACTGCCACGTCGCCCAATAGTCTTTGGTGTTCACTGATGTTGTCCAGGCCATAGATAAAAACCGAAAGATCCCTGCCGTAGTGTTTGCAGCGAGCTATCTCCAGTTCCATATGTTCCCGGAGCGCTCTTTTGTTGAATAGCCCTGTCAGACCGTCATAGGTCGCAAGATGTTGTTGCTCTTCGGTACAGGCCTGTTCTACATTTTCGGAAAAGAATTTGAAAACTGTGGGTCCTATCTGTATGGTGTCTCCGTTTTGGAGTATATGTTTTTCTATAGAGGTGAAATTCACAAATGTGCCGTTGGAGCTTTTCAGGTCTTTGATGATTACACTCTTGTCTTCTTCTGCTTTCAACTCTGCATGAGCCAGGGATACCGTATCGTGTTCCACCTTGATGCGGGCCATTTTCCCTGAGCCTATGATCGCGGTTTCGTCCTCGATGGTTATTATCTTTCCAAGCTCTGGTCCGTGGATAACCACGATGGCCGGAGTCTGGTTCTGTCGCTCTGTGTCTTGTCGTTTTTTTCTGTTCGGCGTTTTTCTCGCAATCATGCTTTTTCTCCCCGATCAGGCCCGGGAAAAACCAGTAGAAATTTCTTTTTGTCTTGACACCACCCCAATCCATTAGCACAAAGTGCCTATGAGATTACAGAAAAAATTTTCAGAAACTCCTGCAGAGGAATTTTTCAGCAGTCTGACCCACGGGATAGGTGTCGCATTGTCCATAGCCGCCCTGGTGGTTTTGGTGGTTTTATCCTCGGATGTATGGAGAGTTGTGAGCTTTTCTGTCTATGGCACCTGCCTTGTGTTGTTGTATCTATCGTCAACCTTCTATCATGCCTTTTCATCCCCTCACATAAAACGTATCATGAGGATTCTGGACCATTCGGCAATCTTTCTGCTCATTGCGGGTTCCTATACACCCATAACTCTCGTCGCCCTTAAAGGTGCCTGGGGCTGGACACTGTTTGGACTCATATGGGGCTTTGCCATCGTTGGCCTCGTGCTGGAGGTGTTTTTTATCGACCGGATGAAGTGGCTGACCCTGACGATATATGTTGGCATGGGGTGGCTGGTGGTCATAGCCGTAAACCCGATCATGCACTCTCTGCCGTGGGAGGCATTGGCGTGGCTTGGAGCAGGGGGAGTTTTTTATACAGGGGGGATTGTTTTCTATCTTTGGAAAAAACTTCCCTTCCATCATGCCATATGGCATCTGTTTGTGCTGGCTGGAAGCACCAGTCATTTTTTCTGTTTTCTTTTATATATCATCCCGGTAGGGAAATAGTTCCATTATTTCGAAGTACTGAGTCCAGTGCAGTGTCTTGAGGTCGTATATGGACCTATTTGGCACCCCAGTTGTTTGGTATCCAATATGGTCAACAATTCAATAGTTGATTTTTCATATCACAGTGCATCATCATCACAGTGCCAATTGACAGTCTTTGATGGATTTTGCTAGCATCTATTGTTCATAGTAGCATGTGATGTAACAAGAAAGGGAGACCATGGTGAACTATACTGGAATTGTGCGCATTTGCTCTCCTGTTATGGCTATGGCTTTTTTGTTGTCGGCCTGCAATGGAAAGGAGTGCCTTTCATGCACGGCCGGACAGCCCTGTCCCAGTTTTGTCGGAGAGTACTATGGTACCATAGAGGAACTATCGGACGATTGCCCGGACTGGGACCTGGTGGTGGGAGACTATTACCTGAGGATACTCAATCAGACCGTGGACGCGGATGGTTACGCATCCTTTGAGGGTGAGGACAAGGATATGCGCGGGGTTTGGGGTACCATTTCAGGTAATATTTGCAATACCGACGAGACTGAATATCCAAAGGAATACCCATTCGGTTATGGTGATACTGTTTTTAATGATGACGGTTCTTCTACCAACTACCAGTATAATGGTCTTCTGGTGGTGCCTGCACAGGGCGACACTTCTAACTATTCCTTTTATGGTACGTTGACCATTACGAACAACAGCTCCGATGGCGATTCATGCACTTTGGTGGCCAGCGTCAGCGGTGACATGATCTGACGAGGAGCTTTAGTCCTGCTGCTTTCCTTACATGGCAGCAGGCCCCTTGTCTGGAAAAATCCCTGTCTGTTCCCACTGGTGCAGGGCTGGCAAGAAAAGGTCAGGATATTCGGTCTGTATCAGGTCTACCCCGGCCTCCACGTAGTCTTTCCATCCGGTGTAATCTCCCACCAGTGCCTTGCTGTCTCCCATGGCCAGCACATCTTCCTGCACCAGCACCAGGGCCTGGTGAAAGCTTTCCACGAGTTGAGGATCCGGTGCACCACTTATCTCGACGATTAGCAGATCATCCATGCGTTGCTTGAAATCAGCCAGTTGAGCCATGTCATCGCAGGGAGGCATTACCAAAAGTTCGCTATCGGCCTCTTTCATCTGAGCCACATTATCTATGGAATCTCTTACCAGGGCAGTATGGTGATAGTCTCCAGCCTGTATTGCGGCCAACACCAGGTCCCAACGATCAGTCTTCTGGTCCACGTAGAGCATGATATTCAATTGTTTTGCAAGGGCAAGAGCGTCGGAGAACAACGGAACTTTACTGCTTTGCGGATCGTTGGTGTCACCACCTTCAAGGTTCAGCTCCTGTATCTGCTGCCATGTCATGTCCTTGACTTCACCAACTCCATCGGTAGTTCGGTCCACGCTGGAATCGTGCATCAAAACCAGCTTGCCATCCGCAGTGTCTCGAACGTCCATCTCGGCAAAGTCAGCACCTATTTCGGCTGCCGCCCTTATGGCGGCGAGGGAATTTTCCGGATAGTCCTTGTGAGCGCCCCTGTGAGCTGCCACCATTATTCTTCCGCAATGTTTGGAAGTGATACATTCATAGGCAGACAGCCTTTGAGTCTGTCCACCATCGCCACCGTCGCTGGTGTCAGGCCCCGAACCACTACAGCCTACCAAAAGCATGCTGGAAACCCCCAAAATCGCACCTGCAAGTTTTCTCTCCATTGGCGGCCCCTTTTTCCGACAAGACCATCGGAAGCTTGATCGCTTGTCCACTAAGCAATATTGCCACCAGTTGCTTTGCCTTTACAAGCTTTGGGTTTGCATGGACATCGGGGCTGTCGCAGCAAATGCCCGTATGCGAGGTTGAAAATTGCCGTATGGTAAGCCATTGTATGGAGGATGATTTCTCAGGAGACAAAATGAGTGAAAAAATAGCGATCGTTGGTGGTGGTATGGCCGGCCTTACCGCTGGCTACCTCCTGTCGAGAAAGTACCAGGTAGAGCTTTTCGAAAAGCAGGACAGGCTCGGTGGTAATGCTTATACATTCGACACCACCGATGGTCACCAGGTGGACATCGCAGTTGCCGCGTTCGGCAAAGCCGGTTATCCGCTGTTTTACCGCCTGCTCCATGAGCTGGGAGTCAAAACCAAGCGGTGCCTGTCTGCGTACATGAGTTTTCGTGATCTGGATACGGGCAAAGGCCTATACATCACTCCGGGTTTTACAGGACTCGTGCGTCAGGGCTTTCGAATAATGGGGCCTTCTCAGATCAGGACCATGTGGCGGCTTTTACGCGGGGTCTCCAGCTTGAGAAAAATGCTGGCTGCTGGTCAACTGGAGGGACTGACCATGGCTGAGGCTCTGGAAAATCTCCCCAGGTTTTCCGGAATGACAAGGGTGGTGTTTTTGGGTGCCCTTTGTCTTCTGTCATCCCAAAGTGGCGATGAGGTTCTGGCTGCCCCGGCTGAGTTTTTCGTGCATAAACTCCATGTGCACAACGATGTAATCTCACACAGAGCGGTCTGGTCGGTCAGGGCTGTGAAGGGAAACACCAGGGCCTACATCAATGCATTGAGCACTGCCTTGGGGGATGGGGTTCATGTGTCAAGCTGTATAAAGAAAGTCCAGAGAAACGATGACGAGGTCCGCTTGGTGCTGGATGATGGAGAGGTGAAGAAATTCCACAAAGTGGTCATGGCATGTAATGCGGATCAGGCATTGACCCTCCTTGAAAATCCTACGGAAGACGAGCGCAAACTCCTGGGGGCATGGAAATACAAGGATGGTAGAATGGTGTTGCACCGGGACCACAGCAGCTTTCCCCACAGGCAATTGCAACAGGCCTATACGTTTCTTTACACCATGAGAGAAGGTCGATTCGATACCTCCGTAAATGGAGTGCTTCGTTATGAACCAGGTGTGGACCGCAAATGTGATCTAATCTCTTCCCAACATCCGAATTTTCCCATAGACGAGGAAAGGATTGAATTCGAGACTGTGTTGAGAACTCCCATATTCGATTTCGACTCATGTGCCACCATCGAGAAGCTCTCGGGCCTCAATGGGGTCCGGGGAACCTATTATTGTGGTTCTCATTTCGGACACGGCCTTCATGAAGATGCAGTCAGCTCTGCAGTGGATGTGGCAGCCATGCTGGGCGTGGAGTTCTGAGACATGGGTGTGTTGAAAAACTTTCGCGACAAGACAGTATTGATCACTGGTGCCGCTGGTGGCATCGGGCAGAAGCTAGCCCGTAGCTTTTTAGACGAAGGGGCCAGCTTGATCCTGGTGGACCAAAACGAAGAAGGTCTTTTAAAACTGGAAAAGGACCTGGACGGCGGATCCAGGGTGAGAGTGTATGTGATGGATTTGACTGACCCTGCCGAGCTTGGCCGCCTGGTCGAAGAACTGGATGGCATGCCCTTGCACATACTCATAAACAACGCAGGGCTTGCACCTGGCGGCAGTTTTGAAGAGATGGAGCTGGATCAGATCAGGAAAGTCTTGAGGGTAAACCTCGAGGCGGCCGTGAGCATTACCCACAAGCTGCTTCCGATACTGAAGGCAAACGCTCCTTCCCATGTGGTCAATGTTGCATCCGCAGCCGGCCTGTTTGCGCCTGGAGGAATGGTTGCATATGCTGCATCCAAGTTCGGCATGGTGGGATTTTCAGAGGCTCTCAGAGCGGAACTGCGTAGTGCGCGGGTTGGAGTCAGCGCGGTTTGTCCTGCTTTCGTGGATACGGACATAGTCCTGAACTCCTTTGACCAGGGGGATGATCTGTCGCCAGAGGAAAAACAGCGAATGTACAGGCTCGACGAAATGGTCAAGTCCGGCGCCATGGCTCCGGACAAGGTTGTGCGCGCCGTAATCAAGGTCATAAAGCGCGACCAGGCTCAGGTGGTACTTGGAGCCCCATACAGGTTGGCCATCGTACTGCGGTTTTTCTTTCCGGGCCTGATGGGCAGACTGAACAGGCGCAATTTCGAAAAACTGAAGTCGAAGGGCCTGGTGTGATGAAACCGGGCAGGAGTATTTTTGATGGTGTTTCCCAGCGGCCAATCATGATCAGGCAGTGGCCATCCCTGTCGCCGCTTTTCTACAGGGATCTTTCCATGATGCAGGGAATTTTCCTGGCAGACCTGAACGCAGCCCGGTCCCTTATGCCGTCCGAGCTAATCCGTCCTGCCATGGGCTTGCCTGCAAAGGCCCTGGTGGCCATAAACTGTTTCGAATACAAGGACACGGACGTGGGCCCATACAACGAGGTAAGTGTGTCAGTGGCTGTACAGGTCCATGATTCGACTCCTGGTCCATTGGCCATCGCTCGCTCCAGGCTGCAGAGGATCTATCATGGTCATGTGCTTGCGCTTCCTGTAAACACCGAGATCTCACTGGCTGGTGGCCTGGATTATTTCAACTATCCAAAGTTCATGGCCGAGATTGTTTTTGCTGACGAAGGTGCATGGCGCACCTGTGTTGTATCCGACGTGGATACAGGGGAGAGAATATTCAGCGTGCGTGCCCGCCGTTTGCCAACGAGCAGGCGAAGAGCAGGGGAGGACGCCAATCCGTCGGTTTACTTTTCTTATCCTGTAAAGGATGGCCAGGTCTTGAAAGCTCGACTGGAGATGGATGAGTTGGAAAAAGGAGGAGGCTTTTTCGGGAAGGGATTCGAGTTTAGCGCAAGCGATCACCCCCGGGCACAAATCCTGCACTCCTTGCACCCCGGTCCTTTGTTGGAGTACGTATATGCACCGAGGTGCCAGGCTGTCTTGTACGAGCCTGAGTCCATTTGAGCAGGAGGACAACGGGGCCTGGTTTTTTCAGGTGAATTGGAGGAGATTGATGTCCAGCAAGGTTGATTATCTGACGTGCGATACCTGTTCCAAAAAGTTCAGGCCAGGGGAAGTGGAACTCACCTGCCCTGACTGTGGACCGGATTTGGGAACCTTGACCGTACATTACGATTACGAGTCAGTTGCCAATGTCTTGACAAGAGACGTGCTCGATTCGAGACAGGACCAATCCCACTGGCGTTACCTGGAGATTCTGCCAGTGGACAGCAGGCCGGATGCCCTGCATCCCAGGGTTGGCTGGACTCCTCTTTACGACCTGCCAAAGCTCGCGAGCGAAGTTGGCGTAGGGAGACTGTGGATAAAGGACGACGGGCTCAACCCCTCTGCTTCCTTCAAGGACAGGGCTTCTTCTGTTGGTGTGGCCCACGCCATGGAGCAGGGACGCAAGGTCATTACCGCAGCATCCACGGGCAACGCCGCTTCGAGCTTGTCACTTTTTGCAGCCTGTGCAGGAATTCGGGCGGTGATCTTCGTACCCGAGACCGCGCCCGAGGCAAAGGTTGCACAGTTGTTGATGTTCGGAGCTGATGTGCTGGCTGTGCGTGGTACCTATGACCAGGCCTTTGACCTCTGTCTGGATACGGCCTTGAGTCAAAAGTGGTACTGCCGAAATACCGCGGTCAATCCATACCTGGGAGAGGGTAAAAAGACGGCAGCCTTGGAGATTTGCGAACAGCTCCGATGGGACGTTCCAGAGGCTGTATTCGTAAGCGTTGGTGACGGTTGCATTATTGGTGGTTTGTGGAAAGGTTTTTGCGATGCTGAAAAACTTGGCTGGATAGACAGAAAACCTCGAATCTACGGAGTGCAGGCATCGGGTTCTGCTCCTTTGGTGCACGCTTTCGATCGTGGAGATAGAACAGTAACACCTGAACCCGCCGAGACTGTCGCGGACTCCATCTGTGTTGGCAAACCACGGGATCACATCAAGGCGCTGAGAGCAGTGCGCGAATCAGGTGGGGCCATGATCGCGGTGGATGACGAACAGATCCTGGATGCCATGAGAACCTTGGCCCGCAAGGGGGGCGTGTTTGCCGAGCCGGCCGGCGCAACCGGTTTTGCAGGCCTTGTACAAGCTGCCTCTGCTTCGATGCTTGGCAAAGACGAGCGGGTGGTGTGTCTCGTCACCGGCAATGGTTTGAAGGATGTGGCCACTGCCATAAGCGCAGTGGACACAGGTCCTGTGGGCATTGGAGCTGATCTGAACTCGGTGGACAATTGGCTCAGGGAACAAGGCAGCAAGGGAGCCTGACTTGGCGCTATACAGGTCCATGCTTGGGCACAGATTATTCTTTTTTATGTTTTTGTCCCTCTTGGGCCTGCCTTCTTCGCATGGCTTTTGTGCCACCCCAAACGCTTTTCCAAGATGCCAGCCCATCGTATCCCATGGGGGAAAGCCGGCATCACATTACCCTAATGAAATCATCTCTCCACGCTCCGGGGATCCAGCGGTGGTAGCCTGGGGTGATTCATTCGAACTGCTCATCAGAACGCTAGGGTCTTTTTCAGGTTCTGATTCGCCGGGCGATTGGGCTGTCTGGTTGACCACCAGTGCTTACGACCCCTGGGGGGTGAAGATTGGCAAGACTCCGGGGTTTGCGTTCGCCCTCAAGGTCGAGGGTGTGCAGCAGGGCTCCTGTACTGGCACCATGAGCCTTACGGTCAATGCAGGATACATGGCACCCAGGGATACATATCATTTGCGGGTGCTGGGTCCCATGGGTATAGACGTAAGCTCCATATACTCAGTGAGGTTGTTGGGCGCCAAGAAGACAAGGGGTGTGACCATTGCAGTCATCGCAGACCATCAGTTAAAGGACCCGTCTGTAAAACTGGGTGGTGGTAATTTGAACAATGGAGCTTTCCCTCATCTTGGCGATACGGACGCAGAGAGTATCATGTTGCAGGAGACCTCCGAGTTGAGTTTTTTTGATCCGGATCTGGTGCTGCATCTGGGCGACCTGGTGTTCGGTACAGATTATAAATCAGAAATACCGGATACACTTCATCTGTGGTGGCAAAAGCCACTTGGCACTTTGATGGTTCCAGGAAATCACGATGGAATGGCATTGTATCGCCTCAGCCTGAGACCGGGGTGGTACAAGGATGCGCTGCATTCCTTGAGCTGTGCCAACAAGGCCTTGTCAAAAGATATTGATGTTTACGGAGTGTTTTCCCTTCTCGTGTGTCTGTACGGCGATTTGAAGAAGATGCTGTTTGAAAACCTGGACCAGGATGGTTTGAGCTTTTGGCGCAGGTACATTGGTCCTGAAAACTTTTCTCTTACCCTCGGAAAGACCAGGTTTGTCGGTTTGAACTCTTATTCTGGCTCTGCCCAACGTCGCCACGGCTTTGCCTTGAAGCTCGAAGCCTTTGGATTGGATTTAAATCTCGGCACGGCGGTGGATAATTACGGTGGCTTTTTGACTCCAGCGCTTCTTGAATGGTTGAGAGGCGAGTTCGATGCGGCAAAGAAAAACAAGGAAAGAGTAGTGCTTTTCCTGCATCACGATCCGCGTGGCAACGAAGACAGCACATGGCCCGATGTCTATCATCCTAATCTTCCCTTCCCCACAGAGCCTCTGGGCTTGAGGAAATTTCAGGAATGGAACTTCGAGGGAAATCCAGATTGGGATTCGGACCCGGAGGACGGAGTAAGTGCTGAGACGCAGAAGTCCAACAGCGCAGTCAGCCTCTTGCGGCTCATTTCCTCTGGCGTGGATTTGGTCCTCATGGGTCATGCTCACGTTGACAGGGACAGGGTCTATGAACCTGGCGAGGAGTTGGTAAAAGGCTCTGGTATACGTGCGGCAAAAAGACTCCGTTTCACAAGGGTGACTACGGCTTCGGCTCATCCTGGTGATGCGGATGGCTACTGGGGATACCGCATGGCAGAGATTTCAAAGGATGGTGTGCATGGACTGAGTTGGATGCCGGACAAAACCATGGCCTCTGTTCCAGCCGGAAACCTTTGGATCAGCGGTGATGGCATGCTTCGAAGAAAAAATCGGCATGGCTTATCTGATGATCTCGTTTATGTAGTACACAACGGTTTGCCTCGCGCAGTCTCTGGTCGACTAATGGCATACCTGCATGCGAGTGTGTCGGGCTGGTCTTTTTCCACAGACTCAAAGGGCTGCCAGGTGAGGCTGGAAGACATGGCAGTGGGACAAGGAGCTCAAAACATATACTACCTAAGAGTGCATGTTCCCGCTTATCAGGCAAAGACTTTCCCTGCTCCGAAGGGTAAGGAGTCTACCATGCGCATCATGGCGCATAGGGCCTCTAAAAACCGCGTCCCTGTAGTGGACTTTTGCATGTCCAGCCCGGCACCCGGAGCAAGGCAGGAAGTGGTGTTCGATGCTTCAAAAAGCGATGATCCGGATGGTGACAAGATAATATCATTCAAATGGGATTTTGGTGATGGATACACGCACAGGGGCAAGAGAGTTGGGCATTCATTTCAACAGGTGGGCCAATACAGGGTAAGGTTGACCGTAACGGATTCTCACGGTGCATACTCGTCATACACAAAAACAGTGAGAGTGTCGAAGGGCTTGTCCTGTTCTTCTTCGGCCTCAGGGGACTTGTGGGGCTTGGTGCTGGGTCTGATGCTCGTGGCGTTTTTGAGTATCCGAAAGACTAGAAGCCGCTGATGACCTTCCACTCGCCTTTTTCTTTTACCAGATCCATGCGATTGAGTTCATCGGTGACCTGCCACTTTTCACCGGATGGCAGATCCATGAGGTAGCGGGTGATGTAGCGATAATCGACTTTTGCCTTGTCGCCTTTGATCTTCACCTTCCTGAGCTGTATGTTCAGCTGAACCTTTTTCAGATGCTTG
The DNA here is from genome assembly GCA_027031935.1 of Myxococcales bacterium. Classification (GTDB taxonomy): domain Bacteria; phylum Myxococcota; class B64-G9; order B64-G9; family B64-G9; genus JALVPF01. The sequence continues at coordinate 542 of JALVPF010000372.1, read as the reverse complement.
AAATGTTCACCGAAATGTTCCTTGAGCCCGTCAAACGCATAGTCGTCACTTGTCTCGGGAGTGCCCGAATCTTCGTAGAACTTCTTCGAAGCCATGGCCACTATCTTGTCGATATCCTTGTGTTCGTATGCGTCTCGATAATCATCCATGAGTTTTACTATGGCCCGATTTTCAGGGGTGTCTGCAAGTGCTATGGCCAAGCCGGGAATACGTTTGGCCGTGCAGCCGGCTGCCAAAAGTGCAGCCAACACGATGGTTGTGGCCGACGCGATTTTCATGTGCAACCTCCTGAGCGAAGTTTGAAGAGAAAACTTGAACGGAATCAAGCCTTGTGTCAAGTCAAACGAGAAAATAGTTTTTCGTCGTTCCCCTCTTTGTCATGTACAACATTTGGAAGAACGCAATTTATGGGTTCATTAGGTATGGAAGTAAATTATCAACCCGCTTACTTTCCCTTTCCCATATTTTTCAAATATCAGTTTTGGATGCACGGACCTTACGCAGCAGATTATGTTCCTGTAATGCCGTCAACCGCAGTACAT
>JALVPF010000371.1 GCA_027031935.1 Myxococcales bacterium | reverse complement strand
GGTGATGATGGGTATTGATCATTCCCGGGATCACGATCATGGAGCTACAATCGACGACCTCATCCACATCCGCTTCGATGCCCTTGCCTATCTCCTTGATCAAGGGCCCTTCCACCAAAATATCGGCGCCCCTGATTTCACCAAGCTCGGAGTCAGCAGTGAAAAGCGACAAGGAATTTTTCAGCAGTATGCTCGTCATGTTGTACTATTCCCCAAACACCTTTAGAACGAAATGACTTCGACGCTTGTGGTCGGAGCTAGACCACCGTGAGGATCTCTTCCACCGATGACCATGACACGTCCGTCCGGCAGCAATGCAGCCGTATGACCCACCCGTGACATGACAAGGGCTGGTCCCGGAGCATAATCCCAGGATCCAGAAGACTCATTTTGCGCAAGAATAAAGTCAGCAGCTGCTTGACCGTCCCTCCTAACTCCGCCAAGCACCAACACTCTGCCGTCTGGTAAAACCGTCGCAGTAAAACCCCTTTCGGGGAACTCGGCAGGTACAGTTACATTGGTGTAGACAGGCGAGTCATTACCGGCGGGGGGATATATCACGACCACCGAAGAGTCCCTGTCGAACATCCGTCTGTACCCCAAAATCATGACGCTTCCATCGTGCAACAACAGTCCCACAGCCCTGTCCCGCAAGGAAGAAGTTTCAGCGTACACCTCCAAAACCGCCTTACCGTCACCCTCTCTCAACAAGATGCGCTCTGTCCTGTTTTGCAGTCCACCTATCAAGGCTGCACCGGAGTCGTAGGCTACCGGTGTTGCTGTATGACCATTTTCCGGAAAAGCCGTGATATTGCCAGAATCCAAAACAGCGAGGGTCTCATCCTCTCCCAAAAACACCTGTGCAGGTGCAGAACCGTCAACCAGCAGCACCTGTTGTCCAAAAAAAAGAGCGGAAGCAGGCTCTGGATATGACGCAGGCAGTCTGACCTGGAGAGATTCGAACTCCAATCGCGAGGTGTAATTGATCGCCTTGTTGTAAGGAGACATCATGGGCTCAGCGCCTCGCAACATTACCAATTCACCGGCACCATAGCCGCTTTTAAGCACGCCTCCTGCCACAAGCAATCTTCCATCGTCCATCAAGGTGGCGGTATGATTCGACCTGTACAGAGAGTTGGGAGTAGACACGCGTTGCAGCTCACCTGCATACGTGTCCAAGATCATGGCAGCCATATCCGAGTTTATTCCATCCTCCGAAGAACCGATGACCAGTATATGTCCACTGGGAAAAACTGTTGAGGTATGACCAGAAACCGGCATGGGCAGAGGTTGGCATTTACCGTTGTCTCCAGCCAGCAAGGCAAATCTGCCCACAGGCGCAACAGGAATGGAGACAGAAGAATCCACTCCAGAGAGCAAGGCCACAGGAGCGCTACGTCCTCGAACCACCAGATCGACTTTATCGCCTGCACCCTGGGTAAAGCCCTCGAGGAGCACCACCACCGGGTCGGTTTTCTCGTCTGCCACCAGTTTGACCCCACCCAGGGTTTCCGAACAGTTGGGACCATCGACAAGGTCTCCATCTGCATTCAGCAGAGAAATGCAAACCATGGAAAGGTTGCCTTGTATATCTTCCATCACGGGATCGCAGGGAACCACGAGATTGATACTGACCATGCCATCACGGGTCTCGCCGCAAGCAGCCACGGCCAATAATATGGCAAGACAGCCTATTTGAATTACTGAGACCTTCATTCCCAAGTACCTCCAGGCACCCAAAAGGTGGGTGTCAAACTACCTAATATTCCGCCCCCTGTCAAACCGCCAAAGGGGCAAAACCGCTTTCTTTGTCGGGCAGTTGAGCAGCACCAGTGTACCGTGGAAGGGATCTCAGTCGCTCAACTCTTTGAGCCAGATGGATGTTCCGGTACTTCCATCAGGATCCTTGTCTGTGGATTCGAAAGCCAGCACATCACCGTCAGGAGAAATGGACGGAGCGCCATCGTAAGCATCCGAGGAGGTGAGTCTCACGGGACTTCCACCTTCTGAAGGGACCTTGTAGATACTCGAGATATCAACATCGTCATTTTCACTGCTGTATATAATCCAGTCCCCATCATGAGAAAAAACCGCATCGGTGGCGCTATGTGTCTGGGGAGTTATTTTCCTGGCTTCTCCACCATCAGCATCAATGGTCCAGATGGACCATGTGCCGTTTTCCTTCTTCTGATAGAGTATCCTGTCTCCAGCTGGAGACCAGTTGGGCTGTCTGCAGTCATCACCAGATTGCGTCAACTCCACGTACCCAGAGCTGCCGTCTATCTCATATTTGGTGATGACACCTCGAGTTTCCACATCTATGGGATGAGATTCGAAAACCACCCACTGACCATCAGGAGAAAACGTTGGCTCAAAAGCTTGCAGATCTTGCCTGCTTGTAATCTGGACCTCATCACCCGTGGTGCCTGTTGCGGGTATAGAAAAAATCTCGTCATGGGGGTCCAGGGTAGAAGCAAAGACAATTGTCCCCTTGGCCTCGTTCCAGGACGAACCAGGAAGGTTGATGTGACCGATATGGTCAGACAACAATGTATGGAGCTTTTCAGACTCTAGTTCATAGATGAACAGGTCGGCCACTCCCCTGTTATACCCATCACGGAATCTGGTAAAAACTATGGCAGTACCATCCGGTGAAAAAGCGGGATTCTGGAGACTGCCTGCAAGATCTATGTTCAACCTGTATGATCCATCAGCGCGAGTTTCCGGATCCGAGTTATTGTCAACGCTGCTGGAACACGCTGCCAGAACGGAAAATAACAGCACTGGGAAAAACCTCATGCAAATCGCCTCCTGTTCAAGTCCTATGGAGATGAGCAGCATGACATCAAACGAAAGGAATGGAAAGCGGCAATCATACGAAAGCCTACTGTGTTTTCCTGGGGTCGATCACCCTTCCCAAGAACAGAATGCTTCCGGTTTCATTCTCACGAATCAGAAAAACAAAAGGATGATCCACGCTCATGATTTCCTGATTAAAAGTTGCCATCCCTTTGTACCTCATACCGACAGCGCTTGCTGCCGAAGCTTCAGTTCCTTGCTCGTTCACATCCACAAAGGCCTTGTGTATGACAGCCCCAATGAACAAATAGCCGTCCGGGTCCATTCCTGAAAAATCTGCGCGTCTTTGATCAAAAGCGTCGGTCATTCCCAAAGAACGCAGGGAATCATCCAGCCTGAACCCGGCGCTCATTTTGAACTTTGGCATGTATACAGTGATTTCATCCGAATGCATCTGAGCAAGCCATTTTTCGAGATTCTCGCGGGTCAACTTGCTCTCCAGCTTGTCAAGCCCATCGATCTCATGGGGAAGCAGAATGATCATGGAAAACTCATTCTTTGCATATGGCATCTCCAGGAGCTTTAGGTCCGGTATCATTGCGAACCGAAAATGGTGCTTTTGCTTCATCTGCACAACTTCTATTTTTTCTGAAGCGCTCAGGTAATAGGGCCGATTCATGGTCTCGGAAGTCTTGAAAGGGCTGGCCCACATGCCCTTGAACCAGATTGCGTTTACCAGGGTTAGACGGCTCGTGGGTTTCAAAACACCTTTTTCTATGAGTTCGGTAATCTTGTTATTCGTCTTTTCTTCTACCCACTGGTTTATGGTCTCGCGGGCATCTTCCGTATGCTTGATGTAGTCCACGTATGAAATGGATACTCCGTAGTATTTTTTCAACAGAGCCAGATAATCGTCCTTGAAGTCATAGCCCTTCTGAGGCCACAGGGAGTTTGCGACGGCCAACTTGGCATGAGCAGCCTTGCGAATCTCGTAGAGCCTTGAATCTATACCGTAAAAAGCCTCATGAAGCCTGTTGCCAGGCAGCGAAAACCTCAAGGCCTTGGCCATTTGCGCCCTGGTGTTGCCCTTGGCACCGGCGAAGGTCATGGCAAGAGCCGAAGAAATGCTGTAGGGGGAAAAGAAAAGGTTCTGATTTTCATTAGACTTGCCGAGTTGAGCGTAAAGATCGAACGCAAAGGTATTGTTCTGCCGTGCAGCAACAGCCACGTCTTTTTTTCTGAAGGCAAGCACGGCCCTGGCCTCCACAGGATCGTCTTCTTTCTCCTGCACTCCTTTCTCCTGCACTCCCTTGTTCTCCTGCCCAGCTTTGAATTTTGGACACCCTTGTGAGGTGAAGATCACGAGCATCAAGACCAAAAATTTAAAAAGTCGCATATTCAAATCCTTTCTGTGGACTGTTGATCGCAAGCCACTTGTCTTTGGCCATGGGGCAATCTTTCCATTAATGCTACTAAGCCGTGAAAAGTTCCCATAAAAAGCATATGGCAGATTGGGCGATAAAAAAAAGCAGATGGCAGACGAGGTGGGAAATCAGGGACTGGTAAATGTATGTTGACAACAATCATCAGCAGCGATAGGGAACGAGCTGATTTGTATTTTTTATAACAACCACTTTGAGCCTATTACCTGCGGAGGCGAACATGTCGGAGCAGAAGCTGACCAAGGAAGAGCTTGTAAAAAAGGCACAGAAACCTTCTGAAGATGCCATGAAGATGCACCCGTTTTTCAAGGGAAAGGTGGAGGTGACCCCCAAAGCCTGCATCAGGGACTTTCAGGACTTTGCCATATGGTATACGCCGGGCGTTGCCGCTCCATGCAAAGACATAGAGGCAAACCCTGAAAAAGTCTGGGAACACACAAACAAGGGTAACTTTGTAGCCGTAATCTCTGACGGCACCCGCGTTCTGGGCCTGGGCGACATTGGCCCCGAAGCAGCCATGCCGGTCATGGAAGGCAAGGCCATGCTGTTCAAGTACCTGGGCGGTGTGGATGCTTTCCCCATCTGTCTGGACACAAAGGATCCCGAGGAGATCATACAGGCAGTGAAATGGCTGCAACCGACCTTTGGCGGTGTCAACCTGGAAGACATCTCAAAGCCCAAGTGCTTTACCGTTCTCGATCGTCTTCGCAAAGAAGCAAGGATTCCAGTGTGGCATGACGACCAGCAAGGCACTGCTGCCGTTACGGTTGCCGGCCTGATAAACGCCCTGAAAGTAGTTGGCAAGCCCATGGACCAGGTCAAAATCACCATGAACGGTGCAGGCGCTGCCAACATACGAATCGCTCATCTCATCATTCAGGCCGGGGTCAAAGCTGGCAACATCATCATGTGCGACTCCAAGGGGACTTTGCACAAGGGACGCTCCGAGCTCAAGGAATCCGAGCCTGAAAAGTGGGAACTCGTAGAGCTTACCAACGAGAATCAACTGGTGGGGACCACTGCCGAAGCCATGAAGGGTGCTGATGTGCTTATCTCCCTGTCCAAGTCAGGACCTGGTGTCATCAAGCCCGACTGGGTTTCCAGCATGGCCAAGGGTGCCGCTCTTTTTGTCTGCGCCAACCCGGTACCTGAAATCTGGCCATGGGAGGCTCATGAGGCAGGCGCGGAAATCGTTGCCACCGGGCGTAGCGATTTCCCCAACCAGGTCAACAACTCTCTGGGCTTTCCAGGCATTTTCCGCGGCACGCTGGATGTCAGGGCAAAGACCATAACGGACGAGATGTGCCTTGAAGCAGCCCTGGAACTGGCTCGCTGCGCAGAAGACCGCGGCATCAACAAGGACTATCTGATTCCCACCATGGATGACTGGGAAGTCTTCCCGAGAGAAGCCGCTGCAGTGGGCATGAAAGCCATAGAGCAAGGGGTCGCACTGATCACTGACGCCACCTTCGACTCCCTGAAGAAACAAGCCGAGGTGATCATCAAGCGATCGAGAGATGAGACAGATCTGCTTCAAAAAGAAGGCCTGATAAAAATTCCTCAGTTCTAGATCTGAAATCTTTTCCAATGACAGGGATCGTGGATACATCGCCACATTCAGCCCCTGGCATCAAAACCAGAACGGTCACCAGGCTTGGGTATCCTTTCCGGAACCAAATTTCCCTCCCTTTTAATCGGGAAATCAGGGTTGACGCAAAGCACAATTCGAGAGACGATAGTTGCTCTGTAAATCAAGGGGGAACTGGGAGCGCCTGTAAGATTTGGATCTACTGAATTCATTCGTTGAGCATTTCCTTACTCCCTTCGCGGGAAACCCTCATATCGGACTGTTTCTGGTAGTCTGGTTCTCTGCTGTTTTTCCCCTTGCTCCTCCTGAAGAGGCCTTTACCCTGCTGGGGGGTGCTGCTGTGGCAGGTGGCATATTGAACTGGTTCGGAGCGGGGCTTGCAATCCTCGGCGGAATCATGGCAACCAACGCCACGCAATACTGGATGGGCAGGGGCGGTCTAAAACTTCTGTCCGGCACCAGGCTCGGAAACAGGATCGTCAACTCCACATCATTTCGTAAGGCCAGAAAGGCCATGCTGGAAAAGGGAATCTGGGCAATAGTTGGTTGCCGTTTCTTCTTTGGAACAAGGGCTCCCACCTATATGGCGACAGGCTTTTTCAGGTATCGCTTCTGGAAATTTTTCTCCATTGATTCCACCGCCGTGTTGCTCCATGGAATACCTTTCCTCATCCTTGGATATGTCTTTCACGAACAAATAGGCGGACTCCTGTCCTTCATGGAACGTCTGGGCTTGTGGAGCCTGCTGTTTCTGGTGGCCATCGTTGGACTTTTCATTGGTCTGAAGATTCTGCTGAGAAAACGACAACAGGCAAAGGAGAACAACTGATATCATGCCTACCACTCTGGAAAAAATCTCGAGATGGGCAACAGAGCTGAAGCTGGAACAAATTCCCGAGAGAGTCATAGACAAGGCAAAGCTTCAAATCATGTCCATGATGGCTGCTGTATATTCCGGCTTTCCAACAAGAGCCGCAAGAGCCATCAGAGAAGTTTCGCTGTTGAGCAGGGCCAATGGCAGAGCCAGCGTTTTTCCCACGGGAGACAAGACATCGGTCACCATGGCGGTCATGGCAAACGCTGCCGCTTCCATGGCCCTTGATTTCGACGATTATCTCTTCATGGGGCACACTGGACATTCATCGGTGTTGGCTTCCATGGCTCTTGCCGAAGAGTTGGGACTGAGCGGCGAGGATCTTCTCAGGGCGCAAATAGCAGCCAACGAGGCCGAAGGCCGCTTGGGCGCTTCGGTTGTCCTGGGTCACCAAAACGGCCAACTATGGACTCATATTCATTCGATGGGATCATCCCTTGCCGGCTCCTTGCTCCTGGGTCTGGATCATGAGGCTTGCGCCAACGCAATGGCTCTGGCCCTGTATCAACCTCCCATGGCCATGTGGCCAGGATTCATGGGTCCGGATTCTAAACTTCTTTCAGCGGCATGGCCAGCCAGGGATGGACTATATGCAGCGAGACTCGCATCCTGGGGCCTTACGGGACCACTGAATATCCTCGACGATAAAAGAGGGTTCGGGGACAAATTTGCATATCAGTTCCTGAAGCAAATGCTCACGGGCTGGGGCAAGGTATGGGTCACCGACACGCTCAGCTACAAGATATACCCTGGATGTGCATATCTGGATGCAGCCATGGACGCCCTGTTCGAAGTGATGGCCGAATTTAAAAAAGATACAGACAGGGATCTGGAACCTGCTGACGTGACGAAGATCCAGGTATCGACTACCCTGCTGGGAACACAGATGCAAAAATTGGTCGATAGTCAGGACTTGGCAGGCATAACTGCGGTAAGAGCCAACTTTTCCATTCCTCTGTCTTTTGCCATAGCCATCCGCGCAGGCCGCTTGACTCCAGGAGATTTGGACGACACCGCACTCGATGAAGCAAGTAGCCATATCCTTGCACTGGCAGAAAAGGTCCAGGTACGCCATGACTGGTCCATGACGCTACAGATGATCGAGACCATGATGGAACATATACCCTTGGGCACCTTGCTGGCTGAACTCGACATACGTCAACTGCTTGCTGGTGGAAGGGATTTTTCCTCTGGCTCCGGGCTGCTGTCGGATCTCAGAGCACAAGATGTCTTGCGCATTGCCGCATTTTTGTGGGAACGAACACCTCGTCTGGTAAAAAAGGCAGGTCATGTGGCTGCAGGAGGGATCAGTCGACTGGTTGGAACGAATTCAGGTGATGAACAGCAACAGAAGTTCGATCTCGCTGATATACAAATGGACAAGCTTGGCATGCCATTCGGGGCTCAAGTGGATTTGACAGTGCGAGGTCACCGCAGCTATTCCCACCGAGTGGATGTTGCACGCGGGGCCGCAGGATATGACCCTGCTAAAACACGGGGACTGGTGCGAAAGAAATTTCGGGATACGGCAGCAGGGCTCATTGGTGAGCAAAAGCTGGAGAAGGCCATCACGCTTATTGAAAACCTGCAGGAAGTAAAAGAATTGAGCGAACTGACAGAGATTTTGAGTCGGGATTAGAGTCAGTCTTTTGGGTCCATCCTTTTCATATAGCCCTTTGTGACCAGGACAGGATCAAGGCCCAAAATTTCTGCCAGTTGCTTGAGGTACCATTTGACATATACGGCTGCAGGAAGGTCGGTGAAGTCTTCGTTCTCTATATTCCTGAGGTAATAGATACTGATCTTGGTTTTCTCCACATAGTCATCCAAGGTCAATCCCTTTGCTTCACGAGCCTGTTTCAACAGTGCACCAGTGATCTCGGTGGTCTCATCCACAACCGGCATCTGCCCTGCGGATACATCCGGAGGAGCAGCATCTTGATCACCTGAGTCACGTGTAGCAACAAAATCGGCACTTTCCGTGCCTTCTTCTCCCTTTGAAACTTTTTCAGAACCAGGTTCCGGCACATCCTGTGTATCAGAAGACTGCTCTTGCGACTCATCCAAATCACCTTGGTCCGATTCGAAATCATCAGCCGTGCCTGGTTGTCGGGAGCAGGACTCATGAGTGCTTGAAGCATCGGACTGATCTTCTGAATCATCCACATGATCTCCGCTGGCAGCAGGAACTTCCGGTTTAGGTCCGCCCGATTGTTGTAACTCCTCCACATCCTCCTTTTTCTCGGCATCATCTACCTTAGCAGTATCCGCATCCTGTTCCGGATATTGTTCTGCTGAATCCTCGCCATCCTGTTCAGGCGCATCCTCCGATTGCCTGCCGTAATCATGGGAGGCCTCGGCTTTGTCATCGCCAGGGACTCGATCCTCCGCATGTTCATCCTGCTCTCCCTCCACCACCTCGATCCAGGAACCGTCAAGCCTCATGAGTTCCTTGTCATATGCGGATCTTTTAATGGAATCGCTCAAGGTCCTGAACGCCTCTTCGATCCTCCTGCGCAGCAGGTTCAACTCATCTGCCTGAAACAGGGCATAGGTGGCCACCGAATCAGGACTGAAGATTTTTCTGGCACGTCTGTACGAACTCTCCAATTCCTGCTGACTCGCCTTTGGGTGCACTTCCAGCAGCTCGTAATAATTTTGCTCCCTGAAATCTCTCATGTCTTACCACCGGATATGGGGAAAGTTATCATCCCAATATTTTTCCCTTTCCTGGTTCTTCCAGTGCCTCCATCCTTTTTGCCAACTCCCTGGCTACGTGCCAAAGGGAATCAGAGATAGGCGAAGAGGTATTATCCTTCAACAGGGCGCTTCTTTTCCTAACCGCCTTCCAGACAGAGTCGTCATAAACCAGGTCACCAATATAGTCCAAGTCGATTCCAAAATATTTCCTGCAGGCTGCTCTGACAGCTTCACCAAGTTCGGCATCCTCTTGCGTACGCACCTGGTTGATAACCAAGGCAGGACGAAACTGCCATAGCAGTTGTTTGTATTCATCACCCCGTTCCGGGTCCATCTTGTTCACCACCCTGATGAGGTCATAGGGGGAACGTATGTCATATTCATTTTGGGAAGCCATGGCCTGTTCGATGACTTTCCTGAAAACATCGCTTTTTTCCTTGTGTCTCAACAGCCTGTAAAAGGCGCTCTTGACAAATCTGTATGAATTCTCCAAAGAGGTCGGCTCTGGGACCATCACCACGACCCCAAGGTCGCAGGACAGGAAAAAATCCAGGACGTTGAACGAAGTCCCTGATCCCAGGTCCATGATCACGATGTCCGTATTCATTCCAAGGATCTTTTTCAGCACCCGCATCTTTTGAGTATACTTGATATTGGCCGAGCCCAGAAAATCCTGGGCACCGCTTATCAAGCCCAGTCCCACGAAACCTGTCTCGGTTATAGTCTCCTCGATAGTCTCCACCCGTCTCTGGACAAAGTCGGACATGGAAACAGATGGTTGCTCTACTCCCAGACATGTATGAAGGTTTGCCCCGCCCAAATCCGCATCCACCAACACCACCTTGGAACCGGTTCTGCTAAAACAAATGCCCAGATTGGCTGACAGGAGGGTCTTGCCAATACCACCTTTTCCACCACCAATACCGATCACAACGGGATTCCTGGATCCAGAATGATTCAACTTTGGAAAATCGAATACCGTCTGCTTGCGCTGGCTCATGAATCGCTCCCATTCATGGAACGCGATACCGATGAGACAGCATCTGCAAGTTCTGTCATCTCACGACCATCGTTGAGTGTTCTGACATCAAGCAAGAAGGCATCATGTTGGATCCTGCCAATTACAGCAGGCCTGCCAAGCCTGAGTCGGCGGGCGAGTTCTTCCACACGACCATGTACGGGTCTGACCTCCACCGCGAAGCTTGGCCATTTTTCCAAGGGCAAGGACCCTCCTCCCACCTGCGCCATGGACGGCACAACCTTGATGTCCAATCCAGCCTTTCGCTCCGAAAGCAAAGACGCCAGGTGCTCAGCGTCTTTTTTCAGTTCCTCTGCATCCGCACGCAGCATGCGTACCACTGGAATTTTTTCAGCTTCATCATCACCTGCGCGATATGCGCTTATGCAACTTTCCAGAGCGGTCAGAGTCAGCTTGCCCACCCTGAGAGCCCGGGCCATGGGATCTTTTGCCAGGCGATTTACAAGCTCGCCATCTCCCAGGATGATACCAGCCTGCGGCCCCCCTAAAAGCTTGTCGCCTGAAAAGCACACAAGGTCAGCCCCCTGGTCCAGCACCACTTCAGGCCTGTATTTCTCAAGGGGTCCTGGTGGCCGTTGAAGCAGTGTCGCAGAACCCATGTCCACCACGAAGGGCACACCATGTTCATGAGCCATTGCAGCCAGGTCCCTTACCTGTGCCTCCTCTGTAAAGCCGACCACAGCAAAATTCGATTTATGCACCTTCAGGATGATTGCCGTCTCCTGGCTCATGGCATTGCGATAATCGTCAAGCCTGGTCCGGTTCGTGGTTCCCACCTCCACCAGCTCGGCACCAGAAGCGCTCATTACATCAGGTATGCGAAAAGAACCACCTATCTCCACGAGCTCCCCACGAGATACAAGCACCTGTTTTCCGAATGCCAGGGACCGCAAAACGAGATAAACGGCAGCGGCATTGTTATTGACCACCAGTGCGCCCTGAGCACCGGTGGTCTCACACAACAAATCCCTTACGAGATCCATTCTCTGGCCGCGCTTTCCTGTCTCGAGACTGAACTCCAGATTGGAATATCCGCCACAGATCTCATCTATGCGTTCCAGAGAATCAGCAGACAGGGGAGACCTGCCAAGATTGGTATGGATCATGACACCGCTTGCATTTATAACCCTTCGCACTTTGGGCGACAACCAGTCACGAAGTACCCGATCCACCAGACCGGCATCAACATGCACTTCATCGCTCGCACCGTTCTTTAGTTGTTGCCGTCTTTCCTCAATGGCCATCCTGACTCCCTCGACCACCAGGCTTCGTGGGAATTGCTGCAACAGCATCCTGACATCGGCCTGATCCAGGACAGAATCCACCGAGGGCAAGCTGCTCAGGATTTCCCTCTTGCTGTCCACCCGAAGCACCTCCAAGTCAC
>JALVPF010000370.1 GCA_027031935.1 Myxococcales bacterium | reverse complement strand
TCTCCACTGCATACATGGATGAAGCGGCTCGTTGTTCCAAGGTCAATCTCATGTATCATGGAAAGATCATCTCCCGAGGCAGGCCTTCAGAGCTACTGAAAAAATTTTCGTACAAGGCATTCGTGGTCCTGGGTGCAACGAGAAGACGGCTCGAAGCCATCCTGGAATCGACCCAGGGAATAGTGGCGCTTTCACCTGCCGGTAACCGTATCCGTGTCGTTGTACATGGTGATCAGGTCACCGAAGTAAAGAAGGTACTGTCCAATATCGGTGCAACCCTGGTCGAGACACGCCCCGACTTCGAGGATCTCTTTTTGTCGAAACTTTCAGAGACACAGGACGCAGGAGAGCCATGAACGAACCATTGTCCATATCCGTCCATGAGCTTACAAAGCGCTTTGGTGATTTCACCGCTGTGGACCGGGTATCGTTCGAGGTTCGAAGGGGAGAGATCTTCGGATACCTTGGAGCCAATGGTGCGGGCAAGTCCACCACCATACGGATGCTCTGTGGATTGCTGTCCCCAAGCTCAGGAGCGGCTCGGGTTGCAGACACAGACATATTTCAAAAACCTGAAGAAGTAAAAAGACACATTGGGTACATGTCCCAAAAGTTCTCCCTGTATATGGATCTGCGAGTGGAAGAAAACCTGGAGTTTTTTGGTGGCGCTTTTGGAATGTGGGGCAAGAAGCTAAAAAAACGCGCGGAATACCTCCTCGACAGGGTTGAGCTTCTCGATCATGCCCAGATGCTCACTGGACGAATGCCGGGAGGTTGGCGACAGAGACTGGCACTGGCCTGTGCCATGCTTCACGAACCGGAAATACTGTTTCTCGATGAGCCCACGTCCGGGGTTGATCCAAGGTCCAGGAGAAATTTCTGGCGCCTCATCAGAGAACTTGCAGATGAAGGAACAACCGTGTTTGTCACCACTCACTACATGGATGAAGCCGAGTACTGCGACCGGGTGGGATTGATGGTTGCAGGCAGGCTCCCGGCCTTGGATACCCCTTCAGAGCTGAAAAAGACCTGGGTACCCGGCCGAATGTTCATGGTCAGAGGTATTGACTCGACAAGGGCCCTTTCCCTTAAAAGAAGAGACGAGATTCTCGCGGTGGAGTCCTTTGGTACGGGATACCATGTGCAGACTTCAGATGAGGTCTCCAGCCCCGGCGACATGGGCAAAATGCTTCAAATGGACAAGCGGGAACAAGTGGAGATCGAAGAAGTGGAAGCTAGCTTGGAGGATGTCTTCTTGCGGGTCATAGCTTCTTTTCACAAAGACAACACGAGCCAGGAAGACTCATGAGAGCATTTTTCAGAAGAGTGGCTGCCATGGCCATAAAGGAGACTACGCACATCTCCAGAGACAAGCAGGTAATCTATATGGCATTGGGGATGCCGGTGGTCTTGCTGCTTCTGTTCGGCTATGCGATTTCCTTTGATCTGGATCTGCTCCCCATGGGTCTTCTGGACAGAGACAATACCCCGGAATCCAGGTCTCTGATTCAGGCCATGACCGCTTCAGACGCTTTTGAGATCACCAAACACCTGGATGACCCGAATCAGTTACATGAGTACTTTAAAAATGGCGAACTCAAGACTGGCTTGATTATAGAACCGGGATACTCCAAATCTCTCAAGCGCAACGAGACCGCCACAGCACAACTGGTACTCGATGGTACAGACGGAACCACCGCAGGTATTGCCCTGGGATATGCTGCTGGAGTCGCACAGGCCCAAAATTTGCGAAACATGGAAAAGCTGGGTTTGATGGCCGAGCTTCCCATACAGGCACGGGTCAGGGCCCTGTACAACCCTTCCATGGATTCTTCCAAATTTATCGTACCTGGTTTGATAGCCATGATCCTGGCAATCATGGCCACCTTGCTCACGGCCATTACAGTGGCGCGGGAATGGGAACTGGGATCCATGGAGCAGCTTTTTTCCACCCCTGTAGGCAGGCTCGAGATCCTGCTGGGAAAACTCATCCCGTACATCGTCATCGGCATTGTACAGGTTCTTCTGGTTATCACCATAGGAAGTATACTATTCGACATACCGGTCAAAGGCCCGCTCTACCTGCTCTTTGGTACATCTTTTCTGTTTCTTGCCTGTACCATGGGCCAGGGACTTTTCATAAGCGTACTCACCAAGGCCCAGATGGTGTCCACCCAGGCTGCAATGATCTCAACCCTTGTGCCTACCATACTCCTGTCTGGCTTCATGTTCCCCATAGAAAACATGCCATGGCCCCTTCAGGCCCTGAGCTACATCGTCCCAGCCAGATATTTCATAGATTCACTTCGCGGAATCCTCCTCAAGGGCAATGGATTTTCGGTCCTTTGGCCTGACATTCTGGCGCTGGGCATCATCTCCCTTGTCATTCTTGCCGCTTCCACGGCTCGCTTCAAACGGCGCCTGGACTGAGGTATATAGTCATGCTCCACGCACTTCTGGCAGTAATGGTGAAGGAACTCAGGCAGGCCTTTCGAGACAAGCGTACCGTGTTCATGATGCTTGGAGCTCCGGTGATCCAACTGGTCATCTTGGGATACGCAGTGAACCTGGACGTCGACCAAATCCCTACTGTCGTAGTCGACCAGGACAAGAGCGTACAGAGCAGGAGCCTTTCTCAAGGACTACTGGCAGGAAGCACGTTCAAGCTCATGACGCAGACTCAGGATGTTGCATGGGCGATGAAAATGCTCGATGATGGTCTCGCTGCCGTAGCGGTCATCTTTCCGCCAGGCATTGGACGGGACATGGCCAATGGCCGCCCCGTGCAAGTGCAGGTCATCCTGGATGGAACCGATCCCACCAGGGCAAAAATTGCCGCCAACAGTGCTACACAGTATTTCAACAATGAGGCCATGGGGCTTGCCCTCTCCAGGCTCCAACTGGAACAGAGCCGCAGGGGCATAAATATCCACTTCGCACAGATCCGCCTGGAGCCCAGGACTTACTACAATCCCACTCTGTCATCGTCCATATACATGGTACCAGGTGTGCTAGGGATGCTCCTGGTGGTTGTGACTTCCATTGTAACCGCCATGGGAATTGCGAGGGAGCGAGAGTCAGGCACCATGGAGCAAATCCTTGTGACTCCCATCAGGCCCTCCATATTGCTCGCCGGAAAAACATTACCATTTGCATTGCTTGGTTTGTTGACTGTTGCAGCCGTCCTGCTGTTTGGCTCCATTCTTTTCCAGGTACCCATGCGAGGCTCACTGCTGGTCATTTTCAGCGCATCCCTTCTTTACCTCATGACCACCTTGGGAGCGGGTGTTCTGGTGGCAGCCATAACATCGTCTCAGCAGCAAGCCGTACTCGGCACCATGTTTTTTGTTACTCCGGCAATACTTCTCTCCGGCTTCATGACTCCCATAGAAAACATGCCCCATTGGATCCGGCCACTTACGCTGCTGAATCCAATGCGTTACTTCATAGAGATAATGAGAGCAAACCAGTTGAAAGGGGCGGGATTTTCAGAACTGTATGTTCAATTTTTGGCCTTGTTCGGATTTGGGGTGTTGTTCCTCTTCATCTCTGCGAGCTTGTTCAAAAAGCAGCTATCTTGAATTGTAATCCCCCTTCCCAATGGTCATTCTTCCTTCAATGACATCTCATCACGAATCCACTTCATGATTTCCGCTACACATCCCACTGCACTCAAAACCGAATCATTGTTACTGGAGCGAAAAGAAGTTCCCCCACAGGGTATGCCCCCGGGCCTGTTCGATATTGACATCAACAAGCTGCCCCACTTGCAGGCTGGTCTCTGAGCTGAAGTTCACCACCCGGTTGCACCTCGTCCTGCCTGTATATGCATCCGGATTTCGAAGGCTCTTGCCCTCGACCATGACCTCCATCCTTTTTCCTTCCAGTCTCCGCAGGCTCTCCTTCTCCAGGTCTGCCAAGAGCAGTTGCAAGCGCTCCAGGCGAGCCTGCTTTACATCTTCAGGCACATCATCTTCATACTTTCTCTCAGCGAGGGTGCCTGGCCTGGGAGAGTATTTGAAGGAAAAGGCA
>JALVPF010000369.1 GCA_027031935.1 Myxococcales bacterium | reverse complement strand
GATGGTGACCACAAGTAATCTGTTTAGGTTGACTTTTTGTCGAAACAACAATAACTTCACGGCATTCGGGAATGTGCTGTAATGCTGTCGAGGAGCTACAGATGGGTATCCTTGAACGAACTCGCCACGTGGTCAGGGCGGATTTAGGTGATTTGCTTCGAAAGGCAAAAAACCCAGAGTCGCTCCTGGATACATACCTGGACGAGTTGCGCACCGTGCTGGATGAAGCTGAATCTCTCAGGGCTTCTGAGTCTGCTTCCGCCCATGTGTTTGAAGCACGATTGCGGGATATTGTCTCGGCACAGCAAACCTGGGAAAACAAGGCAAGGGCCTGTGTAAAAATGGGCGACGAGGACCTGGCCCGTATAGCTCTTGAAAAAAAATTCGACTTGAATGTTTCCTTGCATGAAGTCCAACAGGAGTTGGATCACAGAAAAGCCAGTTTGCAGGTTTTGGATTCCAGTCTGGAGGCCTTGAGGTTGCGCATGGCAGAGGTCTCCAGGAAACGGCGGGAGATACGTTATCGCAGGCAGGTGTTGCAGGCTAGGACCGAACTGCAGAGTTCCCTGGGAAGGCTGGAACCAGGAGATGATGAGAGCGTCCTGGCGGATGCCGAGTCTGATCTTCAACAGGTGGAGAGCAAGGTAGAAGCATACGAATCCATGGAAGGTGAGCTTACGGAGAGAAAGCTTTTGTCCCTCGAGGCTCAGGAGAGGAAAAAGCGCAGGAACCAGGAGATCGAAAAAGTCATCGAGTCCATGAAGAAACAACTCTCGGGGGAGGAATGATGCTCGATCTGGTACAGGAGGAGCAGCTCGTTGCAGAGTTGACCAAAATGGATTTCGATTCACTTCTGGAGGCCTTGGACGCATTCGACCCGGGCGCTCTGCAGGATAGGTATGCAGAGGTATGCGATGGCTACATGGTCCTGTCGCTAAATGGACATCGTACCCATGAGCAGGACATGATGCTCGACAGGCTCGACTCTTCCCTGCGTATGCTCTTGAAGGACCGGGGATTGCTCGTACAGGCTGGCAAGATGTTGGCCATAGGTCGCACTGCTTCGGCCTGTGAGCATGTCTTTCGAAATGACTCGGCTTCCTTGGCAGATATTTTTTCTGTGCACGAGGGCATGACTCGTTGCCAAGTGTTGGCCAGTAAAGGACTGGCCGGTCCACTGCCCATGGATGGCTCCATGATTGCTTTCTATTGTGACCGGGTGCGTGTGGCTGCTGATTCACTTGCCTGGATCAGGGATAAATGCAGCGGGATTTCGGGACTGGTCATGAAGCGGCAGGTTGCAAGGGATGGGGTTTTCAGGCTTACAAAACAGCTCCATGAAAATTCGGCAGGGATTTATGCCATTGACGTGGTGGCCAGTCTCGTATCCGAACAATATTCAGCGAGGGACAGGATAAAATTTCTCGATCAGTGCTATCGGCTTGCTGGCTGGAGCAGTTGCGGCGCAATTGTCACACTTGTCAAAGAGAGCCTGGGAGATCTTGCAGGCTTGATTCGTGAAGGCCTTGGTGCCTGAGGAGGTTCGTTGCCATGATGACCCTATACGTCATCTGCTTGTTGGTGGGACTCATTTTTGCAGTCTTGTCCTTCATCCTTTCTGGTGGGTTCGAAGCCCATGTGGATGCGGGGGCCGATGTAGGGACCGGCTTACACATGGACATGGATGGTGACATCTCTGGAGGTGATGCGGGAGTGGGCGATGTGGACTTTCCCTTGTTCAGTCCTGTGGTTATAGCAAGCTTCGTTGCCTTTTTCGGCGCAGGCGGCATAGTCGGCATGAAGGTCTTCTTCCTGCTTCCGGTTATGAGCGTGTTGGTGGCATTGGGCACGGGACTGGGAATGGGTTTGCTCGTTGGTTTTTTCCTGATGAAGATCTACAAGTATTTGCAGACAAACGCTACAACGCAGGTCCAGAGTCTTGTCGGCAAACAGGCTGAGGTCGTGGAAGCCATTCCCGCAGATGGTGTTGGACAGATTCTCTTCGCTGGAAAGAGCCAAAGACTTGCAGGACCCGCCAGGAGCGAAGAGAAGAAAGACATCAAGCGACATGCTCTGGTGACCATCACTCGCGTTGTGGGTGGACTTTATTGGGTAAGAGAGCACGCTGATGAGAAACTCAGGGATGTGATAACTGATCCGAAAGAAGATTCTGAAAAGCTGGAGGGTGTCAAGCCGTAGTGTTTGCGATGGGGTAGTGGCACGATGGATTTCAACCATTTGGTAACCAGGAGGTAACCGATGTTCGAGGGAATCAGCTCAGACGTGGTCTTTGCAGTAGGCGGAGCATTTGTTGTGGTTTTTCTGCTTTTGGTGGTTTTGATAAAGCGTTACATGAAAGTGGGACCTAATGAAGCCATGATCGTATCCGGAGCATTTACCAGGGGAGTTCCAAAGGTAGTGACAGGTGGCGGCGCTTTCGTGTGGCCTGGAATCCAAAAGGCTGAAATCATCTCCCTGGAGGTGATTACCATAGATGTCCGCACTCCAGAGGTCTATACGGAAAAAGGTGTACCCATCATCGTAGATGGCATAGCCCAGATTAAGATTCATTCCACGGACCAGTCCATCAGAACCGCATCCGAGCAGTTCCTGGGTAGAGGCCGAAATGAGATCATGAACGTGGCCAAGCAGACTTTGGAAGGCCACCTGCGTGCCATCCTGGGCCAGATGGAAGTTGAGGATATTTACAAGAACCGCGACATGTTTGCACAGAAGGTGCAGGAGACCTCGGCAACGGACTTTGCAAAAATGGGTCTCGAGATAGTATCTTTCACCCTTCGTGACATCAAAGATAATGAAGGCTACCTGGATGCTTTGGGTAAACCCAGGTTGGCACAGGTCAAGCGTGACGCCATCATCGCCCAGGCCGAGGCAGACAGGGACGCGGTGATCAGGTCCGCGGCTGCCAAGCAGGCTGGAGAGACCAAGCGTTTCGAGCAGGAGACTTTGATCGCTGAGGCCAACAGGGACTACAACATAAAACTGGCCGAGTACCAGCAGACGGTCAACGAGAAAAAGGCAAAGTCCGATCTGGCTTATGACCTGTCAAAATATGAAAAGGCCCAGGATGTCAAGAAGGAACAGGTGCAGATCGAGGTGGTGGAAAAAGAACAGCGCATTGTCGTGCAGGAAAAGGAGATCCAGAGAAAGACCAAGGAACTCGACGCCACTGTAAACAAGCCGGCAGACGCCAGACGCTACGCCATACAGGTACAGGCGGAGGCCGAGAGATACAAGATAGAGGCAGAGGCCCAAGGTCGCGCAGAAGCCAACAAGGCAAAGGGTTTTGCCGAAGCCGAGGTGACAAAGGCTACCGGTAACGCCGACGCAGAGGCCATAAAGGCACGAGGCCTGGCAAAGGCAGAGGTCATTCAGGCACAGGGTGAAGCAGAAGCTGTGGCCATGGCCAAGAAGGCAGAATCCTGGAAACAGTATAACCAGGCTGCAATCACGCAGATGTTCGTGGATGTCTTGCCCGAGTTGGCAAAGAGCATTACCGAACCACTGAAGAAAATGGAAAAGATAACCGTGGTGAGCACCGGCGGGGATGGCACGGGCATGAGCAAGGTGACTTCCGACATCACAAACATCATGGCCCAGTTGCCACCTGTGGTCGAAGCCCTGAGCGGTGTCAACCTACAGGAGATGGTCAAGAGCATCCCTGGATTGTCAAGAAGAAAGGCGCCGGAAAAGCAATAGTCACCGGATCTCTCTTCCTGGTTTTGGACAACGAGGTGTACGCCCGATGGACTGTCGTATGAATCCTCGGGTGGCACCTTTGCAGGAGCAGACATGAGCCTTGATGATGATTCCTTGCCCAAAGATTCATCTCGTGGGGCAGGCGGTGATGATTCGGATACGTCCGTGTCATTTGAAATACCCGAACTTCCTGAAATAGATTTGCCCGATATTCCCCTTCCCGACATTCCGGAGTTGGACCTGGATTCCCTGTTGGCAGACAATCTGACATCGAACCAGGCTCCAACTGCGGAGACAGAATCCAAGGGAGCTTCTATAGATGAATATGGTTCTCATGGTTCGGGGCCTGTCAGTATTGCGGATATGAAAACCCTTGCCAGTGCTGGGAGTATGGCTCCGCCCGGGGCTCCGCCGTCCGTGGGCAACGCTCAACGCACAATCAGCGTGCCATCCATTACAACGCCTGACATCAAATTCGAAATTCCAGAAAGTGCAGGCATACAGGACACAGGCATGGGGTCAAACCATGTGGATGATAGCGTGTTGGCTAAGTCGCAAAAGTTTCCCCAGCCCGTACATCCGAAAACTTCTCTCAGGAAGGGCAAACCGAAAAGGCGAAGATCCAAGAGTCATGGGCAAAGGAAATCAGAAAGCTCTTTGGCCAGCAAGGCGATCCCCAGGGAGCCGGTCGCACAGGCACCCTTGGGTGAGCAGGTATTCGATTTCGAGGAAGCCAAGCAGGACAAGGTGGAACTACTTGTTGACCTCCAAAAGGGATATTTTTCACAGAATGGCACATACGAGCCCATAGACACTGAGCTTTTGGCAGCCCTTACGAAAATATTCAAATTTCTCCATGGCGAGTTTTCCGCAGTAGATCGTGCCCAGATTTGGGGAAAAATAAGAAAGGCTGCAAAGAAAGGAGAGAGTAACGACGATTTGCTCAAGCTCCTTATAAAACCCATTCTCAGGTTGGGCAAGAAGAGGTATTCGGTGATTGACCAGATGCTTGAGTTAAAACAAGATCTACCCAAACTCCAACGTAACCTGGTGCTTGCTTTTCTCAAAAGTCTCCTCATGGAGGACTGAAGACATGGGAGCTGGATCATGGAACGTCGTTTTGCTGACGTTGTTATAGAACTTGCCCTGGGTGATATTACAAGGGTTCAGGCAGATGCCATTGTCACCGCTGCCAACTCGGGACTCAGGGGAGGAGGAGGAGTGGATGGGGCCGTACACAGGGCTGCCGGGCCACAACTGTTGAAAGCGTGCCGTGCTATAGGTGGCTGTGACACCGGCTCTGCGGTCATCACTCAGGCTTATGAGCTGGAGGAGCGGGGCGTTGCGTATGTTATCCATGCGGTTGGTCCCGTCTGGCGAGGAGGTAGTTCGGGTGAGGCTGAACTCCTCAAGGGTGCATATTCAAAATCCCTTGAGTTAGCCGATACCCATGAATGCACCAGCGTGGCTTTTCCTTCCATCTCGACCGGTGTATATCATTTCCCTTTGGAACAGGCGGCACCCATAGCCGTCCATGAGGCTGCCACATTTGCCGGACAGCGACCGAAGCATCTGAAAAGGATTATTTTCAGTCTTTTCGATGAAAAGACCCTTGGCGTTTTTTCGTCTGCTCTTGAAGCTGAACGATAGGTTCTTATTTTATCCGCATTTTGAATAACCGCAGGATAGGCAGAGCATACATCCTTCCGAGTGCTGTACCGCACTTCCACATTCGGGACATGTGGCATATCCCACTGCTGTCTCTTGGGATTGGGCAGCAGTAGCAGTAGCGGCGGCAA
Organism: Myxococcales bacterium; assembly: GCA_027031935.1. GTDB lineage: Bacteria > Myxococcota > B64-G9 > B64-G9 > B64-G9 > JALVPF01. Next base: position 6,355 of record JALVPF010000369.1, on the reverse strand, counting down.
CAGGCGCAGGCTCTGGCGCTTCGGTCTTGACCACGCTGAGCGCAGGTTCTGAAGCCTCCTGCTCGCGTTTGGCTTCGAGTCTGTCTTTCATCTTGGACGTGTAAGATTTCAAGGCCCTGGCGATGGCATCAGCGCAGGAAAGAATCATTTCCCCGTCTTTCCACACGGGCGAAGGGCAGCGTACTCCCGAAAGCTGTCGAATTATGGCGTCTGCATCCACTCCTGCACGCAGTGACAGGGAGATGAGCCTGCTGATGGCTTCTGCCTGTGATGATGCGCAACCACCAGCCTTGCCCATGGCTGTAAAGAGTTCGAAGATTCCCTCGTCATCTTCGTTTATGGTTACATAAAGATTGCCGCATCCCGTGGCCATCTTGACCGTCGAGCCAGTGACAACTTCAGGCCTCTCGCGTGGAATCAGGCGCGCAGGAGCAGAGACGATCTTGACAGGTTCAGCCTTTTTGGCTTCCTTGTTGTCGATATTGAGTACCTGCTCGGAGCGAGAGCCATCGCGATACACGGTAACACCCTTGCAACCCAGGATATAGGATAGACGATAGACTTCCGCAACGTCGTTTTCCGTAGCCGAGTTTGGCAGATTGACCGTCTTGGAAACAGCATTGTCAGTATACTTTTGAAATGCAGCCTGGGTACGAACATGCCATTCCGGTGACACGTCATGAGATGTTACAAAAAGTTTCCTGTAGCGTTCCGGCACCTCCGGTACTTTCGAGAGAGTCCCGGATTTTGCGACTTTTTTCATGAGCGCGTCCGAGTAAAAACCTTCCTGTCGAGCGAGCCTCTTGAATTCCGGGTTGACTTCCACCAGCTCGTCGCCATCCATGACTTTTCTGACGAACGCGACACCAAACAAGGGCTCGATACCTGAAGAGCAGTTTCCAATGATGGAGATGGTGCCGGTGGGTGCGATGGTCGTGGTCGTGGCATTTCTCAGCGGTTTGGCCCCGGGCAGATCATAGACGCTGCCTTCGAAGGTAGGAAAAGGGCCACGTTTGTCGGCCAGAGTTGCGCTTGCGACCCTGGCTTCCCTCTGTATGAATCCCATGACCTCTTCTGCGCGTTTCAACGCCTCTTCGGAGTTGTATGGTATGCCCAGCTTGAGCAACATGTCTGCATACCCCATGATGCCCAGACCGATTTTCCTGTTGCCTTTTGTTATTCGTTCGATTTCGGGAAGCGGGTAGCGGTTTACCTCGATGACATTGTCGAGGAAATGGACAGCATCATGTACGGTCGCACTAAGGGCCTGCAAATCAAGTGAACCCTCATGTACGAATTTGCCAAGGTTTATGGATCCCAGGTTGCAGGACTCGAAGGGCAACAGAGGCTGTTCGCCACAGGGGTTTGTACTTTCGATGGTACCAATGTGAGGAGTCGGGTTGTCTTCATTTAGCCTGTCAATGAATATTACACCAGGTTCTCCATTTCGCCAGGCCAGCCGCACCAATGTTTCGAATACCTTCGGTGCGCTGAGAGTCTTGACCACTTCCTTGGTCCTGGGGTTGATCAGGTCATAGTCTGCGCCAGCTTCCACTGCATTCATAAAATCTTCGGTAATGGCTACCGAAATATTGAAGTTGTTCAGGGATTTTTCAGCCGTCTTGCAGCCCATGAAGTCGAGAATGTCCGGATGGTCCACCCGAAGGATGCCCATATTTGCACCGCGCCTGGTGCCGCCTTGCTTGATGGTCTCAGTGGCTGCATCAAAGACCTTGATGAAGCTGACCGGGCCAGACGAGACTCCTTTCGTCGATTGCACCACGTCTTCCTTTGGTCTCAACCTGGAGAAAGAAAATCCGGTCCCGCCTCCGGATTTATGAATCAGCGCAGTGTTTTTTACCGCCTCGAAAATGCTGTCCATGGAGTCTTCCACGGGAAGCACGAAACAGGCTGACAGTTGCCCCAGTTCTCTTCCCGCGTTCATCAGCGTGGGAGAGTTGGGAAGGAATTCCAGGGACGTCATCATTTCATAAAACCTGGCGGCGGTGGAATGGACGTCTGCGTTGGGATCGAATTTCAGGTCGGCCGAGGCGATGGTTCTTGCAACCCGGGCGAACATGTCCTTGGGCCGTTCGAGGACCCTGCCGTCCTTGTCGCGTCTAAGGTAGCGCTTGTTAAGAACCCTGATCGCATTGTCGCTGAGGGGAAGTTCAGAGTCGAATCCATGCTTGATCAGCTGATCGTCCAGGGTGGAAATTATTACCTGGGGGGTAAGGTGCTTGGGACCCTTTTCTTTCAGGACCTGCTCAACCTCCAGGCTTATTCTGCGAGCAGCGTCCGGTTCGATGGAGCGCTGCTGTATAAGGGCACGGGTCACCTGGGCAGGGTCCCAGGTAGCGGTCGCGTCCGGGGTCAAATCTTCGAAAACCGATAAGGGAATCTGTTGCTTGGTACGCTGAATCTTTTCCACTTTTTACCATCCTGGTTGTTAGATTGATCTCAATTTATCAGAAATTTTACCTGGTTATTTTCGCACTCCCCTCGCGTTTCCCTTATCCAAGGAAGCAAGGAAAAACGCGCTATGTTGTAGAGTTTGCAAAATAGACCACCACATATAGTGTGTCAAGAGCTTTCCCATGCTTCTCGATTTCAGCAATGTTTCCGGTAAATTATCAGGCATGAATAATTAAGGATGATAGTGGTCTTTAATCGTCTTTGGACAGCTTGTGATTTGCATACCCCCATGGTAACTTTAATGTTGGCTTGATTGGCCATTTGAAGGCTTATGATGGCTTTTGCGGAGGTGGACACTATGAGGTCAATTAGAATTTCCATCATTTTGGCAGTGAGCATCGCCTTGTCTTCTTTTGCCTTTGCTGGTGACAACAAGGATTTCAAGGCAAAGTTCGCAAAGCTTGCGAAAAACAAGGCCAGTTTTTTCAAGGTGACAGCCAAGCCCGGCGAAGAGATTCCTGAGGCGACCTTGAACCTGGCTTTTGGCCCTGGCTCTACCATCTCCGTGTCCCGTGGAAGGACGCAGGTCAAGGACATGCTCGATGAGCAGGACATCGTTGCAGTGGTCAATCGCAATCTTCGCGCTGTGAAATACTGCTATTGCAAGGCACTCAAGGTCGATCCCGATTTCGAAGGTGATGCCATAATCGGCATGAAGATCAAGACCAGCGGCAAGGTGGCCAAAGTTGAGATCGAACCGGAGGAAATCGCCGAACACAAGTTCGGAAAGTGTCTTGCGCCCAGGGTCGCCAAGTGGAGATTTCCGAAGTTTACCGGACACAAGGAAGAGGGTATGACTGTCAAGTCCATGGGTTATGAATTTCCACTGGAGTTCAGCCAGTAAGATCTGAATTAAAATTCTGTATTATTTGGTTGACGCTGTCTTTGCAGGGTGACAGTTCGTCTGTATGAAGGCCTGTTGCGCCTCTGATTCCAACTCCGAAAAGCGGCCGTCGTACTTTGGAGAAAAATGAAAGGGGATCAATCGCTTGACTCCTGCCTCTTTTGCCAACCTGCCTGCCAGGCCTGCGGTCAGGTGAAATGTGTCTGAGGCTCTCTTTCGGTCTTCATCCAGAAAAGCACCTTCACAGAAAAACAGATCCGCGTTGCGAACCAGGTTTATAATGGCTCGCTGATTCTCTTCGCTACCGCCAGAGTCGGCAACGTACGCAATCTGCTTTCCATGGCTGTGGATGAGTAGTGCCTTGGCTAGCTCATCTGCTTCAAGGCGCTTGCCTTCGACCTCGATGGTTTTTTCGGCGATTGAGCCTGACCTCACCCATTCCTTCAACCTGTTCAACCACGGTCCGGGCTTGTGCCCCAGGGCTTTGAGTCTGACCGGATCCACATTGTAAAAATCACGTTCTTCAACCTTGAAGGCAAGACAAGGGATCTTGTGGTCTAACACCGTGCTTTTGACGCGTATGAGTTCATCGCTCCAAAGCCAGTTTTGAACTCGTTTTTTGCTCACCTTGGTGGGTCTGAACTTTTTCCGGCAAGGGAAGTTGCTTATCGTGCAGGATATTCCATCGAATTCATGCACTTCAAAAAGCATCCTTTGGTGTTGTACCAGGTTCCAGGTGTAGCCGGAGAGTTTTCCCTTTACGCATGATGTGATTCCCTTGGGGCCGAAGACCCTTATTCTGTGCCCCCGTCCCAGGTGAAGCCTGAGAAGGTGATCGAAGCCGATGAAGTGATCGATGTGCATATGTGATATGAAAACGTCCGAGATCCTGAGCAATTCCGATGCAGAAAGACTGTCGATGCGTCCGCAATCAAAAAGCAGGGCACGCTTTTGTCTCAAGATGTCGACGAACAAGGCAGGATCACCGGTTTGTCCGTTGACCAGCTTTGGCAGGAAACTGGTTTTCATCCGTCAGACTTCTTGCCACTTACTGCCGGCATCCAGACGATGAACCCCATTCCGAACTTTTCACCGAAGGTTTGGTGTAATTCAGCACTTTCAAGCACTCGGATGGTCCCATGATGGTATTCGATTATCTCCTTGCAAATTGAAAGCCCCATCCCGGTCCCTTCTCCCTGGGCTTTGGTAGTAAAAAAAGGTTCGAAGATGTGCTTTTGGATCTCGGCGTCTATGCCGTCTCCAGTGTCCGCCACAATGAGGCTGGTCCCGTTATTTTTTGGTTCGATCCTGAGTCTGACTCTTCCCCCTCCATTTTTTGCAAGAGCATCAATGGCGTTGGATAGAAGGTTTACTACCACCTGCTGAAGTTGACCCCTGTTTCCAGAGACCTTCGGAGGAATTCCAGAAAGTTCGGTGGATATATCCACTTTTGCCTTTTTGGCCCGTTCGCTGAAAAGTTCCACTGCATCGGCTGCCACTTGCTGTGCGTCTATGCCACCAGGTGTATAAGACTGAGGTCTGGTGAAATCTTTCAGCCCATTCAGGATGTTCTCCATGATTTTCGCCTGCTGGATGATAATGGCGATCTTTTTGCTTACGTCCTTGTCATCATTGATTTTACGTTGAATAATCTGGGCAAATGCCTTTATCCCAAGAAGAGGCTGGCTGAGTTCGTGGGCTGTCACTGCGATCAGTTTTCCCATCTCGGCCAGTCTTCCCATTCGATAAATTTTCTCACGCATCTCCTCTATCTGCTGCTCGAGTTCTTCAATGCGTTGGGCGTCGGTGGTCATTTCCACAGATCCTCCGCGTCGACTTTTAGATCTGGCCGACTCGTGTCAACCGTTATTTCCGGGGATTTTTTTGTCGTGGTCTTTCCGGACGCATCCGTCGATGTGACCACCAGCCTGTTTTTGCCTTCTTGCAGGGGTACATCAAAGCTGAACTGTCCGCTGGAATCAGGCCGTATAAGAATTCCATTGACCATGACCGTGGCAGCAAGCGATGTTTTTCCTGTGAGTTTTACCTTGGTCTTGGATGTCTTCAGTGGAGGCCATTTTACCTGCAGCGCGATGGAAGATGGAATTGCAAGAGCCTTGGTCGGAGGATGTGCTGGCAGCACGAGAGATCGTTTCCCTTTTTTTATCTTTACTGTTTTGCCCTTGGATTTTATTTTTACCATGCCCTTGTAAGAATCTACAACCACGGTGCCCTTGCCATCGCTGGTCATGGAAAATTCACCTTCTTTAGAGCTGGCAACAGCGTCAGAACCTTTTGAGTGGAATTTGAACTCCCTTTTGTTCTGATGCGGTATTGCCGCGAGTATGCTTCCTTCTCCCAACTCAAATGAAGAGTTTTGCTTCTTCTCCTCACCAACCACAAAGCTAGAATTTGGAGCAACCGTGACTGAAGACGAACCCCTGAGCTGCAGGGTTGCCTCGGAGAACAGACCTGTTCGAATTTTATCTCCCTGGTAGAGCTTTTCTGCCAACTTGACCCTGGTCCATTTCTTGGAGCCCTTTTTTCTTATCTCCACCTTTCCCACGATGGAGGTGACTACAGAATTGAAAGAGACGCGTGCAGGACTTGCATCAGTTACGACAGCAGGAGGCAGCAAGAGGTTGACCAAGACCATGGCCGCGCTGAGAACAATCAAGATGCTCAACAAAACTATGCCGGCAGTTCGACTCATGTCAAACTCGCTCCATCGCAATGGTGTACATATTCATCAGCCCTCGAATTTTGAGCAATCTCCAGTTATTTTATCATCAAGTGCGAAAAGCGCAAAAAAAGCTGGAACTTGCTAGTCCATCTCCACCATGGTGTCGTAGCCCACACCTCCCTGCATGGCCTCGGGGAACTTGAAAATGACAGTGACTCCCTTGCCTTGTTCGCTCCGGACACTGATCTCGCCTCCATGTTCATCGACTATCTGGTATGCGACCCAGAGCCCGAGTCCCGCTCCCCTCCAGTTGTCTTTTGGGGTGAAAAATGGTTCAAAAACACGGTCTATGT
>JALVPF010000368.1 GCA_027031935.1 Myxococcales bacterium | reverse complement strand
GATTTTAGACGGTTTTTAGCTATACGCAGGGAGTTGGCAATCAGGAATATGTACCCACATGCTTGGGTTTTGATCCACAACGCATTTGATGCCTCAAAACGGGAGGACGCTGAACAAGCATCTAGGCTTATGGATGCAGCCATAGACCTTGCGCCAGATCTGCCTTCGGTATATCTGGCCCGTGCCCAGCTAAATTTTTCCAGGAGTCCTTTCGGGCTAGGGAAGCTCTGGAATGATATCTACAAAGCTGCACAAACATCCCTGCAAAATCCCATCAGCAAAAACAGATTGCTTGTAAACCTGATCTTTTCGACATTGTTGAGTCTGGCTGTAGCTTTCGTTTTGTTTGCCATGGTCTTGCTTTTGAAGAACCTGCGCTTGTTCATGCATGATTTTCACCATCTTTTTCCCAGGGGCGTTGCAAATTTTCAAACAGGCATATTGGCGATCGTTATTCTGCTTCTCCCGATACTGCTGCGTGCTGGACCTGTCATCGTGGTATTGTCATGGTTGACCGTAGGCTGGATCTACCAGGGGTGGCGCTCACGTTCTGTGATTATTCTGTTTGTTGTGCTCATAGCTGCTTTTCCTCTTGCTCTGAGGTTTGCAACAGACCGGATGATGATGACACAAGGTGTTTTCAGTGATGCTCTGGATGTAATAGATGGCCCGGGCCACAGGTCTTGCCTGAACAATTTGCGCACCAGGATGGTGGAAGGTGGTGATGACAAGCTGATCCTTGCTTCGCTGGCATCGTACAACAAGCGACAAGGGAAAATGGAAAAAGCAAAAGCACTGTACAACAGGGCTTTGCTCTTGGCACCGAATTCAGTGGTCTTGTTGAACAACCTGGGTAATGTTCTGTTTCTGGGTGGTGATCTCAAGGGAGCCATCGAATTGTATATTCGGGCTACAAAGGTCCGTCCCGATGTGGTCGAGCCATATTTCAATCTCAGTCGTGCATATTTCAGAAGTGCAAATCTGGACAAGGGAAAAGAATCCATAAACCAGGCAGTTCGATTGGATCATGACAGGGTCAGGGCCTTGAGGGAATTATCCGATACCAAAGTTACAGTGCCTGTAGCCGATTCAATCGTAGACAATCCCCCAAAGGGCGAAAAAAAGGCGACCATGGCAAATTATGCGGTAGCTGACCTGGCCATCCCTCACGAATGGTTGTACCAGGTGGATGAAGACACGGATTCTGGTGCTGTCTTTAGTAGGCTCCTTTCGGCATCCACAGGATTTTCTTCAATGGTCTCGCTGTGGATTGCCTGTGGCTCTGCCCTGGTATTGTTGTTCATTCTTCTTGCCCTTCGAAGACGAGTATTTTCTTCCAACGCATGCGTTCGTTGCGGCAGGCCAGCTTGTAGAATCTGTTCTCCTGAACTGCGGGATGATTCAGTCTGTGGACAATGCTTTCATGTTTTCGTAAAGAAATCGCAGGTGGACGCCCGTAGTCGCATTTCAAAGGAGATCCAGGTAAGAAAGTACAATCGACGAAAGGCCACCATCTCAACGGGGATAAACTTTCTATTGCCTGGTATCGGGCAAATATTAAAGGGTCGTGTTTTGCGTGGCGTTTTAATCCTGCTGCTTTTCAGCGTTGTGTTGATGCAGGTGCTGGCCGGAGGCTATTTCGTGCGAGACACCATATCCCTCGGTTCTTGGCGAAATTGGCTGGTGTTGGGTCCACAACTGTTCATGTTTGCGTTGTTTTATGCGTGGTCTGTTTTTGATTCATTCAAGGACGAAGGCTAGGGTAAGGATATGGCGTTAAAGGGCACACTGAAAGATTTTGGTATCGCCGACATTTTTCAGCTTATCAGCCACCAGTCAAAGACAGGCGTGTTGCATCTTCAGAGCAAGGACAAAGAGGTCAGGATTTCCTTCCTGAACGGGGACGTGGTGAGGGCGGAATCCACCACGAGGAAGAGCAAGGATCTCATTGGTTCAATGTTGGTCAGGGCTGAGGTCATCACCGAGGCCCAATTGGAGCAGGCCCTGACGATTCAGAAAAGAACCCTCAAAAGGTTGGGGGATCTGCTTGTTGAGCACGGATTCATCTCGAGGGGAGAGATGAGGGAGTTTACCAGACTCCAGACCACCGAGACTCTCTACAGGCTTTTCAACTGGGAGAGCGGTACCTATGCATTCGAGGCAGAGGCTGTAGTCTATGACGAAGAAGCAGGGGAGCCCATCCGGAGCGAGAACATCCTCATGGAGGGTTTTCGCATGCTGGATGAGTGGCCCATAGTACGAAAGAGAATCAGCTCGTATGAAATGACCTTCACCAAGGTAAAGGAAATTGATGATTCCATAAAAAGCGCAGAGGGTGATGAGGTCGATGCGGCTTTTGATGACATGTTCTCCGAGAAAAAGCCAGCCGAGAAGAAATCGAAGAACATGGGTTCTAATGAAAAGAAGGTCTTCGAATATGTCCGGGAAGATCGAAATGTTCAAAAACTCATAGACCTTTCGAGGCTTGGAGAGTTTGAGACCTGCAAGGCTTTGATGAATCTTTTGAACGAAGGCTACATCAAGGTCGTGTCAAAGAAGGATTCATCAAAAACCATCGATAAACCCGGAGGTTCAAAGCGAAGTTTTTCTTTCACGCGCATCGTTGTTCAAGGGGGCATGTATGTTGTGCTCTTGGCAATTTTTTATCTCTTGTTCGAAGTCTTGAACCTCAATCCCATGGAATTGTTCGAACCCAAGAGCACCACGGATTTTCAGAACCCTGTGGTCAGGGAAGCTTTTGACTCCATTGAATCCAGGAGAATAGATGCGGCTTTGGATGTCTATCGCCTGGAGACGGGTGTTTATCCTGAAGATTGGGATGAGCTGCTTTCGACCGGGCTGTTGACTGAAAATGATATTCGTTTTCCATGGAAGGCCAAGAGGTTGTATAAACGAAAAGCAAACGCTTATGTTATGCTAAGGCCGTTTAAATGAAGTAATATCTTGTGAAGGATCCAATTCTTTGAGTACTACAGCCCACAAGCTTGTTATGGATGACACCGGGGTGACTAGTCTGCTGGTCGGTCCAGGATGCGAGCACATCAGGGTACTGGAGAAAACCAGTGGAATAAGCATCTCGGTCAGGGGAACCGAACTTCTCCTGACCGGCGATGAGGACATAGTTGCGCTCGTGGCCCGAACCATAGAAGAACTTTACGGCCTTGCGAGGGCCGGCCGCCCTCTATATGGAATAGATTTTGAGCAGGCATTTCGTCTCAAGACCAGAGATTCATCGGTGAAGCTGGCCGAAGTGTTCATGGACAAGGTTTTTGTCTCAAATTCGAAACGAGTTATCACTCCGCAGGGCCTTGGTCAAAAGAGGTATATCGACGCTATCCGGGAGCATGATGTCGTATTTGGAATTGGGCCTGCTGGTACCGGAAAAACATATTTGGCGGTTGCAATGGCAGTAGCCGCTTTACAGGAACGTTCCATCAAGAAGATTGTCATCTCCAGACCAGCAGTTGAGGCCGGAGAGAAGCTTGGATTCTTACCTGGCGACATGGCTGAAAAAGTAAATCCGTATCTTCGTCCCCTGTATGATGCCTTGCATGACATGATGGAGGCGGAAAAGGTGGACAGACTGATGGAGAGGGGGACCATAGAAGTGGTACCCCTTGCTTTCATGAGGGGAAGGACTCTGAACGACAGTTTCATAATCCTGGATGAAGCTCAAAATACGACTTCTGACCAGATGAAGATGTTTCTGACTCGCCTGGGCTATGAATCCAAGGCGGTCATTACAGGTGATGTAACCCAGGTAGATCTTTCAACTGAGAAGACCTCTGGGTTGATAGAGGCTCGCTCTATTCTTTCTTCCATAGAGGGTATTTCCTTTTGCGAGTTCTCCGAGACAGACGTTGTGCGTCATCCGCTTGTACGTGATGTGATACGGGCCTATGAGCGCGCGAGGGGATGATGTACCATGGCTAATGGAAAGACTCCAAAAGAAGGTTCACGAGATGCTCTGGGCAAGGCGCTGGGTGAAAAACCGACGCATTGGAAGGGATTGAAAAAGTG
>JALVPF010000367.1 GCA_027031935.1 Myxococcales bacterium | reverse complement strand
TCTGGTTCCCGCGCAAGAGCCTTTTTTACGATGGCAAATGCCTTCGACCTTTGGCCGGCATCCACAAGAAATTTGGTAAGCCTGCGCCACATCCAGGGCTCGTTTTCGGATTTTGCCAGAGGACGTAACACGGCAACCGCCTTTTTGTACTCCCGACGGATGTTGTATATTTCAGCCATTGCCATGTCAGTTTTACGACGCATGGCGCCATACAGTCTTTTACGACCCCGATCTATCTCCCGTATAACATCCTTGTGCGCTGACCTGATCTGGTCTCCAAACATCACCTGTGCCAAAGCCGATGCGTATCGAATGGATTTCTTGTCTTTTGACGAAGCCTGGCTCCAGTAATCTGAAAAAAGGGAATCTATTTTCGATTCGCGCAACTCGTCTGCCAGCCAATCCAGCCACAGCTTGGCCTCTTCAAATCGGCCGGCTTTGGCACGATCGTATGCAAGAAATGCCATATGTGTCTTTTTGCCCAAGGAAACCAATCGATAATGCTTGCCTGTTCGAACCCAATAGCTCGTCATCTTTACATCAGGACTCTCAGGAAGCTCGCACCTCAATTTCGCAAGCTCTTCATTGCCTGAGCGTATGCATCGGCCCTGATGGAACAACAACCTATAAGCAAATGATTGCTCTATGGAAGGCAGTTGCACGAAGTCGAAAATGGCTGATGTTCCATCAAGCTCCTTTTTCCCGTCCTTTGAGGCCAGTTGGGCCAGGCGCTTGCCGGCATCAGATTTGGATGAGGCTTCTGCCATGGTAGCACATAGAGTTTTTCCGGCATCCTCGACAGTCCCTGTAGACAAATTCTTAGGGATGGGTTTCAATCCCTCGTTCATGGTCAACAACACATTGATCTCAGGTTTGAGGCTTTCGTCAGCCTGGAAAGATTTCACCAAGTCGATGGCTTTGTCGAACATGTGCAATTGGGCCAGTGTGGAATATGCCAACAGCAAGGCAACAAACTTGTTCTTCTTGTCCTTTATGCGCTCGATATGATATTTCATGCTCTCCATGTTGCCCGACACGGCCTCTGCCACTATTGAAAAACGTGGGTCGGACGGACTCTGCAACTCTTTGTGGGTAGCGAACAGATCCTGCAATTTGCGAATCTGCCGGGTGTTCATGTAAATCTTTGTCAGCTCGCCCAGGGTTTCATCGCTACCCATGTTGGAGTCCACCAGCTTTTTCAACAAGGAAGCTGCACGCTTTACATCCTCATTCCACGACCACTGAAGTTCACCTTCGTCGTCGTATCTCAGGGTCTCGGCCAACTCCTGCGCCGGCCAAGGGTGGTCCGGCAGGAGTTCCATGGCTTTCTGCAGCAGCTTCATGGCCCTCTGACGTTCAAATGGTGGTCTGTAATACAAGCCTTGAGGGTTTTGGCGTGCCATGTCTCCAGCGATCATGAGAACCAGCGGGTCCTCTGGCCTGCTCTTGAGAGCCATTTGCACTTGTTTCTTTGCCAATTCAGCAAGGCCAAGTCTCATGAGTATCTTGGCATACCTGGCCCGTGTGGCTCCGTCTTCGGGGTGCTTTTCCAGCCACCTCGTGATCCTTTGAATACCCTTTTTCGGATGCCTGTCGTTGATAAATTTCATGGGGGCAAAGGAAGCGCGCACACTTGGTATGGATTCGTTGTACCTGCTCCAGAAAGCTTTTTTAAAGGCCTGTATGTCCTCCGGGCTCCAAGCCGTCTTCTTGACATCAAGCACCAATGCCACGTTGATTGTCTTCTCGTCTGCCTGTGCAAAATGCTCAGTCCAAACCGCCGGGCCCATTTTCAGTGTACGATTGGATGGAAGCTTGGTGGTCAAGAACTCCTTGGGCAGGGTAATATGCAGATTACGTTCGATGTGTAGTTGGGAGTGCAGAGTGATGACCCTTTTCGAAAGTTCTTCTTCGCTGTAGCCTGTTGCCTTTTTGGTCTTCTCATTGTCGGCGGCTTTAACCTCTTCGCTGCGCTCATCATGCCAGTCAGGTTCCATGAGGAGTTCATTAGGTAGCGCACGGTTGAACATGTCCCGGGAAAGAACGGGTAGATCGATGAAAAGATCTCCTGTATCGAGACTCTTGCTACTTGCCACCTTTACCTGCACCTTGACAGGGCCATCCACAGCACCACACTGGCTCAAGCTGGCTTCAAAGTTTGAGCCTGGATGCAGCACATTCATTTCATCTTCTACCAGGCTCTTGGCCGCATCTTCATCGCATTTGCCAGCCATATGGCGCACCACTGCTGCTGCTGCACCCTCGAAGTAGAACTCGGCGCTTGCACTACCTTCACCAAAGGGCGCAAACTTAAGTTCGTGTTCACTGCGAATCACGAGCGACGTTTGAGCAGACTTACTCGTGGGTACCAGCGAGTCACTATGCTCGTCAATCAAGAGGGCATTTTTGTCCCGATCGCCGACAGGCAGGATTCCTGCCGGGTATAGAGGATCTGTCGGGTCAATCCACAAGGCAGTGCCATCTTCCTTGGTCACCATGACAATCATATGATTGAACTGTTCGAGTCCCGGGATCTGCTCCATGGGACTCATGCCGCCATTTTGTGTCAGGGCGAGTTGCGCCGGCACACCGGCCGAACGCAGCAGGGTCAACAGGAGGACCGACAGGTCCTTGCAGTCTCCATACCCCCTGGATAGTACCTTGCCTGGTTCAGTCGGTACGATGGAGCCTTGACCCAGGTGGACTGCCGTATAGCGAACCTTTTTGGCCAGGTAAGCCAGCAGCACCTGGGCTTTGGCCCTAAAGCCTTTGAGCCCAGCGAGGTTATTGGCCACAGGATCCGGAATGTCAAGCTTCTGGAGTTTGTCTGCGATTAGCTTCCGGTAAGCAAGCGCAACCTTGTTCCACGATCTGTTGGTCGTCCAGCCAAAACGAGGCATGAGTTTGGCAAGTTGCTCAGGAGTATAGACAAAGGGTTTGAAGCGAATCTCCGGCACCTCCAATACCAGGCGTTTTCGATCTCCTGTGCGGATAACCTTGGGAGAAGGCACCCCCACCACGTGGATCTTGAATGTCTGGTTCGCAGGTATTTCTACCACAAAGCGCATGAAGCGAAAGGGATTCAGTTGCCACAGTGGAAAAGTCTCTGAATAACCCAGTCCCTTGATCAGGGCTTGGCGGTATCTGTGGGTGACTTCATACTCCACGACAAAATTGCGTTTGACCTGCGGCAGGGGGATCTTGATCTGCCTTGCATCGGAGAGTTGAAGATCCTTGGCCAAGGTAGTCTCTACGAAGGTCTTCGGGTCAACCTGGATCTGTTTTCCATCCGGCGAAACCACCCGCGCCTGAATTTCGGGTTTATCCTCTCGCCATGGAGACCAAGTCTCGGTAATGGTCTGGTTCGGATTGTCGCTTGTCACCCTCCACACCATTCGGCTAAGGTCTTTCCTTTTTCCCTGTGAATCTATTGAAACTCTACTTTCGAAGAGCAGGTTCTCCCTGTCGAACATCGCCGGAGATGCTCCTGCAGATGCTATGGCAAGACGACTTGCAGGCAACTCGAAGGCGGGCAAGGCACACAGTTCCTCGAAGGCCTTTCTGGCCTGAAGGTCAGCTTTGTTTCCTGTGGCAGTCGAGCTGCCCTGGGCCAAAGGAAGGGGTCCTTGTTTTTTTGAAACCGTATTCGAATTTACGGTTCCACAAGCTGTCAGAATCAACAGGAGCAGGTATGGGAAAACATTTTTCACTGGCTTCCTCCAGTTTGTGTTGTAGCCATCCAAAGCACTTAATCGTGAACAAAACTCACAAAGAATAATACTTCAGTTGGAAAACCTAGTGTCAGAGTCAAGTACAGTCAAATGAACACCTTGTCTGTGATCATCCTCACGGCAGCTGGAAGTGCCGGAGAAAATCGCCGAGAAGTCGAAGCTGAACGTTGTTCTTGGCGAGAAGGGCCTGGCAGAAAGAGTGGTAAACCTGTTATAGATCAACTTCGAGGGGCTGTGGGACGCCACCTGGCAGACCAACTCATGCTCCCCATGGCCCTGGCTGGTTCGGGAAGGTTTCGTACTCTGCCTCTCAGCAGGCATTCATCCAC
>JALVPF010000366.1 GCA_027031935.1 Myxococcales bacterium | reverse complement strand
GTCTTGGGGTATGCGTTGCGCAAAGCGAGCAGCAAGGCTTTGAGCGCCTCGATTCTACGCTCGCTATCTACGGCGCCCCTGCAGGATTCAATCTCGACTATTGCTCGGACCAGGTGGTATCGGAGCCCTGCAGGACTTGGATGCACAGGATCTCTTGAACGTGAAACCATGGGCAAGCCATGGTCTGCCAGCGCATCCCAGTCTGCACCAGCACAGTTGACATCGAGGCGTCGGCCTAGAGTGTCCAATATGCGGTTGAGCACAGAAAGCGAGGGGTTCGCCTTGCCAGCCTCTATGTTCTGGACCGTGGCCAAACTTACACCGGCCTGAATGCAAAGCTCCATCTGAGAAAGTCCGAGGGCCTTTCTCGACTTGGCAAGCATTCTTAAAACCTGATTCACCTTATTATAATAGACCTAATATAATATGTCGTCAATCCACTAATGGTATTGCTCTGACAAACGAACAGAAATATCAGGCGGGTTTCAATTCGTGATGAAAACCATTTCACAGTAGGTCACGATGCGCTTTGTACGGTTCTGGGCTTGAACCCCTCTCCGAAGACCTCGTGCACATCCGTGATGGTGATAAAGGCCGAGGGATCTATACGTCGCGCTATATCCCTGACCCTAAAGACTTCCTTTTTGGACATGACTGAAAAAACAACGTTCTTGTGAATCCCTGAATATGCGCCAGTCCCTGACAGTACCGTGGCACCCCGATTCATGTTCTTTAATATGGCCTCGGCTATGCGATCCGATTCCATGGACACGATGAGCACAGCACGGTTGAAGCTCACGCCCTCCAGCACCAAATCCACCACCCGCGCATGAATATACAGGTTCAAGTACCCATACATGGCCATCTCGAAGTTGTGATATGCAAAACCGGCAGCGGAGATTACCACAAAATCCAGGATGAGCATGGCTGTGCCGGTGGAGAGGTTCGAGTACTTGGACCATACCTGTGCAATAATATCAGCGCCACCGGTGGAACCTCCTCCCCGAAAGACCAAACCAAGACCTGTTCCCAGCAGAATGCCTCCAAATATGCTTCCAAGCATGGGATCATTGGTCGCTGGAGGAACAGGAAGTACATATGAAAAAAAATCGATCATCAAAGACGACAGGAGAAGTCCAGCGACCGACTTGATTCCGTATGATTTCCCCAGGACCCTTATCCCCAGGATAAACAAGGGCACGTTTGCGACTATGGTCACCAAACCTATGGGAGTTCCTACCCAGGACTTTAGTATCATGGCCAGGCCAGTGACTCCTCCCGGCACAACATGGGTTGGCTCCAGAAAAAGGTTGAAGGCCAAGGCCATGGCCGTGGACCCGAGGACAATCCACAACCAGTCGAAAACATGCCTTACGATTCTTCTATTCATGACTCACCTCAACTCCAGCCCAATCAAGGGGCGCGAAATGTAGACCTTTAAAGTTTTCTGTCAAGGGAATACTTAGCCTTGACCCAGATTTCCCGTCTCGCTTGCGATCTGGGAAACCTGATTCCAGAGGGTGAGTGATTTGGCTGACAAATGGATTTAAATTCAATCCATGCAGCGACCTTCCTGATCTTCTCAGGACATGAAACCCTAAGGAGACAGTTTGAGTTGCCTGCCTGAAAAATTGTCAGAAGATTGGGCTGTTACTACTTGGAGCTGAAGTGGTCTGCCTTGTTGGCAAACAGAACATTGAAGGTGGTCAGGGAACCATAGCACCTTGTTATGTAGCCCTGCAATTCGACCTTGTCCTGCTCGCTGAGTTTGGGGTTGGAGTTCAGCTTTGCCTCGAGCACCCGTAACCTGTCTCGAACCATGACGATTTTGTGAAAGAAGGTCTCGAGGGGAATCTCCTTGGGCTGGTTTTCAGGATTTGCGGGTTTGAGCACCAGGCTTCCTCCCTGCCATCTCTCACCCATCTGTGGATAACCGTACATGGTCTCTTCTTCCAGGATTTCCCTCAGCACCTGTTTGAGTCCATCTCTATCCATATCCAGTCCTCCCACATCTCCCGAGGTGTCTCCCATGACAGGCTCCAGCAATGTGGCCCTCTTGGGAGTGTCATCCACAACCCTGGCCCTTTGCCTCGACGGGCGCCTGGCCCTGGATTTTGTCGGGGCAGCAACCTTGCCCACTCTGGACGAGCGAAGGTTGAGCATACTGCAGGCAGGCAAGGTGGCCTTTATGATGCCAAGCTCCGGCCTCAATTTGCATGGACCAGCAGGTGACTGATGGTCACCTGACTGATCTACGAAAGCTACACAATCTCCACAGCAAGCCTGGGGCAGTTGCTCATCCATGGACCTGAGCATATACAATTCGCCACAAACTTGTCACAAAAAAAATCTTTTCGGGTCCACCATGGCTGCCCTCTACAGGCTGTATGTCATAAGAACATTGTCTTGCACGGGTTCTTGGGATACTAGTGACGCCATGACGGACAAACTGTTGCACAAGATTATGCTCCCTGGCATGCTCGCTGTAATCGCAGCAGGCGTCTTTTTCCGATTTTACAATATCGACAAAAAACTCCTGTGGCACGACGAGGTATACACGAAGTTTTTTGCCGCTGGCAGCCAAAGCAGGGAATGGAAGAAAAAGATCTTCACTGGCAGGGTCCTGGATGTAGCTGAGGTAAAAAAGCTTCAGGAAAACGATCCTGAAAAGGGTGTAGTAGATACCATAAAAGGGCTTGCAAGGGACGAACCGCAGCATCCTCCCCTTTACTACATTTTGGCCAGGCTTTGGGTGTCCTGCTTTGGTGATGGCATTGGCATTTTGAGGCTGCTTAGTGCCCTTTTGAGCCTCTTTGCCTTGCCTGCAATCTTCTGGCTCAGTTGGGAGTTGTTCTCATCCAGAAAAATATCCTGGTTGTCAGTGGTGCTCTTGTCCGTGTCTCCCTTTTTTGTCCTCTTCGCCCAGGAGGCCCGTGAATATGCGCTGTGGAGCGTGTTGATCCTTGCCTCCAGCGCAGCCATGTTGCGTGCCCTTCGCCTTACATCACAAAAGATTCCCCTCAAGAAACTGCTTGTTCCATGGTTTGCCTACTCGCTACTGGCAACCTGTGCCATGTACACCTCGTTTTCCAGCATCTTCGTGATCATGGTCCAGGTGCTGTATGTTGCGGTACACGAAAGATTCAGGATCTCAAGATCCAGCCTGGCTGCATGCTTAAGTCTGCTCTTGAGCGGCGCTGCCTTTCTGCCCTGGGCCCTGGTTTTTCTCGATCACTACCAGGCGTTCAGGGCTTCCATGGAGTGGTCTCGCAAGATCGTAATCCCCAAGAGCGAGCTATTGTCCACCTTGGCCCTGAACATCAGTCGACCCCTGCTTGACTTCTGGAGGGGCTACGATCATTGGTTTGCCGCAGCTGGTGTAGTGCTGGTGCTTGTGTTGGTGCTCACGTCCCTCGTGGTGATCTATCGCAAGGCCCCGCGATTGAGCACACTGTTTGTCTACTTGTTGATCTTTTTGCCCATCGCCATATTACTCGTACCAGACCTCCTGTTCGGTGGAATACGTTCTGTATCAAGCCGATACCTGACTCCCTCCTTGCTGGGTATAATCATCGCCGCAGCCTACCTCCTTGGTTCAAAACTCGGCAGCTCAAAATTCCAGGCACCAATTGTCGCCCTGATTATAATTTTGGCTACTGCAAGCTGCGCTTGGAACTCGTCTCAATTTTCGGTGTGGACCAAAGGGATAAGCTTCAATCTTCCAAAGGTGGCCAAGATCATAAACTCATCTCCCAAGGCCCTGGTGGTGGGAGATCAGGAGAGGCACAACCCTGGAAACATGCTGGCCCTGGTGCATCTTCTCAAGCCGGGTACCAAGGTGCAGTTCATTACCACGGAGAAAGGCTACGCCTTACCTGCAGGCACGGGTGACGTATACCTGTTTACACCCACAAGACAGTTTCGCAAAGCCATAGAGCAAAGAGAACACGCTCGAACCAAACTGCTCTTCAGAGACATCTACATGGAACTGTGGAAGGTCCTGCAAGACCCCTGAATTCATTTCCCTGACTGCATCCACGAGGCGCTGTTGCGCCAGGTCTTGTCA
>JALVPF010000365.1 GCA_027031935.1 Myxococcales bacterium | reverse complement strand
TGGCTGGAACCAGGTTTTATAGTTCTGATTACTGACACGTTTTTCCAATGCAGCAAGGACCGATAACCAGAGTTCTTTCATAGAATTCGCCATTTTTTCCACAACTGTGGAAAACTTTTTTTTCTTTTTATTTCAACACATTAATGATTTTTAGTAATACGAAAAAAACACAAATTCACACAGTCAATGGGTAAGATTTTGACCATGGTAGAGGTGATGATAAGCAAAATCAGAAACCCATTGCAAGGTAAAAATAAGTCAAAATAAAAAATAATTGAACTTGACACGGAACAGGGAATGTGGTTCATATTCCAGGCTTTTCAGTCTTGCACGTGTACTGAAAATCAGGCGTGCATGGAAAGGGGTAGTTAGTCGTGAAACGGACATATCAACCAAGTCGCCGCAGGCGCACTAGGGTTCATGGTTTTCTTTCGAGGATGTCCACAAGTGGCGGGCGAAAAGTTATACAGCGGCGAAGACGTAAAGGACGCGCAAGGCTTTCCGTTAAGCTCTCTACAAACAAGTGAGCAAACTTCGAAAACCCTTCGGGAAAACAGAACCGAGAGGTTCCCTAAAAGTTCACGCCTTTTGAGGCGTTGGGAATATCTGCGTGTTCAGAGGGGTGGCAAAAAAATAAACACACCTGGATTTTTAGTTCTTTTTAAAAAAAATCTTGTGGGTATTACCAGGTTGGGTATTGCGGTGAGCAAAAAGTACGGAAACAGTGTACGGCGAAACCGCATAAAAAGACTGGTACGTGAAGTGTTTAGGAGAAACACAAATTTGTTTCCTCAGTCCATGGATATTGTCATTATTCCAAAGAGAATAAAGGAAACCCCTGCATATTCGGAAATTGTAAGACAACTCAAAAATCTCCACTGGAAAGGGAAAATAAGATGAAATGGATCTTTATTTTCCTTATCAGGTTGTACCAGCTATTCATATCACCTCTGCTGGGTCAAAGATGCAGATTCTATCCAAGTTGTTCCCACTATTCTCTGGAGAGTTTGAAGAAATACGGAGTTTTTAAAGGTACTTACCTGTCTGCTCGACGCATAGTCCGTTGTCATCCATGGAATCCGGGGGGAAACGATCCAGTTCCTTGATAAATAAGAAAATTTAAACTTTTATAAGGTGCCTCAATGGATAAAAAAACTCTTCTGGCCATAGTAATATGTGTTGGTATCTGGCTCGTGTGGACCATGTTTTTCATGGAGACACCAAAAGATACAGCATCAACAGACGGTGGCGTTTCCCAAGCAGGCAAAATTTCTGATGCAAGTTCAACCAAAGCAGAAAAAGGCACTGCAAACAAGGCAGCAAAAGAAAATGGCGGTTCGAGTGAATACGAAAAAGAAAAACCACCTGAGCAGAGACCAGAAGAAAAGACAGTAATTTTGAAAAACAGCGTAATGGTTGCCACGTTCACATCAAGAGGCGCCGCTTTGAAAGAACTTCTTTTACCTGAGTACAAGGAGAGGGACGAAAAAAAGAAGACTGAGGATCTGGGTCCTGAAAACCTGATTTCTATAGAAAAAGAGGAAAAACTACCCCTTACCATAAGGTTCAGGGGCGAAAAATCTTCGTTCAGAATAAAGAAATATTCCGACTGGGAAATCATATCAAAGACAGAAAAGGATGTGGTTTTCAGGTATATGGACAAGTCCGATCAGACGGTACCTACTATAACGAAAAAGTTTTCCATCAAGCCTGATTCTTATGTAATGAACATGGAAGTTACCATTGAAAATAGGTCCGACTCCAGTGCAACAGAACAGATTATGGTGGATCTCTATGCCATGTATGCACCATCGGTACAGACTGGTTGCGCCGGTGCACCATCCCTGCCCAGGACCCCCATGTGCATGAACGGGGAAAATGTCATACCCTCTTCTTCAGGTTGTGGATCAGCAACACAAATGAAGCCAGGAGAATCAAAGGAAGCTGAACCAAACATCAATTGGACTGCCATAAACGAGCAGTATTTCGTATTGGCAGTCATTCCTTTGGACGCAAAAGAGAGCGTCTGCCATATAGAAGCCATGAAGGACAATTCGCTTGTCTCAAGTGTTATGTATCCAGAAAAAGTAATACCACCTGGCGCTTCAGAGACCCATGAATTCGAAATTTTTGCCGGCCCCAAGAAAATGTCTCTACTCAGGAGTGTAAAGACAGGTAGTGGTGCTGACGCCAAGCTTTCTGCAACTGTCGATTACGGATGGTTTTCTTTTCTCTGTCATCCCATGTTGTGGCTTTTGAAAATCTTTTATTCATTTTTGGGAAATTATGGCCTGGCAATAATTCTTCTGACCATTGTCATCAAGATTGTTCTTTTGCCCCTGACAAACAAGAGCATGAAAAGCATGGCAGAGATGTCGAAATTGAAACCGCTCATGGAAGAGCTGAAGAAAAAATATGGTGATGACAAACAGAAATTGAATCAGGAAATGATGGAGCTGTACAAGACCCATCATGTAAACCCCATGGGTGGTTGTTTTCCCATGTTGCTTCAGATGCCCATATGGATCGCTTTGTACAGGATGTTGTATTCTTCGGTGGAACTCTACCAGGCTCCTTTCATACCTGGGTGGTTGTCGGATCTTTCATTCAAGGACCCGTACTATATTTTACCGGTTATCCTCGGTGCAGCCATGTTTTTACAGCAGCACCTCTCTCCAACCAGTGCAGATTCCCAGCAGGCAAAGATGATGAAGTACCTCATGCCTGCTTTCATGACTTTCATCATGATCAATTTGCCCAGTGGACTGGTGCTCTACATTTTGATAAATTCTGTATTGTCAATTTTTCACCAGATGTACTACAACAAGAAAATTCTGAATACTGCAGTTGTTACTGAAAGCTGAACAGAAAAAGGTGTGGACATGCTAAAGGAGTTTTTTGGCGATAATCTGCAGGATGCTCTGTCCAATGCGAGCAACAAGCTCGGCATAGACAAGGAAGAACTTTCCTATTCCAAGCTGGAGGGCGTCTTTGGTTCTTCATTGACGGGCGAGAAAATAGGCATTCTGGTAACATATGAGAAACAAGAGAGTAAGAATTCTTCTCCAGCAGCAGACGAACTGATGGCAGAGTTTGAAAAAGCCAGAGGAGATTCAAAGACCTCTGCTTTGTTCATGTTGGAAAAGATTCTTTCTTCGACTGGTAGGGAGGTTGAGATTTCAACGGAAGAGAAGGACGATACAGTCCTGTTTTCTGTTGATTTCAAGGGAGAGAAACCTGACACCAGGCGGGGTGATATACGGGAGTTGAGGGGAGCCGTGCAATATATCATCAACCGTGTTGCTGGAGAGGGAAAAGAGAAACGTACACGATTCATCGTGGATTTCAACGGGGACCTTGAAGAAAGAAAAGAAAGAATGAAAGAGATATCCGGGGAACTTTCCGCTTTTGTTAAAAGGAAAGCAAAACCCATACAGATAGGACTCATGGACTCCCAGGACAGGAGATTGTTGCACCTAGCCCTTGAGGGAGAGAAGGAAATAAAGACATATTCTCAGGGTGAGGGAAGATTCAGAGTTCTGTGTATTGAACCTAGGAAAAGACTTGAGCAAGGAAAAGAAAAAGAAGATTGATCGCTTGAGATCTGCTGCGCTGGTGAAAATAAAGTATCTGATGAACACCGGCAAAATGGATGAAGGATTTCGTATCATTTTTGAAGGCGTTCTGCAGGATCTGGGCTTGAAGGCCAAAGAGGTAGATGATTTTATCGAGAAGAACAAAGAAAAGTTGACCAGACAGTGCATGGAGAATTAGTATTTCGACTGGTACAAGAAACACCAATCAATGAATCAACCTGAATTTTCTTGACTTTTTCAATTGCTTATATGGTTCCACGTGGAACTGATGTCCGGACGATGCGTCGATGAACCTTAAATTTGACATGGTCGTGGTTGGTGGTGGTCATGCAGGCTGTGAGGCTGCCCTTGCAGGTGCAAGATCTGGCAAGAGCGTTGCGTTGGTTTCTTTCAGCATCGCGAGGATTGCCGAGATGTCATGCAATCCAGCCATTGGAGGACTTGGTAAAAGCCAGATAGTGCGGGAGATAGATGCCTTGGGCGGCGAGATGGGCAGAGCCGCAGACACGGCCGCTATTCATTTCAGGCGCCTGAACGAGAGCAGAGGTCCTGCGGTAAGAGCCAGGCGTGTTCAATGTGATATGGGAATCTACCATTCTCACATGCTCGGCACCATGAAGGATTGTGATGGTTTGGAGGTCATTGAAGGCGAAGCAGTAAAATTGATCGTTGACCGGGGCAAGGTAGAAGGAATCGCACTGTCCACGGGAGACATCTTATCATGCAGAGCGGTGGTTTTGACTACAGGTACCTTTTTGCGCGCCATCATGTACACTGGTCTCGAGGCCACAAAAGGGGGAAGAGTAAAAGACGGTAGCGCTGACAAGTTAAGTCGCGACCTCAAAAAACTGGGGCTGTCCCTGGGAAGGCTCAAGACAGGAACACCCCCTAGATTAGATGCCTCCACCATAGATTTTAGTCAGTTGGAGGCACAATATTCAGACAAGGAATTACTTCCCTTTTCACACGACAAACAGAGTCTGGATCCAAATAAGATGACAGCAGTTTGTTACATGACTCGCACAAATGAATTTGTACACCAGTCCATAAAAAGAGGTCTCGATGAATCTCCGCTTTTCACTGGTGTCATAAAAGGCCTGGGGCCGAGGTATTGTCCATCCATAGAAGACAAGGTGGTGAGGTTTCCCGAGAGACCCTCTCACCAGGTTGTTCTTGAACCCACCGATGCCACTGGGAATATGATTTATCCGAATGGAATATCCACAAGCCTTACCCTGGAGGTTCAGAAACAGATGCTGCAGGCCATTGCCGGGTTGGAGAAAGCCAAAATCCTGGTTCCGGGTTATGCAGTTGAATATGATTTCGTACACCCCACCCAACTGGATCACTCCCTGATGGTAAAAAAGATTCAGGGACTTTTTCTGGCAGGGCAGATAAATGGAACCAGTGGATACGAAGAGGCAGCAGGACAAGGCCTGTTGGCAGGAATCAACGCAGTAGCATTTTTGGATAATTCCAAACCACTGGTCCTGGGCAGACATGAGGCCTACATCGGTGTAATGGTAGATGACCTGGTAACGCGGGGAACCACAGAGCCCTATAGAATGTTTTCATCAAGAGCTGAGTTCAGGTTATTGTTGAGGGAAGACAACGCACTGGAGAGATTGAACAAATATGCAAAGAGAGCAGGCCTGCTTTCCGAGGAGACCACAAGGGCTCGTGAGCAAAAATTGCATCTGGCTTCAGAGATTATTCAGGAACTCATGAATCGAAGGAAAGTGGATAAAAATGGAAAGAGATCCACTCTGGAAAAAATATTGAGGAGACCTGAAATCTCCATTCATGATGTTTTGCGTGATTTTTACCATGAAGAGTTGCCAAGAGACGTCAGCGAGATGGTTGAAGTCAAGGTGAAATACAAGGGATACATTGAACGACAGATAAGAGAAGTGGAGCAACTGGAGAAAAGAAATTCCAAGAGGATTCCAGACGATTTCGAATTTGACGCTCTTTCTGGCCTATCTTCTGAACTATTGGAAAAATTGAAGAAAAACAGGCCATCCACCATTGGTGAAGCCAAGGTCATAGATGGTATCACTCCCGCTGCTCTCATGCTGATTTCCCTGGAAGTTGATAAAAGGAAACGCAAGGAAAGAAAAAAAAGAGAAGCAGAATAGATGTTCCACGTGGAACAAGACTGGTTTAATAATGAAGAACTTTGTGGATTTTCTTTTGGAGGGCGCTGAGAAGTTGTGCCTCGATATACCATATGATGCAATACAGCGCATCAATATACATAAAAAGCTCCTAGTGAAATGGGCTGCAAAGGTCAATCTGACTACAGTACTGCAGGACAGGGAAATGGCCGATAGACTCTATCTCGATTCTGCCATTCTTTTGCCGGGAATATCTTCTGACAGAATTGTCTGTGATGTGGGTTCAGGAGCAGGATTTCCGGGTCTGGTCCTCAAGGCCATCAGGCCTGAACTTGACGTTACCCTCATTGAAGCCAGGAGAAAAAGGGTTTCTTTCTTGAAGACTGCCTCTCGTGAAATGGGACTGGAAAATGGACTGACCATCAAGTGGTCCAGACTGGGTTGGGACCACATGAGCAGCCAGGACGAAGAGAACGAATCTGATACCGGATTTTATTGGGATGAGGTGGTATCGAGGGCAACATTTCCTCCTGATATCTGGCTCGAGACGGGAAAGAGCATATTGGCAAAAGGCGGACGTATATGGGTCATGGCAGGACAACCCCATGCACAGGGTGATGATGCCCTGGATTGGGAAAAAGAAGCTGAGAAAAACCATCTTTTCCTGGAGCGCAAGCAAGAGTATAATCTACCTTTTTGTGGGAAAAAGAGATGGCTCGTCAGCTTTATCAAACAAACCTGATGAGTTTTTTATTTGGACGAGAACTTCTGGCTGTGTTACAAAATCAACCCTTGTTTTCCTGGAACTTGATTCTCAAAGGCGAGTCATTTCAAGGAGAAGATTTTTTCAATGGGAAGAATCATCGCCATCGCAAATCAGAAGGGTGGAGTAGGCAAGACCACCACTGCCATAAACCTTGCTGCTTCCCTGAGTGTTGCAGAGAGACCTGTTCTCCTGGTGGATTGTGATCCTCAAGCAAACGCAACAACCGGATTCGGTTTTGCTCGTGATGCAGAGAGGCTGAATCTTTATCATGTGCTACTGAATGAAGTCTCCATCAACGAGGTCACTTTACAGACCGAATTGGAAAATCTCAGGCTGGTTCCTTCCGATTCAAATCTCATAGGCGCCGAGGTGGAGCTGGTTGATATGCAAGGGAGGGAAACTCTCTTGAGGAACGCTTTAGAGAGTGTAAGGCAGGATTATGAATATATCATTCTGGATTGTCCTCCCTCCTTGGGCTTGTTGACCATCAACGCTCTTGCTGGCGCCGATGGAGTCCTGGTTCCTTTGCAATGCGAGTACTATGCACTGGAAGGTCTGAGTTCCCTGGTACAGACCATAGACATGATTCGACAGGGATTGAACCCTTCCCTTGATATAGATGGAATCCTCTTGACCATGTTTGATGTCAGAAACGCAATTTCCCATTCGGTGGCCAATGAAGTGAAATCTTATTTTGAGGGAAAGGTCTTCACTTCGACCATTCCCAGAAACGTAAGGCTATCAGAGGCACCGTCTTTTGGTAAGCCGGTCATGTTGTATGATCCGAGATCCAGGGGTTCAGAAAGCTACCTGGCTCTCGCCAAAGAAATCTTGTCTTCTTCTAACTAGTTGTTTTATTGGGTGTTATTATGTCATCGGCGAAAAGAAAGGCTCTGGGAAAAGGACTCAAGGCACTGATCCCTGTGAATGAAGACAAGCCATCTTCAAAACAGCAAAAGGGATTGTTTCAGTGCCCTGTAGACAAGCTGGTACCAAACGAGAATCAACCACGACAGAGTTTCGACGAGTCAAAGCTGGAGGACCTTACCGAGAGTGTTCGTTCAAAGGGAGTGATACAGCCCTTGGTGGTCAGGGCCTTGGGTGATGGCAGGTTTCAGATTGTTGCTGGCGAGAGGAGATGGAGAGCATCCAAATTGGCCGGCCTGGCGCGGGTGCCTGTGGTGGTCAAGGATCTCTCCGGTACAGAACTTCTCGAGATCGCTTTGATAGAGAACATTCAGCGTGAAGATTTGAATCCCCTCGAAGAGGCTGAAGCCTATCGTCAGTTGATTGAAGAACACGGGCTGACCCAGGATGGATTGGCCAAACGGGTTGGAAAGAGGAGATCCACTGTAGCCAATGCATTGCGCCTTTTGAAATTGCCCGAGGAGGTACAGCAGTTCTTGCTTACGGGAGAGGTCTCCATGGGCCATGCACGGGCTATCCTGGGAGCACAAGGCGCGAGTAAGCAGAAGGCGCTTGCAAGGAAAGTAGTCAGAGAAGGTCTGAGCGTACGAGCATGTGAGGAACTCGTAAGAAGTGTCACATTGCAGGGTGGTGGCAAAAAGACAAAGTCATCCAAAACCGGGACAGACAGCCCTGCTCAGAGAAGACTCGTGGAGGAACTACAGAGACGATTTGGAACAAAGGTCGACTTGCAAAAGAGTCGAAAGGGTGGAAAATTGATTATACATTATTACTCCGATGGAGAATTGGAGAGAATTCTTCAGGTAATCCAGGGGAACTGAAATTGGCCTTGTTCAAAAAAGAAAAAACAGAACCACAACTACCGGTGGCAGATGTTCAACTACCGTCCGGCCAAAATATAAAAAAGGCCGTCACCAGGAGGGAGCAAACCGTGAGCCTAAAGACTGATGAGATCACAACGATTCTTGGAAAAGGATCCGAGTTTGAAGGCAAACTGAATTTTGAAGGAACCTTGCGAATAGAGGGTGTTTATTCCGGCGAGATCATTTCAGATTCCATATTGGTGGTTGGAGATGGAGCAAAGGTAAGTGCAGAAATAGATATTGGTACCATCATTGTGAATGGTGAGGTTACCGGAAACATCAGAGCCAAGCAAGGCGTTGAAATTCGGGGGTCAGGCAAGGTTGTGGGAAATATCGAGACGCCATCTCTTTACATAGAAAAGGGTGTGGTATTTGACGGAACCTGCAAGATGGGTGGATCGGGTAAAAAAGAACCGTTCGTAAAGGAAACAAAAGCAGGATCAAAACCAGAAGAAAAGGAAAAGAAATAATACATCAGCTTTCCCCTTCTTCGTTTTTCTTGGAACGGACCCATTCCATAAAGTGCTTCCCGCATAGTCCTTTTGCATAGTTTGGACGATCACACCCTTCCTTGGAGCAGGTACCGCCGCCTCTCTTGGATGTCTTTCTCACCGGTTTGTTCAGGCGATTTGCCTTTGCTTCAGAGAGAGTTTTGGGAGGCGGCTCTCCGAGTTCGGATGCCCTCTTCTCCGCGTATCTCAGTCTCTGGTAGTGTTTTGAGCAAAGCCCCCTGGCACGGGCAGGGAGATTGCAATCAGGCTCTGAGCAAATCTTTTGATCGAATTCTTGCAGTTTTTTTTGATCTGTACCGCTTTCGGGAGCGCTTTCAGTGAAATTCACGCCCATGGATCTTTTTTTCAGTTTTTCCAGGGTCTGCATCAAGCTTTCTGAACTAAAGGATTTTGCAAGGACATTTTCGAGTCCTCTGGCTAATCTCTCCGCCACGTCCAGGGCAAAATCGTGTAGTTGTTTTGGATCAATATTTTCTGTCATGGTATCGACTTTCTTGAAAAAGGATGATTTGCCGAAATATCAATATTGCGTACCCATGAACTTGAAATAAAGGTCCCTGGCTTCTTCCATCTTCTTGTATACACGAGGTGTCACTTGGGAACAATGCTTGTCAAACTCCAGGAATGTCTTGTAGTGTTCCTTTTGCATGGCTTCAGCTTTTGCTCCATATTCGCTGTAGTCAGCCCGGGTCTTTTCAATGGCATCCATTTTTTCTTTTGTGGACATCTGGGCCGATAGCTTTTTCCATTGTTCGTAAAGGGTGTTCATCTGGCCCCGTCTTTGCTCTACCAGCGCATCCGTGTCATGCAGGCACTTGTTACAGATGTCATAGTTGTCTTCGACAATGTCGAAGAAGTCTTCGAAGGTTGTCATCCAGATATCCATCATGTCTTCGAGAATGGCAGCCCCTTGATCCGACTTTGTTTTTTTACATGAACCGGATCCAAGGAAAACGGCTCCTACACCCATGATTGCCAAAGTTCTGATAAGTTTTTTCATGAAGAGTCCTCCCTCCATTTTTTCCTAGATCACATATTATGCACAACAGAATCATCGAACCAAGATCTTATTTGGTTTTAGCCCATTCATGAATTGTGTGTTTTTCTGTAGTAGTCGATATGTTCAAGAGCCTGTCTGGCTTCAATGGCTGTTTCTTCATCCGGGTCATGATCGAAAACGCTCAAAAGATGTTGATAAGCTGCAGTGGGTTGGCCTTGTGCAAGACGCAGCAGTCCCAAGGCGAGATAAACTTTATCCAATCCTGGTGAGTCGGGATGATTTGCAAGGCACTGGCGAAGCAGACTTGAAGCGGCTGCCTGGTGCCCTGCTTTTGCCAACCAGGTGGCTAGTCTTGCGCAATCAGCGGGATTGAGAGAGACAAGCTGCTGCCTGCTGATTTTTTCCAAGGCATCCATGGCGCCCTCTGCGTCTCGGTGAGAAATGGCTTTTTTTATATTGGCCAAATCCGGTGAGGCTATCTTTGTCTTGCCAAGCCGATAAGTTGCTTTGCGACTCCACGGCCAAATCCAGCCAAAATGTTCTCCTAGCCACGCAACCGCCAGGCCGGCAAAAAAACCACCCACGTGAGCTCCATGAGCAACATTGCTTTGTGAACCCAACAGCAATGGAAGGAGGTTGTCAAATACCAGAAAAATCCCGAGCACGATTCTAGAAGGCAGAAGCCAGATGTCGAAGAAGAAAAATATGAAGACAAAGACCTTCACCTGGTTTTTCGGAAAGAGCAGAAAGTAGATTCCCAGGACACCAGATATTGCACCAGAAGCACCCACGAGAGGAGTCATTGAGTTGCCTGCAAAAAGGGCAAAGCTCACCGTGGCCACCACTCCGGAAGCAAGATAGATCAACAAGTACCAGAAACGTCCAAGCCTGTGCTCCACATTGTCACCGAAGATCCATAAAAACAGCATGTTGCCAGCGAGGTGGAGCAAACCACCATGGAGAAACATGGACTCGAAAAGATCGCTCCATTCAGGTGCAGCAGGTTTGAACCCGTGGACAAAGACGAACACATCGTAGGCGTTTAGTTTCAAACTGCCCAACTGGCCGTAAGCCAGATTCGGATAATGTTTGAGCAGGTAGCGCAAGTATTCTGCAAGCATGGGATTTGAACGGTCTACAGGGGAGTACTCCATGGGCAAAGAGACCAGGAGATAGACACCTACGTTGATGGCGATGAGAGCCCAGGTTATCCATGGTGTAAAATTTTTTGGATTTGGGGAATCGCCTATGGGTAGAAACATTACATGGTTTTGACTCAGGAGCTTTTTTTTGTCAATGTAAGATCATGCTTTGAGCAAGTATACACAAATAGGAATAATCAAACAGGAGGCAAAAATGAAAGTTTTCTTGTCCATATCTTTCATCTCTATACTGTTTGTATCAGCTTGTTCTTCGGATAATGGACCAAGCTGTGATGAAGTCTGCGCAAAAATCCAGGAGTGTAATCCTGATGATGCTGGCGACTGCCTTGACCAGTGTGCAAGCGTCAAAAATATTATGCGGGAATCCGTGTATAATTCCATGGGTAATTGCTACCTGGACATGAGCTGCGATGCCCTCAATGCAGATGACAACGTCTGCATGGTCAATGCCATGTCAGAGATTCCGGATGGAGTGGTGGATGGTTTTATCGGAGATCTGTGTGACAAGATGATCTCTTGTGCAGCAACAGGAACCAAGGATGAGTGCGTTAGCAAGATGAAGGAAGAAGGAGGGGATTCAATTCAGATGGCAGGAATGTTCAAGGACTCCATCCTCGATTGCACCTCGGAATGCTTTGCTGCCAAGGATTGTTCTGCCCTTGATGGAGCAATGGAAGATTGCATGAAGCAATGCGGGATGAATTTTAAGGTACCGGATGACTAATCTTTCAGCAATTCTTCCATGGCCCTGAGCACAGCCTTTATTTCACTCTTGGTATCCTGATCCAGGTCGTGCAGTTCTTTTTCTTCGTCAAAATTCCAAGCCTTTAGCTCAGAGCGCATTTTTTCCTTGGAAGACTCATCACCATCCCTGGTTACATCTCGGATTTTCTCATACATCACAAGTACCTTGCGCTCGATCCCATCGCATGACTGGGCTTTTTCCAGAAACTCCCTGAGGGCAGCGTGCCTCGCGATTTTGCCTACAGCGTACCTTACCGACTTCGCCTTTTCGTAGGTGTACGTCAGGGCGAGAGCAGCAGCCCATGGTTGCAGACCGAAGAGTGATCTGATAG
>JALVPF010000364.1:2110-4096 GCA_027031935.1 Myxococcales bacterium | reverse complement strand
AGTCATGGTCTATGGAAATTTGAACCATGCTTGCGTCCAGGGCTTGGGCCCATATGTCCATCAGGTGCAACTCCAGCACTGGCGGAAGAGGACCGCAGCAATCACCCTCGTGGCATGATGGGTCCTGGTCATTACAATCAGGTCCAAGGCAGTCCTGCCCATCACCATATGAATCATGGTCCAAGTCTACACACTGAATTTGATCCTGATCATT
Organism: Myxococcales bacterium; assembly: GCA_027031935.1. Classification (GTDB taxonomy): domain Bacteria; phylum Myxococcota; class B64-G9; order B64-G9; family B64-G9; genus JALVPF01. Next base: position 3,882 of record JALVPF010000364.1, on the reverse strand, counting down.
GTCATTGCCGTCAGAGCCATCGAGCACGGATCCATCGTTTACGGACCCATCAGGATTGCTGCCATCAGGATTGCTGGAGGTCGTTCCGCAAGCTGAAAATAGAAAAAATGCTGAAAGTGTCATCAATATACAACTGAATTTCATTTTGTTACTCCTTAACACTGAAAAGCTCCAAATGGGCCTTTCCATTTTTCAGTTCAAAAGCCTGAAAAAATATTTTTCAGGTCCAAGTTTCCAAATTGTCTAGCCCAGAAGAGTGCTTGCAGTCAAGCTAATCAAGCTCATATCTTTTTTGAAAATATTATGCCTCGTGTGAATTGACAAGCAAAGTGAATATTGTTATCGTCCGCTGCACTATGGAAAGCGAGGGTGACACAGGGAAAAATACATGTGTTGCCCGTGAAAACCAAAAGGAGGCTTGCGCATGGCCGCCGAACCACCTGGAGTAATCGGAAGAGGAATCAGCATCCGCGGGAATCTCAGCGGAGGAGGAGATCTGATAATAGAAGGAACCGTAGAGGGTCAGATCTCTCTGAAAAATCACCTGACCATTGAGGAAACCGGTGTGGTCAGGGCAGACATCGAAGCCGAACGTCTGACCATCAAGGGTGAGGCAAGTGGAAACATCGTGGCTTCAGAGAGAGTGGCCGTCATGGCCAACGCAAAGGTCATGGGTGACATAAAGGCGCCCGTGGTTATCGTGGAAGATGGTGCAGGGTTCAAGGGTAATATCGATATGAATGTGGAGTTACCTGACGGTGTACTTTGAGAAACGAAGTAAACCAATTTCTGAGTTTTGCTTGTAGCCAAACTCGAGAGTGAAGGAGAATACCATGGCCAACGTCATCGGCAGGTCCATCGTGATCGATGGTGAGATCACTGGCGACGAGGATCTGGTGATTCAGGGAACCGTGAAGGGAAAAATCGCGCTCAAGGAGAGTCTCTACGTGGAGAACTCGGGTGAGGTGGAAGCCGACATCGAGACCCAGAACGTTGAGATTTCCGGGTCTGTGACAGGAAACATTCGTGCATCTGAAAAGGTTGAGATCAAATCGGACGGGCGAATGGTCGGGGACATCAAGGCTCCCCGTATCCTGATCGCTGATGGTGCGGTTTTCAAGGGCAACGTGGATATGGATCGCTAGTCGAGCCCTGACCAAAAAAGGAGCCGTCCATGGCGGATACCAATACTATTATCGGTGAGTCCATACTGGTTAAAGGAAATCTGGAAGGCGATGAAGACCTTACAGTTCAAGGAAGGGTCGAGGGTTCCATCAATCTGACCAGGACAATTATCATTGAACCAGGTGGAGTGATCAAGGCTGAGGTCTCGGTGGCCAACGCCATCGTAAGTGGTGTGATGGTTGGAAACATTTCCGCCACCGATTCCGTTGAACTGACTGAGACGGGACGAATGCTGGGAGACATTCAGGCTCCAAGAGTCATTATCAATGAAGGAGCATTGTTCAAGGGTCAGGTGGATATGGGTGATCTGGAGATGGCTCGTAGCAGAGTTTCCAAAACGGCCCAGTCAAGTTATCAGCCGTCATACACCAAGAGTCCGGCGCCCACACGGCCCGCAAATAGGCCTGTGGCCAGGCCCGAACCCCCCAAGCCTCAGGAGCAAAAGCCAAAAGTGACTCCAAAGCCAGCTCCAAAGCCAACTCCAAAACCGGCAACGCCTCCAAAGAAGCCCGCGGTGGTGGCGGTTGCCGGCGCCTCCAAGCGTTCGAAGAAAAAAGTTATTCTCAAAAAGAAAAAACGCCGCTAGA
>JALVPF010000364.1:0-2100 GCA_027031935.1 Myxococcales bacterium | reverse complement strand
ACATGAAAAGTGGTTCTGCGATCGGGAAAAGAAAGTGACTTTTATATCGATTGCAAACAGACGTCCCTGTCTGCAGAGGGCCATCTTCTGATCGCCAAGTTGTTTTTGCACGTGGTACGGGAGCATTTTCCAAGGGTTTGTGCTGTTGGGGGACCCACCCTTGGTGCAGATCCCCTTGTCAGCGCAGTCGCAACCTGGAGTGCAATAAACAACGATCCCTTGGATGCGTTCATCATCCGAAAGGGTGCAAAGGGGCATGGAACTGGTCAGGCCATAGAGGGCTTGGCCAATGTGAAGAAAGGTTGTCCCGTGGTGGTCATGGAGGATGTGGTGACCACGGGCGGATCGACCCTTCGTTCCATCAGCAGGTGCAGGGAAGCGGGCCTGAATGTCGAGGGTGTAGTGGCTCTTGTGGATAGGTGCGAGGGCGGCCGTCAATCAATCGAGGAGGAAGGAATAAAGCTGTTTTCACTTTATTCGAGGGAAGATTTCCTGGGTTGACCAGAAGATTTCAACTTGCCTTGTGCATGTTCATGATGCCGCCTCGGTAATATTTTTACAACCTGGAGCTTTCAGAATATGAGATTTTTCCCCCATTCGTTCTTTTTTGCAGTGACCTTGTTTGCTGTGGGCTGTGGCGTTCAGCCGAACTGGAGGGGGCCTCAACGTCTCGATGAAAAATATGAAAACATGCTTCACAAGTGGACCCACTCCTCTCAAATATATCATTTCCTGGATTCCATCCTTCTCGTGCACTGCACTTATCTTGCTCCCGAATTTCGGGATGCTTTTGCAGAACAGTACCTGAAGATATTTTCCATCGATCCCGGCAAGGTGGACTCGGATTTGGAAAAGATTGCCACATCCGTTGGCCGTCGGCATGAATTTTTTCTTTTTGCTGATTCCAACAATCCCGAGTGGAACAACCTGGATGAAAAAGATTCAGTCTGGAGACTGGGATTGTGGGGAGCAGATGACCAACCTGGAGTCCCCCCGGTATCCATTCACAGGTTTGAGGGAAGGGGCCCTAATCTGAAGGCGTTTTTTCCTTATCTGAACAGGTTCGGGCGTTCATACCTGGTTTCATTTCCGCTGGAGCAATCCAATGGAAGACCTATCGTGGATCACGACAAGAAAATTTTGGAACTCAAGCTGTCATCTGCTTTTGGAACCGCGATGTTAAAATGGAAGGTGAAATGATGAGTATTTCTGGATGGCTGGAAACAAGACGGGAACGCCACCGTGAAAAACAGATACTTCACCATCGCAAGCATATCAAGACCAAGTTCGGGCAAGGGGAGGACCGCTTCAAGGCCATTGATTTCTTTTGCGATTTGGGAGGGAAACAGGGTGCCCTGGGCCTTCTGGAGAGGTTCATGGTCAACGTGGAACCTTCCATTCGAGATGAGGAAGAGAAAGAAAAGGTGTTCAAGATATTGCTCGATTATGGGCCTGACGTTGTACCTGCCATCGAGGACTATCTGAATCGCAAGGATGCGGCCAATGTTCCTGTGACATGGCCACTGAAAGTGTTGGACGCAGTATGCGAGCCTAACGAGGCAGTTTCCGTGATTATCAGGACTCTGGAGAAGATGGGTACAAGTTACATGCGCGAACCTGAGAGAAAGCAAGCGCTGGTTCGTCAGCTCGCCGAGTATGATGACGAAAGGGTCGTGCAGGCCTTGATCCCCTTCCTCAAAGACCACCGTGATGAGGTTCAGATCGAGGCCTTGGGGGCTCTGGTGCACATGGAAAAAGAAGAAGCAAGGGAGCCGATCCTTCAACTACTGGTGGATGAAGACACACCCATCAGGGTGAAGGCAAGCGCTGCAGAAGCGTTCAAGAGCCTGGGGTGGACTGTCAAGGGATACAGGAAAAAAGTCGAGGAGGCTCTCCCGGAAGGCTTGAGTGTGGACAGGTCGGGGAGGATAAAGGGAAGGTGGCTGAGAGCCCCTCAAGATGACTGAGAATTTTATAAAATTAACAATAAATTGATTTGCCCGCCATGGTCTCTTTGCCCTGGCGTGGTGATGTCGGGGAAAAAATGAAAAAAGCAGAGCGGCTCTTGGACCTGATAGCTTTTTTGCTAAACAAAAAAGA
>JALVPF010000363.1 GCA_027031935.1 Myxococcales bacterium | reverse complement strand
TAAATCCGGTACACATAGACGAGCAGGCCATGGCACAAATGAAAGCAAACTCAGGAGACCTGGTCCACGTCAGGGACAGGCGATGGTGGTTTGGAGGACTGAGGTCCTGTCACGCCAAGCTTGGCGCTCCCAGCTCAAATGCCGGAACATGCGAGATGGGAAAAGAACTCGCAAGGTTCGGGTCCATGAGCAAGACCAGAGACGTCATTATCGAAAAAATATTATAATCTATTGGGGCTGTGACAGCTTCCAAACATCACCCTCTGGAAGCTCGAACTCCACGAACCAGTTTTTCGGCGAGAAGTATTCGTCGTATTGCTCACTCTTGTTTTCGGTGTCGGTCCTGGTATGTACCAGGTGATATGCGGAAAAAGTCCCGGCGGGAACCAAATAATCTGACTTTCCGGCGTTGTCGAACCTGTGAGTTTCAGTTCCGCCCTGCTCCAACTCGGATTCCGTAGACCAGGTCTGAACAGCAATACCCCGATCATCCTCCATGGGATAAGGAATGATTCTGATAGGATTGATGAAGGTCCGTTCAACTACCGTGCTGCCCTCCTGAGCCTTTTCACCTAGTAAAAACAGACCATCAGAAGTCGCCTGGTACCACCTCGTTGACACGAGAAGGGAGTTTTGACGAATCTCAACTTCGTAGGCATCGACACCATCTTTGTACGTATCGTCCACCCTTACAACCTCCACTCCACCTTGCAAGCTTGCCGAGTCTACGTGTACATCATAGGTCCAGACATTTCCCACAGCCAGCCCGACGTAGGAAAGAACTTCGCTTGGATCCACATTTTTGCTGCCGTTGTCATCATTTCCACATCCCTGCAGACCAAACAAGAGCAAAAAAACCGCTACGGGCACGAAAAACTTTTTCATGAAGAACTCCTTTCGGTTCAGTTGCTCAAGCCCTCAAGAATATTTTCTGCCTTTGCCGTGGAACTTTCCAGGACCTCTGCGTGCAGGCTGTTTCCATGGGAATCCATGGTGACGACCGCAGGGAAATGATCTATTTCGATTTCCCACATGGCTTCAGGAGGACCGAACTCCTCCAGTTTGTGCACTGTCCTGACCTTCTTGACCGAACGAGCCAGGATCACCGCAAGGCCGCCTATGGCATGAAGATACACCGCTCCGTTTTCCTTGCAGGCGGCCAAGGTTTTTGGGCCCATGCCCCCTTTGCCAATGACACCACGAACACCATATCGGGCTATGATGTCTGCTTCGTAAGGCTCTTCTCGTTTTGACGTGGTGGGCCCCGCTGCAACGAAAATCCACTCGTCACCTTCTTTTTTTACGATGGGTCCACAGTGGTAGATCATGCCCCCCTTGAGCACTTCCGCCACCTCGGTAGCATCTTGTTCGATCATGTATTTGTGAGCGGCATCCCTGGCGGTTATCATAACTCCACTTATTGCCACCTCATCTCCCACCTTCAGTGCCCTTATGGCCTCTTCGCTGGCTGGTAGATTGAGTTCTATCATGTGTAAATCCTCCTGACTCGCTTACTGGTATGACACCGCTTCGCCATCGATGATCATCGTGTGTCGACGGAAAGCCCAGCACATGTAACTTACAGATACAAAAAAGCAAGCCGGCAGCCGGTGGCGAATCCCGATTTTCACACCAAGGATGCTGTTTTTACCGCCGAAGCCCATGGGCCCTATGCCCAACTGATTCACTTTGTCATGCATTTCCTTTTCCACTTCTGCAAGCTGCTCGTCGCTGTTTTCATCATCCAGTTTTCTCATGAACTGCAGTTTGGACTCCATGTATGATGTCGTTCTGTCTCCTCCGACCCCCACCCCGAGAGTGCCGGGTGCACAACCAAAGCCTTGTGCCTTGAGTGCCGCATCCAGAATGCAACGTTTGATCCCGGCCATGTCCCGTCCTGCCTTAAGGGAACTGTCTGGAAGAGTGTACTGTATGCCACAGTTTTCAGAGCCTCCACCTTTGAGCATGAGGGAGATTTTAGACCACCCCTTTCTATCCACCTCTTCGAAATGTAGATACGGAGCACCATAACCCGTATTGTCTCCGGAATTTTTTCCAGTGATGGGGTTTACAGCATTCGGGCGAAGATATATTCGCCTTGTGGCCTCTGCAGCCGCTGCTCCAGCCGCCTCTGTTATCATCCTGGTACTGACATCCTGCCCGTGTTCGACATGAAATATCAGTGTCCCGGTGTCCTGGCACAAGGGCAAGGAATTCTCTCTAGCCTCATGCGCGTTCTTCAACATCCACTCCAAAGTAGATTTTGCCCTCCCCTCCTCTTCGTCTTTTGCCCTTGTCAGGGCAGCCTCCACATCCTGTGGAAGGTCGGTGGCTGTCAGGCGGATCAACTCCACCAGATGCTCAGTCAGGGTTTGCATATCCATTGCAACCTCCGCGTTATGGTTAATGCCCTATTGCCTGTCTAGCACAGCATTGGATTAGTGTTAAACAAGAAAATTCAACACAAGAGTAATTGCCCCCAACAGTAAAAAAGCCACCCGGTACCGGGTGGCTCAAATTTCCAGATAACTATTCTACTACAGCTTTTTCTTCAACTGGGGTGCAGGCTTGAAGGTCACGGTTTTTGTTGCCGCGATCTTGATCTCCTCGCCAGTGCGGGGATTACGGCCCTTGCGTGCCTTGCGCTTACGCACGGTGAAGGTTCCAAAGCCCGGATATACGAACCTCTTCTCCTTCTTGATCGCCTTTGTAAGCTGTGTGAACACTGCGTCCACGATTTCACCTGTGGCCTTCTTGGTCAGCTCAGGCAGGCCCTTTGTTTTCTGGATTGCATTGATTAGCTCGGCCTTCGTCATAATTCCTCCCTTGCAGCATTTTGTCTCGGGGGTTCTCCCCTTTTTTTGCTACCGAATACCTCAGGCATCGTTAGCTTGCCAAGTGAATGTTGGCGAGCATTGTAAGGTGAGTCCTTGAAGCTGTCAAGCACAAAATGCAGATAGACCGCAAAAAACAAGGGCGCGCGCGTTTTGATACTTTCCAAGTCCAGGAATGACGGTCAATTACGCTGCCACGAGAAAATCACAATGGTCGCTAAAACTCTCCGAGCATGGCTCGATCGATCTCCGAAAGAGAAGGAATCCCTGCCCTTCCGCCGAGAGACCGGCACTTTAGAGCAGCGGCAGTGTTGGCAAAATGCATGCGTTGCCTTAGATTCCACCCCTTGAGCATGGCATATATGAAAGCTCCGTGGTAGACGTCCCCAGCGCCCGTGGTATCCACCACCGAAATACTCAGCCCCGGAAGGATATAGGTCTCGTTGTTTTCCATACCTACTGAACCATCCTCCCCCATAGTGATCACAACAGTATCAGGCCCCTTGGAAGAAAGAAATTTCAAGCTCTCGGCCAATGCTCCTCCTCCCGCATCGGCTGCGAACCTCTCGGATGCTATGACTGTATGTGCCAGGCTGATTAACTCTTCGCTACCATCCCGCCATGTACCAGCATCGTAGACCACCTCCACATCGTGTTCACGAGCGTGTCTTGCAGCTGCTATCTGTGCAGACATCTGAAGACCATCTGTGTGCAATATCTTGGCAGACCCTATGAGGTCCAAGGGCAAATCCTCTTTGGAAAGAGGGCTTAGGCTTCCCCTTGTATAAAATATGGTTCGCTTGCCGGTTTTTCCATCCACTGCAACGAAGCTCAAGGGAGATACGCATCCACGTTCAACCACCAGCGCAGAGGTATCCACTCCAGCCTCGCGAAATCCCTGCCTTATGAACATGCCAAAATCATCATCGGATACTTTTCCTATAAAAGATGCATCCACACCAAAGGACGCAAGCACCACCAAGGCGGTGGCAACAGGTCCCCCACCCTGTATGCTAAACTGCTCCAATTCAACCTTGGTGTCGATTTCAGGATAACGAGGTACAAGTCCAATATGATCTACCGCAGCATGCCCAACACCAACAACCTCAAACGCCATATGGTCACCTTTGTTGATACTAAAGCATGACCGACGCCCCTCACCCTTGATACATAATTGTAATGACAGACTGCAGTTACGTCAAGGTCCTTTCATACCGAGCATACCGCGCTGTCAGCAAGACCGCATAGTATATGATCTAGCGAG
>JALVPF010000362.1 GCA_027031935.1 Myxococcales bacterium | reverse complement strand
AGACAGTTCAGATGGCGGAGATTCCAATAGTGAAAATTCTGCTGTAATGGACGTGGACAATACCGACATCTGACAAAATCAGTACCTGGCCTCCACGGAAACCGCAACCCCAATCCCCGGAGCATCCACCCCAGAGCCGTGATAGCGATACAGCTCGTTGGTGAGGTTCAGGGCCGAGACATCCACACGCACCTGCTCGCTGTAGCGGTACCCGCCGCGCAGGTTCAGGGTAAACCAGGCAGGGGTTCCGGGACAGGCCTGGCCCGAGTCCGCATAGGTGTCACCCAGGTTAGCGGGATCCTGGCAGATGCGAAGATCCTTTTCATCGGAAGGATGCAGCCTCCACTGTGTCCCTGCAAACCTGGTGAAAAACTCAACGAAAAATCCGTACTCCCTGTTTTCATACCTGACACCGGCGGCGCCCATGGCAGGAGGCACCCTGCGCGCCGGGTAGACCTCGCCCGAATCCGGGTGCACCTCTGCCCTGACCCAGGATGCACGAAGCCATGGCTCTATGCCAAACCAGGGGCCCAGTCTCAACGAGCCCTCCATGCCCCAGTACAGAGCCTTGGAAGAGTTGACCCTCTGCACCACTGGCTTGTCCCCCACTGCTTCGGGATCCAGGCCCAACTGCCTCCACTCGGACTCAGGCACATCCCGTTCGTCTATGAAATCGTCCATGAAGCTGAAAAACGCAGACAGGAAAAACCTGACCTTGTCCAGATGAGTCCTGGTGCCCAGCTCCAGGGTATTGCTGCGCTCCGGCGCCAGGTCTGCGTTGGGAATCTCGAACTTGGAGCCCGTGTCACCCAGCACCGTGGTCTCCTGCAGGTTGGGTGCGCGAAAGCCCTGGGAGAAGTTCGCATAAGCCATGAAGGTATCGTCCATGAGGTATTTCAAACCTGCGGTCCCCACGAAGCCCGTGTGGGAATAGTCCACGTCCCCAAGGCCCGGCACATCAGGTGCGCTGGCGGAAAAGTTCGATATCCTGCCGCCCAGGTTCATGGACAGGGCCTGCACTCCTCCGTCCCACGAGTACAGTTCCCCTTCCGCCAGCACAAAGGCTCCGGTGGACAGGTAGCGTGAGCCTTGGGAATAATTACCCCTTTCCTGCTGCTTCCACACCCAGGGGTTGTCGCTGTCAAAAGTGCGCTTTTGCTTGTCGGAAGATATGAAATCAGCATAGGCCTCCATGCCCGCAGACACGCGTAGCCTGTTGTCGAAAAATCCCAGGTTCGCTGTGGCCAAAAGCCCTGGAGTGAGCACAGCGTCGTGCACCAGGTCCTGCCTTGTGAGGGGGTCTGACGGGATAGAATCATACCCTACCCTCGGTTGCTTCAGGCAAGGCTGCATCTCATCCCAGGTGGGCTGGTCACCCACTGAACACCTGTAGCGGTCCACCAGCTCGTTCATCCTGTGGAAGGATGCCGCAAGCCTGATGGACTTGAAAACTCCCTTTGGTCTGTACCTCCAGTCAAGGTACAAAAAATCATCGTCATTGTCGTAGAAGCGAAATCTTCCCTCGTAGAGCCTGTCCGTGCGACCGGCATCTCTGACCCTCGCACCCAGGTAGGTAACTGCAAGCTCCATGTCGTCGCTCATGCGGTACCTGGCCCTGGCCCGCCACGCGCCCTGCTGATAGTCGCTCAAGGGCTGGGTCACACCATCGCCGGCAGTCAGGGTGCCGAAATTCCTGAAGGCTCCGCCTGCCATGAACGCGAGCCTGGGATTCTGCCAGCTTAGATCCGCCCACACGGCAGATGACAGGTCGGGTGTAAAAAACCTGCCTCCCAGCCTGGCACCCAGGCCCTGTTTATCATCGGACCAGGCACGGGGAAAAGCCTGCAGCACTCCGCCCACCGCGTCCGATCCATACAGCACGGAGCCAGGCCCCAACAGCACCTCCATGCGCTCAATGGACGTGGGCTCTATGAGGGCCAGATACTGGTTGGGACCTGTGCGGAAGGTGGAGTTGTTGAAGCGTATGCCATCTATGAGGATGAGGTTCTGCGGTCCCACCAGGCCCCGCATGATGGGAGAGCCGGCGCCCCGGTTGGTGCGCTGGACAAACACTCCGGTGCTCTCTTCCAGGGCATCGGGAAGGGACTGGCTCTGGAGTTCGAGGATATCATCTGCGCCAAGAGTCTGTATGCTTCTATCGACCTGGAACAGGTCCTGCAGGTTGCGCCTGGCAGTGACCACCACCACGGGAATGTCCTTGTCATCCTTGGCCTTGCCAGCAGTCTTTGCCTCATGGTTTTCTTTTGCCTGCGCTGGATCCTTGTTTTCCGGGTTGTTGTCATTTGGGTCTTTGTCATTCAGGCCTTTGTCATCTGCTTCTTTTGCTTTGGCAGGTTCCTGGGCAAAGCTTACGGGAAGCATGCCGAACATGCAGGAAAACACCAATAGTCCCAACAGTAATATCCTCGTCATGGGTAGCTCTCCAATCGCCATGTAAAAATCACCAAGTCTCCTGAATGACAAAACAACAACTTGCCCGCACACCTTATTCCTGAATTCTCACATTGCTCACCGCCCCATGCTAACGAGCTTGCCGGATACGGGTTCCTGCGGGGAGGCGTCTGAGTTCATCAGCTCCAGGTAGGGTATGACCACGTCGTTTTTGGCAGAGCCCGTGCCGTCATAGGTCACGGTGACTATGGGGATGCCGGTCTGGCGCTCTATCTCACCTGCCATGGCCTCCGTGACCAGCGACGGGCAGCAGAAGGCCGGGTTGGTCTGCACGAACAGCGACAGGTCAGGATAACGCTCTATGAGGTGGAAGATTTTCAGGATGTTGTCAAAGCTTTCGCCCGTATGATGATTTCTCAAGCGGAACCTGGAGAGTATGTCGTCCATGGCGCCCTGGGGTTTTACCACTGGAGTGGTGCCCAGGACCCTTGCGAACTCCTTCCTGAAGGGTCGTTCGAGCAACTCTAGGCCCAGGATGAAAGACGTAGAGATGAAGGCGTCCTTGTACAGGCCCTCCCTGAGCCACTTCTTTACATAGGGTTTTGCGATGATGCGCACGTACTCGGTGTACGGGGTGGTGATGACCTCGCCACCGTGGTCTTCGATTACCCGGATGAGGTCCTGGTTCAGCACATCGTTGTCCCGCACGTAGAGGTCTCCGAACAAGGCGACCTTTGGCCTGGGTTCGCGTTTGACCCCTATTGCAAGGAACATGTCCACGACCTGCTTGGCCGCCTTGAGCTTGGGTATGTCGCCGGCCATGGACTTCTTGAAAACCTCCATGGCCTCCTGTGTAACGCGGTCGGTCTGTCCCTTGTCCAGCTCGTATGGCCGGGTCTTGCACGCAAGCCTCCTCAACATACCGCCAAAGAGATAGGCGAAATACACGTTCAGAGAGGCGCGTGGAGACATCTCTATGGCAGTGGTCTCGCCTGCGTAAACGGCGGCCTTTTCAAACCCGCCCCCCATGGTCTCCAGGAGGCTCTTTGAGTACTGGGGAAAAAAGGAGATGTTGCAGCTTATGGACGAATTGGGCATCCACAGGGCGCTCTTGGCAGGGTCCAGGTCCATGCGCTTTACCGACTCTGCGAACTCGTGCACGATGATGTTCAGCGGAATGCACTGGCCCGTGTTGTGCCCCAGGCTCTGCTGTATCAGGGTACTGTCTTCCTTTATCAGGTGCGCGTCTATGCCGTACTCCCTCATGCCCTCGACGAAAAGGGGTGAAGCGTAGGTATCCCAGGGAGGCACCAGCAGGGACATGCCCTCCAGGTCCTTTTGCTGTCGCGGGACCACGGGCAGAGTCTTTCTCGTACTGGAGTGCCGGGCTCCTTCGAAGTGGTTTCTAAAGGCTCTTATGGCTGCCTCCACGCGGGTCTCGTAACCCACCTGCGAATCGTGCTCATCGAGTTGCAGGATGAGATAGGGTTTGCCATGGGTGTTGTTCAGCCTTCGGAAATACTCCAGGGTGCAGGAATCCGGCCCGCATTTGAAGGCTGTAATGAGCACCGGATACAGGCCCGGTGTCCTGGCCACGGTCTGGGCAGCGGCGAAGATCTTCTGTACATTGATCCACTTGATCTCCTTGAGCAGATCCTCGATCTCCTCATCATGGCTCGGCTCGACCATGTCCTGGTAGAAGGTCTTGATACCGTGCTTGGCGAAGATGTCAGGAATGTTGGCGTTCATGTGCTCTGACAAGACCGTATAGGGCCTGCCCAGGAGCACGACGGACAAATCGTCTGTATCCCGTAGCTGCTCTTGCATCAAGTCCAGCAGGGCTGTGCGACGCTCCTGCATCCAGGCTTCAGCCGCCTGGTATGCGCGCACAACCTCTGATTTGCTCAGGTCCTTGCCCAGAGCCACGGCCAGGGAATCGCGCAGCTCGCCAAAGGAAGAAAACTTCTTGTCTCCCACGTGCAGCAGTGGGCTGAGACACTTTCCCGAGATGTTTTCGATCTTCATCCCGGCGCTCAGTGTAGGGGCAAACTGCGTGTAGTAACAATACAGCCTGCGCTGGTTTTTCTCATGCTCGGCTTCGAGGTAAAAGGGCGTAAAGATATAGTCCGCACGATCCACCAGGCTCGCCACGTGGGCATGCCAGGCGGACATGGGCGCGCAGAACTCCGCCGTGGCCAGGGTCTTTCCCCTGGACACCGGGTCCTTGAGATTGGAGCTGGTGACGGTCCTTACGCCCAGCTCGTCGAAAAACTTCTTCCACAGAGGCAGGTCGTCTGCCATGTGGAGCCCCGCGGGAAGCCCAATGATGACCTTCCGCCTGGGCTCCGTGCTTTTGATCCGAAAATGGCGTTTTCTCGCCTTGAGCAGGTCGAAGCCGGAGGCGTTGGCGGTAACGTACCTATCCTCGTCCGGATCGCGGCCACACAGGTATCCAAAGCCCACCGTCTCTCCGCGCACCGTGGCCATGCGCAGCTTGCAGTGGTTGTTGCACAGCTCGCAGATTTCGGATCGTACGGGGATGTGTTCTTCATACAGGTCCAGGCCCCGGAAACGAGTCCTGGAAAGTTGCGCACCCGCCTCGCCAGCCAGGGCCTTTTGCGCCTGTGAGCGTAGCTCCAGGGCCACGCCCAGGGCGCCTGTCAGGTGGCAATATCTGGACACACTTATTCGCCGGCCCAGCTTCTGCTCGAACGCTGCCACCAGGGAGCGGTTCTTGGCGGTGGCGCCCTGGAAGCAGACCCTCTCGCCAATGCTGCCCTGCCGGGCCACCTTCTGCAGATAGTTGTCACGCACAGCATGCAACACCGAGCACAGCACCTCGTCCACAGCGTATCCGTCGGACAGAAAATGGTTTATGTCACGCTCCATGAAAACCGTACACCTGTCCGATGCCAAGGGTGCACGCTGGCCCTCGGTGCGCTTCGCCATGTCCGAAAGCTTGCAACCCAGCCGCTGGGCCTGCTCCTCTATGAAGCTTCCGGTGCCCGCAGCGCACACGTGGTTCATGATGGACTGCGTGACCGTGCCTTCGTTGAGGATGGTGAACTTGGCGTCCTGTCCTCCGATCTCTATGATGGTGTCCACCTGCGGGTCCAGGGCCACTGCGGCCTTTGCATGAGCTGTGATCTCGTCCAGCACCATGTCCGCGCCCAAGAGCGCGCCTATGAACTTTCGTCCGGATCCCGTGGTCCCCACTCCCAGGATGTCCGTCTTTACCCCGTAGCGCGACTCCCAGTCCCGTATGGTCTCCAGTATGGCCTGTACGGCCAGCAGAGGCCTGCCAGCGGTGCGTGTGTAAAAGCCAGCCACCACGTCCACCCCGTCGTCACCCGAGGCCCCGTGATCATCATCAAGACCCAGGAGCACCGCCTTGGTGGAAGTGGAGCCTATGTCCACGCCCAGCCAAACCCTCTTGGGCTCAATTGCATGGGGCCTTGCGTACACGTCCACCTCCACCCCGGCAGGTATGTCCACTTTCCGGGGTTTATACTCGTAGGATTCACCGGAGGAAAAATCCGGATACAGGCCCAGGGAAGATTCCAGGGGTGGAAAATATGCCTTGTTCTCCTCCGAACCCGATTCCAGCAGGCCACGGAGCAGCTCGTCTGCAGCAAGGGGGTCCGGCTGTATCTTCAAAAAAGAGGCCGGCTCCTTGTCCTGCATGGTCTGCAGCAGGTCCAGGGCGGCTCCGTATGCGCAATAGACCTGCGAGTACTCGTCCACCACCATGTCCACACCAGCGAGCGCGCTCATATGCCTTACCACGGCCTTGTTCAGGGCCACTCCACCTGCAAAGACAATGGGAGGATTGATGGCCTGGTCGGCAAACAGCGTGTCGTAGACGTTTGCCGCAAGGCCGTGGCACAGACCGTCACAGATGGCCTCTACACCATAGCCTTCCTGCTGGGCGTGTATGAGATCAGTCTTTGCAAACACGGCACACCGGGTGGCTATGCGCGGGTGCTCGCCTCCCGACCTCTCTGCGGTCTGTCCCAGCACCGAGCTGTGGCCCATGCCCAGCCGCCTGGCCTGCTGGTCCAAAAAGCTCCCGGTGCCGGCCGCGCACAGGGAGTTGAAACGACTCTCGCGGTAGGTGCCGTCGGGTCCGAACACCGACAGGCTGAACCTCTCACCTCCCACCAGCAGCAAGGCTCCCAGGCCGGGATGAAGTTTTCTGGCGGCGCGTATGGCTGCCACCAGGTTGTCCACCCGCCTGCTGACCTCCAGCTTTTTGGGGCTGGAGTTGGTGCAAGCCACCCTGCCCGGGTATATGTCAAAGCCCGCAAGACATTGACCCAGAGTGGCGGGGATGTTCCCATCATGGGCCAGGCTCGTGTGTTTGAGTATGTGTCCATGCTCGTCTATCTGAGCTACGCTTACACTTACCGCACCCACGTCTATACCGATTGTACCAGTCAAAACCTGCCTCCCACTCTATGCCTCCCCGAAAACCGCACAGAGATCAGCATATTTAAGCAATTGCTGCAAGTGTGGAAAAATATTTTCTTTACCGCGACTTACCCCTGGAGCGCATGGTGCCGGTGATCATGGCCTGCAGAGCTGGCATGAGTTTGTCTGCGATACCAGGGCCTTCTATTATGTCCAGGGCCATGGCCACGGCTTCGAAGGTGCACAGCCTGCCGGGCCCACGCTGTTTTCTCAGGGTATAGATGGACTCGGGTCCCTGGGGCAGGTGCACCTGGGTAAAGCCCCTCAGGGCAGGCTCCCCCCTGGTGATCCTGCTGGCCTGCCTCCAGGTGCCGTCAGGGACCACCAGGCTCACAGGTCCATCACCGGTCAGCATGGAGGGCTCCAGGAGCCTGGAGTTTTCTCCCGGGTAGAGCAGCAGGCCCGTTGAAGCCACGGGCGCCAGGTCTTCCAGGTCGAGAGGATGGCCTGGTTTGCCCCTGAGCCTGACCTCCGAGTTGCCCAGGGCCAGGCTCACCAGACGACCCGTATTAGAAGATCGTCCCGACTCCTTCCAGGGCATGATGACGATGACCCTGGTGCTAGTCCATACATCCGGGATGGAGGAGCAAATACACTCCTTTTGCTCCATCCAGCACCTGGGGCACCGGGGGGTCCTGTAGCCCCTTATTCCCTCGGGCATGGCTCTGAACCGCTTCATGGTATTACACTTTTGATATTCAAGACTTGGCCTACCTCCGTCCCTCAAAAGGGCCCCTCAAAATCCACCTCCGTCCCCCTCAGGAAACCCGGAATCGTGCCGATGTTACTTCTTGGCAGAACGTTCGCCAAGGAGATTTCACCCGGGAGCAGGGGAGAGCACCAATACATGCATTCCCAAGAGCAACAGGCCATGACCTCTGAATTCATTCCCGGTCTGGCCCTCGGTATGGGAATCGGCATGTGCATCGTACTTGCCATCCTCATATTCCTGCGTCTGAAAAACAAGTCCACCGACTCCGCCCCAGCCATATCCTCGATCCCCTCCCCACATCGCAATCCCTTCGAAAACGCTCTGGTGGGTTATTTCACCACTGACTCACGGGGAAAATTCCTCACCATGAACCTGGCACTTGCAGAAATACTGGGTTTCAAAGACGTGCCCCAAGCCATGTCCTCGGACAACTTCGCGCCCAGTGCCCTGTGTGCCGACTACGAACGAAGGGTCATGCTCGAACAATCCATCGCCAGGGCTGATGCACTGGACAGCTTCGAGACCAAGGCACACACCAAAGACGGCGATCAATTGTTTCTCAGGATATTCACATCCCCCAAGCCCATCGATGGCATCGAAGGCATGGTCGAGGACATCACCCAGCAACAGATGGTTTGGACCAATCTGAGCAGGGAGAAGACATCCCTGGAAGCCAAAAGCAGCCGTCTGGCCAGGCAACTCGACGAGACGTCCCTGGAACTGGAGGAGGAACAACGACACGCACAGGACCTGGAGTACGAACTGGAGCGACAGAAGGATCAATACAGAAAACTCGTCGACACCATGCTCGATGGCCTTGTGCTGTTTGACGCATTTGGCAGGATCGGATTCTGCAGCAACAGGTTCGCACAAATGCTGGGCACTACCAAGGACGCCATACAGGGCAAAGACAGTTATGAGCTGTTGGATGCCCAAAGCCAAAAGACCCTGGCAGCCAGCATGGAGCACTGGAAAAAGAGCAAAAGCAACCCATTCGAACTCACCTGGATTGGCACCGGGGGCAAAAGGGTTCAGACCGCGCTATCGGCCTGGCCGGTGCTCGACAAGAGGGGAAGACTGGCTGGCGGATTTGCGGTCATAACCGACATCACCTGGAAAAAAGAAGCAGAAGAGGCCCTTCGCAAGGCCAAGGACGAAGCCGAGGCTGCAAGCCGCGCCAAGAGCGATTTTCTCGCAGCCATGAGCCATGAAATCCGCACCCCCATGAACGCGGTGCTGGGCTTTGCAGAAATACTCGAAAACGAAATAAGCGATGAACTTCAACTCCAGCACCTGGCCGCCATAAGAAACGGGGGCAAGGCCCTCCTTGGTCTCATCAACGACATCCTCGACCTGTCGCGCATAGAGGCAGGAAAACTTTCCCTTCAACCTGTGCCCACGGACTTGCGCTCCCTGGTACGAGAGATAAGCAACATGTTCTCAAAACGCGCCAGCGCCAAGGGTCTGGAACTTCCGCTGATCGTCGACCCAGCCCTTCCTGCAGCTGTTGTCATAGATGCAAACCGCATCAGGCAAATACTCATCAACCTACTCGCCAATGCCATAAAATTCACCGACAAGGGTGTGGTGGAGCTTTCCGTCGGAGCAGTTCCAGCCGCAAACACCGACGCCGTGGACATCAAGCTGGTGGTCCGCGATACGGGCATTGGCATACCAGGTGATGAACTCCTGTCCATCTTCGAGGCATTCGAACAAAGAAAAGGTCAGGACTCGAACAAGTTCGGCGGCTCAGGCCTGGGGCTTGCCATCACCAGGCGACTGGTGGAGCTAATGCACGGCACCATAAGGGTTGGAAGCACGGTGGGACGGGGAAGCACTTTCAAGGTCAGTATCCCATCGGTACCCGTGGCAGAAGCCGCAAAGCTCGATCCTGCAAGCGAACAGGAAATGGATGTGGAATTCGAACCAGCAAGTATCCTGGTGGTGGATGACAATGCTACAAACAGGAAACTCGTCAGAACATGGCTCGAAAAATACGGAATGAGCGTCATGGAGGCTTCGGACGGCAGGCAAGGTGTCGAAGCAGCGCAACAACACGGCCCTGCCATGGTGTTCATGGACAGGAAGATGCCCGTGATGACCGGCGACCAGGCCCTCAAGGCCATACGGGCGCAAACGAAGACCAGGAAGATTCCTGTCATCGCCATGTCAGCCTCGGTAAACAAAAACAGCAAAACAGAACTTCTGGCCATGGGCTACGCAGGATTCATACCCAAGCCCATTTCGCGACGCGAACTCATGAAGTCTCTCGAGGCTCACATTCCGTACAAACAGCTCACCCCAAAGCCAGGTTCGCAAGAATCAAGGCCTGCGGTTGATTCACAAGGAGCCGCTCCCGCGCACTCAAAGATAGTCAACGTGCAGGCACTGCTGAAATCACTGGCTCAGCAGCAGCCCACATGGCAAAGGCTCGTCAAGGTTCCGGTGCTGGACGAGATACAGGATTTTGCAAAAAAGATCCTCGCCATAGGCGAGCGACACAGAGCCACACACCTGGTCATGTGGAGCAAGCAGTTGGAGACAAAGGCTCAAGGCCTGGACCTGATCGGTCTGTCCACCTCATTGAAGGAATTTCCTGTATTGGTCCAGAGGATAAAGACAAACGCTTGATCACAAACGAGGTGGGAAATCAAGGCTACGGCCCTGTCTACGGCTCGCTGCCCTCCACTGCTCGACGGGGCTCGCAGTTCCGCACAGCTTCGCCTGCCGCGGGCCTACGAAGATCCTCATGTACGGCCCTGCTTAACGGCTCGCTACCCTTGGCTTCTCGACAAGCTCGAAGCTACGGGCAGCTTGCCTTGCGCGGGCCTACGAGAGATCACAAGCGAGGTGGAAAATCAGGGCTCGAGCTAATCTTCTTCTTCTGGCGGAAAATGTTTTTCCAGGCATTCAGGACAAATACTGTGGCTGAACTGCGCCTTGGAGTGGGCAGATAGGTATTGCTCCACCTTTTGCCAATAGCCATCATCATCACGAATCTTCTTGCAGTAACTGCAGATGGGCAACAGACCAGAGAGGTTCTTTACCTCATCGAGGGCCTGGCGAAGTTCTTCGATGAGCCTTGCCTGCTTGTCTCTGAACAATTTCAGTTCCAGGTGCGTCGAGACCCTGGCGCGCAGCTCATCGGCGTTGAACGGCTTTGTGACATAATCCACTGCTCCGGCCGTCAGGCCCTGCACCACGTCTTGCTGGTCGTCTTTTGCAGTGAGAAAAATCACCGGAATACTCTTTGTGGATTCGGATGCCTTGAGCTGTTTGCAAACGTCCAGGCCATTCATGTCCGGCATCAGTATGTCCAGCAGGATGAGGTCCGGAGTCAGCTCGTCCAACATGCCCAGTGCCTGTTTGCCGCCGGTGGCAAAGGCGATCCGGCAGTCCAGGTCCCGTAGCAAGTTGCCCAGCACCTGCAGATTCTCGCTGATATCGTCCACTATCAAGACCAGAGGCTTGACCGCCAGAGGCTCGACCGATTGTGATTCAGGCAATTTAGACCCCTTTTGTACAAGCACAACACAGTACGCAACACACCCTCAACCCGTGCTGTCATCGGCACTCATTTGGGATTCTTTAGCTCAGGAGGCAAAAGCCTGCTCAATCGGAGACGCGGTTTTTTCCCAGGGCCTTGGCTCTATACAATGCAGTATCAGCAGCTGCGATCAGGTCCACGACCTTTTCTGCGTCATGGGGAAAACACGCTATGCCTATGGAGATGGTGGGGTGAAGATCTATACCGTTTTTTTTCAAATCAGCCTTGTCGATGGCTTCTCTGATGGCCTCTGCCACTATGAAGGCCTCGTCCCGGTCCATGCCCGGCACAAAGGCGCTGAACTCGTCTCCGCCCCACCTGCACACATGGCCCGACGAGCCAAGCACCTTGCCTATTATCCTGCCGGCTTCAGCGATACTGTGGGCACCATACAGGTGACCGTGGGTGTCGTTTATCTCCTTTATGCCGTCCATGTCCATCATCATGACCGTAAGCACCAAGCCATTGTTTTTGGCCAGGGCCACGGCAGCATCCATGGCATCATCAAAGCGGCGCTTGGATTCCAGGCCCGTCAGGGAGTCGGTGCTGACTATTTCCGCAACCTCTTTTTGAAATTCCGCTTCCATCTCGTCGGCGAGCTGGAAACGAACCACGGTCTCACCAAGGAATATCTTCTTGCCGTCCTCCAGAATCTCCGGCGTTTGCAGGCTTCTGCCGTCAATCCTGGTGCCGTTGGTGGAACCCACGTCCCGTATCTCATAGGAACCGTCCGAGGTGAATTTTATCTCCGCATGTCTCCAGGAGACTCCTGCGTCGTTGAGGCACAACTCGCACTTGGGATCCCTTCCAATCCTGACCCTCTTGCCCACCTCCACGGTGGTTCCCAGGTCAGCACCACCTCCCCTGATGACGGTCAAAAACGCCTGGCAGTCAGAGCTTGCCGAGGGTGTACAC
>JALVPF010000361.1 GCA_027031935.1 Myxococcales bacterium | reverse complement strand
ACACAGGCCTCACACCGCCAGCAGCCCGCACCCCAAACGGTGCACCAGTACACCTTGACGTGGAGATAGACTCACGAGCGTTCGGCACCATCATACAGGCCAACGAGACCGGATATTTTCCGCACCCCATGGATATCTCCGCCCTGGGTCCGGGCCCCCACAAAGTCACGTTCAAGGTGCACGCGGACAATATAGGCATGAGACACTTCTGTTTCCAGGCACAGGTGTATAGATGAAAGCCTGGACGCAAAAACACCTGACCATGCTCATGGCCGCAGGCATTGGCATAGTGGCCTTCGTCATGATCTTCACCCACGCACCTCGGGTGGGATACGCCAGGGACGAAGGCTTTTATTTCTCTGCTGCAGAGAGCTACGCTGGCTGGTTCAAGGTGCTCGCCAAGGATCCGGCCAAGGCCTTCGACGACAAGGTCATCTGGCGATATTACGAAAACAACAGGGAGCATCCGGTACTGGTAAAAAACCTCATGGCACTGAGCTTTCTTGCGCTCGCAGCTGACGAGCCACGTGTGCCCACCACCTGGCCCCACCATGATACCGGAATCTTTGCCATGGCCATGAGGCTTCCGGCACAGCTGTTTTCCGCCCTGGCCATAATGCTGACATTCCTGCTTGGAACCGCCGTAGCGTCGAGGAGAGTGGGTCTGCTGGCCGCGCTGCTCTTTCTCCTGACACCCAGGCACTTCTACCATGCACAGCTTGCGTGCTTTGACATGCCCGCCGTGGCGGTCTGGCTCGCAACCATACTAGCGTGGAGAAAGGCCCAGCGCTCTGCGTCCTGGGGTGTGGCCACGGGTATCGTCTGGGGCCTTGCGCTTGCGGTAAAACACAACTCGTTTTTCATCCCCATCGTGCTGCTGCTACACTGGCTGATCGTATCAGCCAGGGACTTCTCCATCAGCCGCTCGGGGCTTGGACTACCACGCATTCCCCTGGCCTTTTTCTCCATGCTCATCCTGGGACCGGCCATCTTCTACGCCCACTGGCCCATACTGTGGCACCACCCCATAGACAGACTAAGCTGGTATTTCAGCTTTCACCTCCATCACATAAACTACTACTGGGAATATTTCGGAAAACTGCTCACAGACCCGCCCTTCCCCTGGCTTTACCCCTTTGCAGTAACAGCCCTGACCCTGCCCCTGCCCTTTTTGATTTTGGCTTCCCTGGGCATGGGTCGGGTGACATGGGGGCTTTTGGGCAGGTGGATCGCTACACCGGTGCGCGCCATGGGAAGGCTCGCAGGCCTGGTGGCACCTACAGACAAGACAAACAAGGCTAGCGAATCGCTCATGGGCCTGGATCCCTGGGACGCGTGGCTGCTGTGGCTCAACACCCTCATTCCGTTCCTGGTGATCGCCATTCCATCAGTGCCCATATTCGGGGGCATCAAGCACTGGATGCACGCCATGCCATTTGCAGCAGTTCTGGCGGCAGTGGCCATGGAGAGGATGATCTTGCTGCTGCCCAAGACAAGCCCACGCTGGAGCGCGTGGCGCTACTCGGCCCTCGCCGCCCTGGTCCTGGCACCAGGGCTTGCAGGCCTCATATGGATAGGCCCCTATGGATCGTCTTTTTACAACTCCCTGGCGGGCGGCATAAGCGGCGCGGCAGACCTGGGCATGCAGAGACAGTACTGGTCCAACAACGTGGTGGGGCTGCTGCCATGGATAAACGAAAACCTCCCGTCCGGCGCCAGGGTGTATTTTCACGAGGTCACAGGAGAGAGCTTTCATGCCTACAGGCGCGACGGGCTGCTTCGGCCTGACATAAGACCCGCATGGAGCCCGGACTACGCGGACTACACGGTGTACCAATACCACAGGGAGTTTGTAGACACCGAGTACCAGGTATGGAACAGGACAGGAGATCGCACCATCATCAAGGGCCTGTATCTAGACCAGGTACCCATGAGCATGATCTACGATTCGAGGAAAAAGAAAGAAACCAACAGACCTTCGTCGCTGCACAAACCCGTGCCGACACCCCCAACAGGAGTATCCAAGTGAGAGCTGGCTTCAAGAACAAGGTAGTGGTCATCACAGGCGCTGCCAGCGGCATAGGCCTGGCGACAGCCAGGGCCTTTTTCCAACGGGGCGCCCGGGTTCACCTGGCCGACATCAACCCTGGAGTGCACCAGGCAGCAGGAAATATCCACGGCTCTGTCTCCAGCCACGAGGTGGACGTGACCTACTTCGAGTCGGTAACCCGCCTGGCAGAAAGCATACTAAGCACAGAGAACCGAGTGGACATACTCATGAACAGTGCCGGCATCTGCCGACCCAAACCGGCCGCCGAGCTGACCATGGACGACTGGCGAGCGCACTTAGACATCAACCTCATGGGAGTCATACACGGCATACAGGCCTTCATGCCCACCATGATAGAACATAACTCCGGACATATAATCAACATGGCATCCATGGCGGGGCTGCTGCCCGTGCCCACCGTGGCGCCATACTGTGCATCCAAATTCGCGGTGGTAGGCCTGAGCGAGTCAATGGCTGCAGACCTGGCACCATACGGGATAAAGGTCACGGTCATCTGCCCGGGCGCGGTGGATACGCCGCTGTTGTCCCGGGCAGCACAGGACCTGAGCCAAGAGCCCGGCTCCATGGTACCCAGGCTCTTCGAGCGCTTGAGCCTAAGCCCGCAAAAGCAGGCCGAAGAGATCATCAGGGCAGTGGAAAAGGGCAAGGTCATACACACAAACCCCGGGCTCATGTATCCCATGCTGTTCGTACAACGCACCTCCAGGGAGGTTTATGACAGGCTTTGGGCTCTGAGTACGAGATTTCTCACTAGGAAACCCAGAAACACGGGGGACTCCTGATAATGCTCCGATGGGCCCATGTGATGATATTGCTTGCGGGCTTGGGCCTGCTGCTGGCTGTAGTCCTGGAGGCAAGCAATCACAGGCAGTGGCAGACAGTCACTCCTCCGGACCTCCTGGACCCACAGCCCATGGATGGCAAGGCCCCGCCTTTCGCCCTTGCCGACCGGGCAAACAGGGTTCACACGCTGGCTGAGTTCAAGGACAAATGGGTACTGCTGGTGTTTTGGGCCACCTGGTGCGAGCCGTGCAAGGAAGAGCTGCCTCACTTGGCAACCATGGCCATGAAGTTTGCCAATGAACCCTTTTACCTGCTCATGGTCTCCGTGGACAAGAAATTCCAGGACATAGACGCCATGGCATCACAGCTTCGCAAGCAGGCTCCATCCTCGGACTTTCCCAAGGCCTGGGAGGCCGCGTCCGTATTCATCAGCACAGACGGACCCAACTTCATCACCCTCCTGGACCCGGACGCCAAGCTTGCACACAAATACGGTACTAGCCTGTTTCCCGAGTCCTACCTCATCGATCCCCACGGCATGCTGCGCAAGAAGTTCATCGGTGCAAAACCCTGGGGCATAAAAGAGGCCATCGGCGAACTCGAGACCATGATGACAGGCAAGGTAGAATAAACAAAATACGATGAACAAGGCGCAGGTTTGGTGATGAACAAGAAAAAAAATCCTCATGAAGCTTTTGAGTGGTTCGAAAAATATTCGTTTTTCTGATATGATGACCTTGATAATTGGTTTTGGCTTTCATCTCAGCCGAACGGAAGGTAGTCATCATATTTTTGCGCACCCTGATGTGGCGGAACTTGTCAATCTACAAGAGGTGGAGGGACAGGTAAAACCGTATCAGATACGACAGTTCTTGAAGCTGGTGGAGCGTTACAGCTTGAAGCTGGAGAAATAGACATGAAGGATTATCACATAAACATATTTTACTCGGAAGAAGACGAAGGATATATAGCTGATATTCCTGATTTGGCAGCATGTTCTGCGTTTGGGCAGACCCCTGAAGAAGCACTTCAAGAGGTTCAAAAGGCCAAGGAGCTTTGGATCGAGAGCGCCCGAGCCGAACGAAAGCCTATACCACCACCCAAGTACAGGCCTGTTATCTACCAGGCCATCTCTGCATAGGATTGAAAGCAACAAGCATCGAGTATTGCGAACAAAGCAAGCAGCCCCTTTCGTAGGTCCGCGCAGACGGTCGGGGGCCCCCCGCCGGCGCGCAGCGTAGGCGAGCACCGCCGGGGGTGACCGTCCTTAAGC
>JALVPF010000360.1 GCA_027031935.1 Myxococcales bacterium | reverse complement strand
GTCTTCACAATCCCTGCGTATTTACTGATATTTCAGCAGCTTATGCTTTCGCTTGGAACATGGCCCACTTGTTGCTGCTTGTTGCTGTTAGTGCAGTTGTAAAGGCTGCACCAACAATGTTTTCGGAAGGAGACCAAAAATGGCATCGGTTACCATGAAGATCAACGGACGCGAAGTAAAAGCAGAAAAGGGAGAACCGATCCTCAGTGCCATACGGGCTCAAGGTATAAAAGTCCCGACCTTGTGTCACATGGACGGATTAGAGCCCTATGGGGCCTGTCGTATGTGCATGGTGGAGGTAGGTTCCGGTGAGAGAACAAAGCTCGTGACATCCTGCAATTTTCCTGCAGAAGAAGGTTTGGAGATAAAGACGGACACAAAGAGGGTTCATCGTAACAGGGCCATGCTGGCGGAAATTTTGCTGGCCAGGTCTCCTGGAGCCAAGAAGGTTCAACAGTTGGCCGCTTCCCTGGGAGTGACCAAATCGAGGTTCAAGACAGAAGAGCCCACCGACTGCATTCTTTGTGGCTTATGTGTTCGGGTGTGTGACGAAATAGTTGGAGCCTCTGCCATTGGCTTCGAGGGTCGTGGAACGCAGCGTATGGTCGGGACTCCCTTTTATGTGGATCCGGATACGTGTATTGCTTGCGGTGCATGTTCAGAGCTTTGTCCCACTGGCGCCATTCACATGGAACAGCTTACCAAGCAGCGTTGGAAAAAGGAGGTGGGTGGAACCCAGCGGCTCTGCCGATACGCGCGCATGGGATTGGTGTCGTACAAGGTCTGTCCAAACAATCTGGATTGCGCCACATGTGAAGTGGACCAGAACCTCATTGACGAATATGGAACAAATCCGATTTTTGCCCTGGCGCCCGGCAAGAAGAAGCGAGCCAAAAAGCTTGCACAGTTCATGTTGAAAGAGGACAGGTACTATTCCAAGGGCCACACATGGGTGAAGGTATTGGGGGAGCACGCCCGGATTGGTATGGATGATTTTGCTCAAAGAGTGGTTGGGGAGATAGCATCTGCAAGCCTGACTGTAGCGCCCGGTGACATTGTCCAAAAAGGACAGGCGGCCATCGAGGTGAGCAACAATGGACACAAGGCCACTTTGCTCTTTCCCATGTCGGGCAAGGTAACTCGCGTCAATCAGCTCCTGGAGGATGACCCTTCGGTCATAAACGAAGACTGCTACCAGCGCGGCTGGTTGTACATGCTGGAACCCGAAGACCAGTACAGGCAATCCCATGAGCTGGTCTCGCCCAGCCAGTCTGCCCATTGGCTCCTGGCCGAATCAGATAGTCTGTTTGGAACAATCACGCAGAGCGGTGGTGCGGCGCTGTCCGATGGTGGCGAGTTGCTCCCCAACTTTTCAAGGAATCTGAGTGATAAGGAGTGGCAGAAAATTACGGAGAGATTTTTCTCCAAGATCTGAAACGGCTGGGAGGTGTGCCATGTCAGATGAACAAAAAGAAAAACTGGTACCCATTTCCACGGGACAGTGCATATGGGTTGACGCGGGTGTCATTTCCTACAGGCTTTGCACTCTCAACTACCAGTGCGAGAGGTGTTCTCTGCACCAGGCGCTCATGGACGGACCACAGCTCATTCGACCTGTGGATAAATCCATAATTCCACAAAACATGGAGCACAGACGAGGGGAGTTGAAGGAACTCTTCGACAAGTTGCCGGCAGATGCCCGAAAGTGCCGATACATGCTCACCGGTGATGTCTCGTACAAGCTGTGTATCAATTCGTTCAAATGCGCAAGCTGTTCCTTTGCCCAGATGATGGAAGATTCCATCGAGTCGGACAGGGACACATTTGATGATAAGGACTTTGTCAAAGGGGGTATTCGTCTGTCTGTTTCGAAGCATTATCACAGGGGACATGTGTGGGTACACGTGGAACGAGATGGAAATATCCGTGTTGGCCTCGATGATTTTTCCCAGGCACTGTTGGGGCCAGTGGAGGGCGTGAGAATCCCTGGCCCCGGCGATAGTTTTCAGGAGGGAGTCTCGGTTTGCGAGCTGCAGCTTGGACATGGGACAATAAGCATACCCACACCGGTCTCGGGCAGGATTATTTCATCCAACAGTGATCTCGTCTCACAGCCTGCTTTGATAAATGACTATCCGTACACCAGGGGATGGCTATATACCCTCAAACCTTCAGACCTGGCCTTTGAGTTAAAGAGCCTTCTATATGGACATGACGCAAGGTGTTGGTTCGAGGCGGAGATAGAGCGGGCCAAGGAGTGGGTCGCGTCTCGTGCGCCAGATGTACAAAGGTCGGAGATGGAAGTGGGCGAACAGACGGCCTGGGTGCGTGCCTGCGACTGTGCGATGGCAAGGGAATTTTTACTCGCGGAAACAAAGCAAGCAGCATGAGCAACACTGGTCTTGAACAAAGCAAGGAGGAACCAGCACCATGCAAACCGAATCTATAAATGTTGATACTATTGTTGACAACTGGAACGCGGACAACAGCTTTCTGATAGAGATCTTGCAGGACGTACAGGAGCAATATCACTACATTCCCAAAGATGTGGCAGAAAAGCTTTCGGAGGACTTGGACGTACCCCTGAGTTACATTTTTCACATCGCAACCTTTTACAAGGGTTTTAGCCTAGAGCCCAGGGGTAAACATCCCATCTGTGTTTGCACTGGTACTGCGTGTCACGTAAAAGGCGGCGCACGTATTCTGGACAATGTCATGCGGGATCTGGGCGTGAGCAAGGAGGGACAGGCCACAAGGGATATGCTTTTCAGCGTGGAATCGGTTCGCTGCCTGGGCTGTTGCGGACTTGCGCCCGTGGTCACGGTAGGTGATGAAGTCTATGCCCGCAGCTCTTCTCTGAAGGTTAAGAAGATCATCAATAAGATACGAAGAAAAGAACAGTCATGACAACGACAGGATGGGAGGCACTCTCATGTCCAAGATAAAAATAGAAGATCTAGACAGGATCGCAAAAAAGACAAAGGATGATCTTTCTCTGAGCGCTCAAGGCCATCGAGCAAGGCTTACCGTGCATATGGGTACATGCGGTATCTCTGCTGGAGCGCAAAAGATACTGGATGAAACCAAGCGGAGCCTCTCTGAGCTTGGTGATGAAGGAGTCATGCTCACAACTTCGGGATGTGCTGGGCTTTGTAGCCGAGAGCCCATGATGACGGTGGAGTTGGCAGGACAGGAGCCTGTCATGTACGTTGATTTGGATCAGGACAAGGTCAAGGAGATCATCGAACTACATGTCAAGTCGGGGAATGTGGTCGACGAATACGCCCTGGTAATGGGCAGGGAGCAGGTACTATGAACCAGCTAAATGCAAACACGGCGAAAGACCAAAGCGCTGCCATAGCTCACATGGATGATTATGGATTTTTCAAAAAACAGCGGCTTTTGGCCTTGAGAAACCGGGGGAAGATAAACCCGGAATCCATCGATGAGTATATTGCCAGGGGGGGATACAAGGCCCTGGCCAAGGCTTTGGAGAGCATGAGCCCGGAGCAGATCATCGATGAGATAATCGCTTCGGGTTTGCGGGGCAGAGGTGGCGGAGGGTTTCCCACCGGGCTCAAATGGAGAACATGCCGGCAGGCCCCGGGAGACATAAAGTATGTCGTCTGTAATGCCGATGAGGGAGATCCTGGCGCATACATGGATCGAAGCATCATTGAGTCGGATCCTCACGTGGTCATAGAAGGCATGCTCATCTCTGCATACGCAGTGGGCGCGAAAAAAGGCTATATTTATATCCGCCACGAGTACCCCCTGGCCACGGAGCTGCTGGAGAAAGCCATCGATGCTGCGCGCGATTATGGACTGCTGGGCAAGGACATATTCGGCAAGGGCTTTGATTTTGATATTTGCATCCACAGGGGAGCAGGTGCGTTCGTGTGCGGAGAGTCCACGGCCTTGATGGCATCCATGGAAGGCCGGGTGGGTGAGCCTCGTGCAAAGTATATTCACACGGTTGAGCATGGTTTGTGGGATCGGCCCACAAATCTCAACAACGTGGAGACCTTTGCAAACGTACCTCAGATAATCCTGCGCGGAGCCAAGTGGTATACCGGAATCGGCACCGGGGATGTGAGCAAGAGCCCATGGGGTGGAAGCAAGGGCACA
>JALVPF010000359.1 GCA_027031935.1 Myxococcales bacterium | reverse complement strand
CGTAAAGCCATACGTGGGCGGCGGATTCGGTCCCAAGGCAGCCTGCTCCACCATGGAGCTTCTCACCTGCCTGCTGGCCAGGGAGACCGGTCGGCCGGTGAAGATCACTTTCTCCCGTGAACAGGTTTTTCTGCACTCGCGCGCAAGGCACAAGTTCATTCACGAGATGGAACTGGGCGCAGATGACGACGGAAACTTTCTCTATCTGGAACACAAGGCGCTTTTGGATGGTGGCGCTTACTCATCTTTCGGAATCGCCACCGTGTACTATGCAGGCTCCTTGTTGGGAGGTCCCTACAAACTGCCAGCCATGAAATACGACGGAGTCCGTTCGGTAACGAACAAAACCGTAAGCGGTGCCCAGAGGGGCCACGGCGGTGTTGTCGCCAGGGCCTTGTTCGAAAGAATCGTGGACGAAATGGCCGAAGAGTTGAAAGTGGACCCACTACAACTTCGCCTGCAGAACATGATGGAAGCCGGGGATGTAACCTGCAATGACCTGAACATGTCCAGCCTGGGCATGAGAGAATGCATCGAGGCAGTGCGTGATGGTTCGGACTGGAAGAGCA
Organism: Myxococcales bacterium; assembly: GCA_027031935.1. Taxonomy (GTDB): domain Bacteria; phylum Myxococcota; class B64-G9; order B64-G9; family B64-G9; genus JALVPF01. The sequence continues at coordinate 3,563 of JALVPF010000359.1, read as the reverse complement.
AAACGGGAAAACTCCCAGAGGGAGAGGGCATAGGGATGGCCTGTGGGTTTTTTGTCTCTGGCGCAGGTTATCCTATCTATCGCTCCGACACCTACCATTGTACGGTACAGGTAAAGTTACAGGAAGACGGAGGAGCTGCGCTGCTGGAGACAGCCTCTGCCGAAATCGGCCAGGGTTCTGACACGGCCATGGCCATGATATGTGCAGAGTCACTGGGTGTGCCACTGGACAAGATCAGGGTCGTGTCCGGAGACACGGATCTGGGCATAGACCTGGGAGCATATTCGTCTCGTCAGACTCTCATGACAGGTCACGCGGTCAAGCAAGCAGCAGAAGACGCAAAGCAGCAGGTGCTGGAGGTGATGGCCGAGTTGCTCCATCACGATGGCAAAGACCTTGATTTCTCCGATGGCGTTTTGGTGAGCAAATCCGGTGCAGAGCTGGACTTTGCAGAGCTCAGGACCAGGTACATAAAAGAACACCGAGGGTGGCTGGACAATCCTGAAGACGGTCCTTTTTCCTTCAGGGAGGCTTCCCGCATGGCCTACCTGGAACGGGGTACCATCGTGGGCTTGGGAAAATACAAGCCACCCAAGCTAGGAGGTACATACAAGGGCGCAGCCGTCGGGACCTCGCCAGCTTACGGCTGCTCTGCACAGATTGCACAGCTGAAGGTGGATTTGGAGACAGGACAGATTTCGGTAGATGCCATTACAGACGCTCATGACTGTGGGCAGGCCATAAACCTGACATCGGTGGAGGGTCAGATGCAGGGATCGGTATCCATGGGTCTTGGTGAAGCTCTCTTTGAGCAGGTGCAGTTCGACTCGAGGGGCAAGCTTCTCAACCCGAACTTTTCCGACTACAAGATCCCAACCGCCCTGGACATGCCACCCACTAGCTGCGTGGTTGTGGAGACCAACGAACCCAATGGGCCTTTCGGTGCCAAGGAGGTAGGAGAGGGGGCCATCATGCCCACAATCCCTGCGCTCCTAAACGCCCTGTATGACGCCACCGGCGTCAGATTCGAAAAGCTGCCAGTGACCCCTGAAGAGGTGGTCATGGCACTGAAGGCCAGGAAGAAATCCTGAGTGAAAGGTCGGCCACAATGATCACCGTAATACTCAATGGCCGACCGGTACCCACCCAGGAACATATCAATCTGCTGGAGTTCTTGGAATCCATGAAAGAGCCTCATGGTGCTGCACTGGTGGAACTGAATCATCGTCTTGTAAGAAAAGAATCCATCCCGGAGATCTGCCTGAAACATGGCGATGTGGTGGAAGTTATTTTGCCGGCGTTCGGCGGATGACAGCATGCTCAGTCAGCCCATCGGCGCTTTACGCTTGTGTGCTTGTTAGAACTTTCTTTTGGAGGTTTAAAATTGTCCAACATGACAACCAGCCAAGGTGAAGTTTTCGTCGAGCAACAGGGCAAGGGTATCCCCCTTGTGCTGGTCCACGCGGACGGCTCCAGTGGTCGAGAATTTCAGCCAGTCATGGAGCTACTCTGCCAGGATCACCAGGTCATCACCGTGGACCTGCCAGGCTGTGGCAGATCTCCCAGACGAGCATTTTCCCCAGCCTATTACAAGGAAAACGCCAAGGCCATCGCAGATGTCATCAAGCAGACTGCGCATCATGCAAGTGCTTGGGTGCTTGGAAATGATGGCGGCGCCATCGCAGCACTGTGGACGTCTATCCTATACCCGGAAAATGTCCTGGGAGTAATAGCCGATAGTTTTACAGAGTTCCTCCGCCCCACTGACTTGCAGAAACTTCCGTCTACGAGTGGAGAACCCGACTCTGAACTGGTCAGCTTTCTAAGCGAAATCCACGGGGAAGACTGGCAGATAGTAATTCAGGAACTCAACCGCGTACTGGGCAACATGGCCCAACAGGGCAGAAGCCTGCTGGACTGGAGACTCGCCGAAGTAAGCTGCCCCGTGCTGGTCACAGGGTCGAGAAAAGACGACTTTCTCGAATCCATGGCCCCCAGGTTGCTGGCCATAGCTGAACAGATTCCAAAGGCAGAACTCCTTCTTTTTCCAGAGGGCAAGCATCCAAGCATGTGGAGTCAGAAAGAAAGATTCTGGAACCACACGCTGGACTTCATTCACTCGGTGGCTTTTTCTTCGGAACAGAACTGAGGTCTTTCTTCACCTTTTTACCTCTCCTGATACTTGACGAACTGGTTTTCTTTCTTATTCTTCCCCTGGCCTTTTTGCCAGGCTTCGAATTTTTTCGATGGCTGAACGCCCTTTGACGGAATGCCCCCCTTAGTCTGTTGAGGACTCTCCTTCCCTTTCTTGTTGCCCGGACCCCTATCTCGAAAAGATCCAAGGCCTCCGGAAAATAGGCTCTCCTCATTAGGTTTCGGGGAAGCGGATAGTTACGCCTGAGTGCCAGGAGCTTTCGCTGGCTAACCAGCAGCTGCTGTATTCTCTCCACATCCTTCTTCGGAAGTCGAATTCTGGCTACCATGTTACGAAGCATTTCCAAGGCTATTTCTCCAGTGGCACCAGATTTTGTCTTCAGACCATACTCATCGGCACAATGACCATGGACTGCATCTTCAACTGGGTGGATAAGCAAGGCTGCCATTAAAACCGCGTTGGTCTCCATGTCCCGGGCATCTTTATCAAGAGCCTTCAGGTATGACCATAGACCCGCCCCCGGGTCCCGTTCCTCATCACGCAAGATGGAGCGAGACAGGTAACAGGCCACCTCTGGCAATACCACGCCCAAAAGTCCCGATTCCCACATGAGCCTAAAGGACTTCTCAGCAGCGCCAGACCTCAACATTCTCAGAATCTCTTCCAGTATCCTTGGAGGTGCGGACTTCAGCAGTTCTTCCCTGAAGTCAATGATGGCCTGCCAGGTATCAGCCTCGATGGTAAAACCAAGCCTTGCAGCAAACTTGACCGCCCTGAGCATACGGACTGGATCTTCCTGTACCCTCACCTCCGGCGAACCAATAAACCGAAGGGTTCGCTCCACCAGGTCTTCCAGGCCTCCAACATAGTCGATTATGAGCTTTTCCACCGGGTCGTAGAAAAGGGCGTTGACAGTAAAGTCGCGACGCTTGGCGTCTTCGGATTCCGTACCGAAGACATTGTCAGAACGAATGAGCAAGCTTCCATCCTGGTTGTCTGCCTGACCCCTGAAAGTGGCTGTCTCGATTATTTTTCCCCTGAAATGAATGTGTGCAAGCCGAAACCTGCGACCGATGAGTCTGCAGTTTCGAAAAAGCTTGCGCACCTGGGCAGGTCGCGCTGATGTTACCACATCGAAATCCTTGGGAGTGCGCTTGAGCATCAAGTCCCTGACACAGCCACCAACTAGATAGGCGGTGTGACCAAATCGCTGCAGCCTGCGAACGACCTTCAGGGCATCGGCGTCTATGCTGGTTGAGCTGATGCTCTTGGTTGGAATCACTGTTGGTTCCAAAGATGCGGATTCCCCTTGATCAGACATTGACGCAACTTACTTCCTGTAAGGATGATTAATCAAAAAACACCGAAAAACTGTCCGCATCTTGCACACTCACCAATCTCATAAACA
>JALVPF010000358.1 GCA_027031935.1 Myxococcales bacterium | reverse complement strand
ACAATGGACAAGAAGTAGCTAGTGCCCATGCCAAAACTCAGGATGGGACTGCTGTCGTTTTCAATGCCGAAACGAGAAATTTTTCGCAAGCTCAAGGAAAATAAACAGCTGCGCGGAGGCGTACTTTTGTACGCCGCACAAGAAAATGTGAAGTTTGACGCAGAGATTGCGGAAAAGGGCCGTTTCGGGATGAAAACTAGCTAACTAGAATTTCCAACCCTCTATGCGGATCACATCGAGAAGCCGTTTGAACTCAATCCCATAGTGCTTGCACACCATCGGTATTTTGGGGTTCTTGGAAGCGTCATCTTCGATTTCCTCAGTAACCACAATTCTCTTAGTGATGCGAGCTAATGCCACAACCCATGGATCCGCCGCATTTTTTCCCGGGCGGTTTTTTACCATGAATTGAAAGTCGCTCAGGATCTCCTTAACTGACTCCTGGAGTTCCTCATCGATTTTCCACACCAAACCATCTTTGTCCTTTATCCATTTTTGTAGCCCATCGTCTCGTCGACTCGTCTCTCGCTCGACCTCATCAGGGACAACAATCCTACCCTGTTCTACAAGTTCCTCCATCTTGTCCCAGAATGTAGGGAATACATCGAAAGGGTACGATCGCGTCCATGCCTGAACCAGTGAGCTTGTGTCAAAACAATAACTGGGCTTCTTTTGATCAGGGACCATGCTGGTTACCCAATTGCAGTTCGAAGTAGACGCTGAAGGTTGGGTACCTTTACATCAAGGTAAGCCGATGCATCGTTGGCCGTGATCCGACCCTGTTGAAGCGCGGACATAACCCCCAAAATAATTGGCCTTCCAAGTTTGGTCTTTTTGTTCCTGTAGTAGTCCCCACCCGTGGGTTTCTTATGTTTGACTCCTTTGACGTAGGTATCCCGCATTCGCCCATAGAACTCAAAACTCGTCAAATCAAGAGCCAGCAAGCGTCGTACAAGCACTTCCTCGCTTACATTGTACAATTTCGACAATTCCTGAAGTTCAGCCGATGTCCAATATTCGCTCTGACCATGGGCAAGAACAATATTCGTGTTTTTCAAATCATCACCAGGTACAAGCGTCTCACCAGCAACCCTGTTGCAGAACACTTCCACTTGGTCCACTTCGCTTGGATTCGTTTTGTCCTCATGAAGGTCACACTTACCCGATTCACCAAGCATGAGATGGACTAACTCATGCAACATCGAAAAAATTCTCGCTGTCGGTGCGTCCGCAGCATTTATTGCGATCAATGGTAGCCTGTCAGCCGCAATCGAAAACCCTCTCGCTTCTTGGACAGTCACACCGGTGAACTGAACACAAATAACTCCTACACTTTCAATTGCCGTGCGCCAACCATCCAGCGCATGGTAGCGATCCGTCCAAGAACGCTGCTGATCAACGGTCAAGTCAATGGCTTGTCGAATTCTTAAGGACACAGAGGCAGGATCGTCCCCAATTTTTGCATGCAGGCCAAATTTAGGCATTTCAAAATCAGCCAAACCAAAGACATCCAGCGCAATTTCTCTCAATTGCTGTGCCCAGCGGATCTCACTAGCCATCGCCGGACTCTCCTCGAAATCGATCTGGGTAGGAAGTCTCCGGAAATCACGGAGAGCATCAAAATCCTTTGGAGGCTGTGGCAAATAAAATACAGCCAGTGGTCGCTTGTATAGTTCGGAGAGTTTCCGTAATTGGGGAACCGTGCAAACCTCATCCCCGCGTTCCCACGCCTCAATACGTTCTGGTGGGAACTTGAATTTTTTCGCAACGTCATCAAGCGTCAAGCGGGCTGATTTTCGCGCCCATACGAGAAGCTCCGGTTTGACATTTGCTTTTACACTCTTCGGCACTGTACCACTCTCTCCTCAGTCAACATTCTACCAAATCACCCTGTCATGCGAACCTACTTCTCGGCAACTTTTTCTGACCCACTGTACTTCTGTTTTCTTTTTTAGAACAACCCCAACTCATAAATCAAGATGGTTGACTGCAGAGTATACGAATTCTTCGTGAAACCTGTTAATAACCTATAATGCTGCGGCGCAGATCTGACTAAGAAAAAGTGTTTTGGCCCTTGGTGGCTGGACAGGCCTTACCAAGCGAGCTAAAATCCCGTGCAAAGAAAAGAGAACACAAATGTACAAGTACATATTTGGTCCTGTCCCATCGAGAAGATTGGGAATGTCTCTTGGGGTTGATCTGGTTCCCAAAAAGGTCTGCTCCCTCGACTGTGTGTATTGTGAAGTGGGTCACACCACAAAGCTGACAACAGAAAGAAAGAATTACATACCCTATGAAAAGCTCATAACTGAACTGAAAGACTATTTCAGCAATAATCCAGATCCTGACTACATCACCTTCTCAGGTTCAGGTGAGCCCACACTCAACCTGAAGATTGGACAGGTCCTGCGATTCATCAAACAAAACAAACCCAGGATTCCTGTTGCATTGTTGACCAACGGAACTTTGTTCTACGATGAGAATGTTCGCAAGGAGCTTTTGGATGTAGATGTCATACTCCCATCACTCGATGCGGCAAGAGAAAAATCTTTTCAGAAAATAAATCGACCGGCCAAGGGACTTGGGCTTGAAAAATACATACAGGGCCTTGTCGACTTCCAAAGAGAGTATTCAGGACAGATGTGGCTCGAGGTATTTATCATTCCGGGATACAACGACAGCCGTGAAGATCTGATCGCATTGAAAAATGCATTTGAACGAATCAAACCTCAGGAGATTCAGCTCAATACCCTAGATCGTCCCGGCACGCGTGAAAATATCAGCCTGGCCAGCCGAACAGATTTGCAGGAGATCGTCGATTTTTGGCAGCTTCCCAATGTGGTGATCATCGCAGCCCCCCTTGAAAGAAAATCAAACCAGGCATACAGACAGGATGCACAGACGGCAATCCTGGAGACAATAACAAGACGACCCTGCACCGCAGACGACCTCACAAAAATCCTTGGTATGCACATCAACGAGATAAACAAATATCTCGACGTTCTAGAAGGTGAAAAAAAGATTGAATCGGTGTGGCAGGACAGGGGCGCGTTTTATCAAGTGAGCAACAAATAATATTGACGGGAAGGTGCGAGCCCCGCCGGGGGTGACCGTCGTCAAGCAGGGCCGTATTTTTGGGGTCGCGACTCTCCGAGAACGACAATCACCGAGTAATGCGAATGAAGCTACCGACATCTTCGTAGGCCCGCGGCAGGCGTAGCTGCCCGTAGCTTCGAGCTTGCCGAGAAGCCAAGGGTAGCTAGCCGTAGACAGGGCCGTACTTTTGAGGTCGCGACTCACCTCGAGCGACAAAGATTAGAGTAATGCGAATGAAGCTACCAGCATCTTCGTAGGCCCGCGGCAGGCGTAGCTGCCCGTAGCTTCGAGCTTGCCGAGAAGCCAAGGGTAGCTAGCCGTAGACAGGGCCGTACCTGAGAACCTTTCGTAGGCCCGCGGCAAGCGAGGTGGGAAATCTTGGGTGGGTTGCGTTCTTGATACACGCTAGATATACTCATCGTGACCACAAAGGTCCAAGGAGGTCTCAAGTGGCAAAAGACGATATCAAGAGAGAACGCCTTATACGGCCGCAGGATGCACCAAAACCATCTCCCAACTCGTTCATACAGGAAGTCGACGACGTTGTGATTCAGGTCACTCAGGCCTTCTGCCCCAATGGCCACAATCTTGTCAGAAACCATGATGTTCTGTTCGATGGCGAGCCCGGTATCAGCTTATGGGTGTCGGATGGAGAAAAAGAAGGCGAAGTCATACTCAGCCCATTTCACGGAGACCACGCCAGAAAAGGAATGATCGATTTCAAAATCGGCACTACGCTGAAAATATTCTGCCCCGAATGCAAGGCGGAGCTTCCCAAACTCTCCAATTGCTCATGTTCGGACCACGGATCACTCTTTGGCCTCTACCTGACACCGGAGCTGGATGAAGGTCATGTGGTGGCTCTTTGCAACATCTGGGGCTGCCACCAGTCGAAGGTTTTTGATCAGGCGCAGTTGCTTTCAGCCTACCTAGAGGAATAAACAGGCGCAGTTGCAGTCCTACCAAGGATTGCAAAAGATCCCTTGGTTCTGTCCTTGACCCTGAAGACAACTTTAAATTTTTCTGCCAACCATTTTCTGAATTCCGGCAGACTTGCAAACTTTCCATAACGGGTCTGGATCTTACCGGCCCTGTCGCGGAAGCGTCTCTCCTTGACCAGGACAAATCCAAGATTATTTGTATCGATTTTGTGAATCACGTCCCTTGCCGGTGAAATGCCAGAGACAAAACGCATGGTGTTGGTGTCAGCGAAATCTCCGGCCAATCGCCGGTCTGCCAGGATGGCCACCAAACCGGCTGTGGAAGAATCCCCAAACAGTCTCTGTTTCGGCGAGCTGTGTTGCCGCAGCCATTGAGCCAGTTCCTGCGGCTTTTCGAAATACCTGCTCTCATGATACAGCACTTCCTGTATGGTCCCGTAAGCCTTGCCTGGCTCTGCCACATCGTCCCAGCAACACCACCTCATCAGTCCATTTACAGGCAGAGGTGAATCACTCCATACCATGGGGACAGGTCTCGAGCGATTGTAATGAGGCAGCAAGGAGCGTTGTAGCGGCACCCTCAGGGCAAAAGCCAGCACCATGGACACTATTACACCGCATATGGCCATCAAGGCCCTGCTCCAGCCCGTGGGTCTTTTTCCAATGGTACGAAACAGCTCGCGTACATAGACCCATAAGCGTTCTGCGCTGTAAGCGCTTGCCAAGGCCAGGCCAGGGAAGGCCAAAAGAAAGTAAAACGGAAAAACGCGGGGGATGACTGCTATGAACAAAAGGTATCCAAGGGCCCACAGGGCTCCGATTCGAGCCAAACCATGGGGAGAGTCTACAGAGAGAATTTTTTTAAACCAAGTCCACATGATCAACAAAGGCCATTCGTGCACGGGCTCCTTGCTGCTGCTTTCAGGTGGCTGCTGTTTTCCAAGTTGTCGTGCCAGCCAGGGATCCAGCCAGGCCAGGACAGGAGCCAACACAGCCCCAAGATGAAGCAGAAAATTGTCGGTTGCCACCCTGAAAAACATCTGCCGCGAGATTCCCTTTTTCGTCGGTTTCAAGAAATGATATCTATACACACTATCTATGTAGGCCTCGCCACCCACCAACAATCCAAGCACTTGTATGAGCGACCAGGGGACGATGAAACCCACGAAAAATCTCAACAAGGAACGTCTCGAGTCCAGCGCAGCGAGCAAGGCAGCCATCACCGCACCCGGCAATACGTAATTTCCCGTACAGACACCGAGGGCGAACAGGACACCGGCTGCTGCATGCCTCTTGCGTACCAGGAAAAAGAGCCCCACACTAATCCACATCATTGCCAGGTTGATTCCTGTCCAGTGGGTAGAAGCCCTCAAAAGGGAAAAGGATGTCAGCATGACAAAAACGATTGCTCCGGCAGCCACATAACCGATTTTTTTTCGTGCGATGCTCATAAGAAAAAAAGCACTCGTCAAAGTTGCTGCCACCGGGACAATTCTGACTGTGACAGGACTGAAGCCAAAAACCCAGAACACAGGAAGACCGGGCAAGAGGTGAAGCGGTGGATGAGCAAAAAAGTAATCCCTGTACGGCAAGGCTCCATGGTCCAGGGTAGCCCACGCCATGTAGAAATACACATTTTCGTCACCGATCTGCCAATGGAAAGAAAAACTCTTCATGACGAGAAAAAACAGTACGACTATTGTCACAAAAGCCCACATGAGACCCTTGGCCAAAGAAGAATGCCTGACATCCGTGATGACCAAAGCCGGGGCCTCGGTGGAGGGTATGGACCTTTCAGATGATTTCTTCCTGTTTTTCCTTTTTGCCATGTGCCAGGCCATAATGGTTTGCTTGGCGTCTCGTGTCAACCACCCAAAATCTCCCGCACTATTGAATCAGATTTCCCAGATCGCTTTTGAGGTCACACAGATGCAAGGAATCGTCCGTAGTCGTGGATTGCCCACGTCGAGGCCTCACCTTACCGAAAAAGATTCTGCAGCATAGCCACAGAGATCACAAGCGAGGTGGGAAATCAGGGCCACCTTGACATATGCATTATGTGCATCTAACTTCATGGTTGGTATCATGAGCTTGAATCATCCTGGAGAGTGACCATGCTCTATATAATGCTGTGGGCCCTGCTGCTTGCACCAGTCCTGACCAACGGGCAGACAGACTCCGTTCGAAGCTCCTCAGGTTCTTCTGGTACTGACGTGCTGGATCTGAAGGGACTTCTCGAGATCGCCCTCGAACATGATGGAAGGGTCTTGTCGGCATATGCAGACATGGATGCCTACAGGTCCAAGTTCGACCGCGCCAGGTGGGCATGGTTTCCCGCGATAAAGCTCAGAGCCCTCTTCGGCGGCCCCCTCGGCCAACGCAAACTGGCATGTCCAGACGATCCAAACTGCGTCCGCCTGGAAAACACCGAAGGGACAGGACTTGGAGATTTAAGTACACAGGTGAGCTTTGCGGTGGGCGGACGGATTGAAGCTGCCGTACCCATATATACTTTTGGAAAACTGGATGCTCTGAAATCTGCCGCAAAAGCAGGAATAGTGGCAGGCAAGGCTGACATTTACCGGGCCAGGCAGCAGGTGGCCATGGAAGTTCGAAAAGCGTGGTATGCTTGGCTATTGGCCAACGAGGCCGTGGACATCCTTGAAGATGGCGAAAAAAAGATTCACGATGCAGAAAAAAAACTCATCAAGATGCTCGATGAACTGAACGAAGACGTCACGGACAGGGATCTGTTCAAACTGAGATATTACTCCGCCCAGGTTCACGAGATGCTGCTGGAAGCCAAAAAGGGACGAAAAATGGCTGTCCAGGCCCTTGGATTTCTCACAGGAAGAAAGCAGCTTTCCGCTGCAGGGCTTGCCGTACCCGACCTTTCGAAACCAAAACTGAAACTCGAGGACAGGAGCCGGTACTCTGCCATGGCAGAACAAAACCGTCCCGAACTGAAAATGCTCAACGCGGCCTTGAATGCATCACGGGCAAAAGTAGAGGGCATGAAAGCTTCATTCTATCCCGACATCTTCATCGGTGGATATTTTGAAGGCTCCTATTCCCCCGCCCACGACTATATTGAAAATTCTTTACTCAATCATGGCATGACTTACTACTCCGGAGGGCTGAGCCTTGGGATGCAAATCACTCTGGATATTCCCCAAAAACTGGCCCAACTGGAGCAATCCCAGGCTGAGCTGCGGAGCCTGGAGGCAAAAGTACAGCAGGCACATGCAGCGGTCGAGTTGGAGATCTCCAAGGAATACCTTGGAGTCCAGACTGCAAAAGACTACCTGAAGGCTTACAAAAAAGCTCACAGCGCAGCCAAGGCATGGATGAGAACAAACCTGATGAGTTATGGAGTTGGTATTTCGAACACCAAGGATCTGCTGGACTCCATTGCTGCCTATGCCCAATCGGAAATGGCCTTCGATAAAGCCATACATGATTTTCTCGTGGCCTATGACAGATTGAGACTGGCAGCAGGCCTTGACCTTGGAAAACTGAATTAGCTTGGTCCATCAATCGTCAAACAAGAAGAAGATGAAGACAAGCGGAAGAGTTCAGGAGACTAAAATGCACTGGAAAAAAGCAGCATATGTGTGGACAGGCACCTTGTTCCTGCTGGGTTTTTCACTCCCGTCTTTTGCGGCCAACTCCCCCGGCCAGGTTATCAGCAAGGGGGCCGAAAACATACGTGATATCCTGAAAGTCAAAGTCAAAAAGAATTCTCCTGCCGAGGCATCCCGGAAGCAAAAGCTTGAAAAAGTCGTAGAAGGTTTCCTGGACTACGAGCAGTTGGCCAAGCGCGCCCTCGGACCCCATTGGAAGGCAAGAACAGACAAGGAGCGGGAAGAGTTCACAGGACTCCTCCGGGATCTTATCGAGTCCTCATACACGAACAGCATAAGCAACAACATAAATTTCAATCTTGAAATCGAAGATGAACAGATCGATGAAGAGGATGGCACAGCGGATGTCTCCGCGGTTGCCAGCGCAAAAAACTCAAAGGGTAAACTTGTCAGTGAAGATCTAACTTTTCACATGTTCCTAAAAAAACATCACTGGATGATCTACGACATAGAATTCGGAGAGGTCAGCCTCGTAAGGCACTATAGAGGAGAATTCAACAGGAAGATAAAAAAAGAATCCTATGCCGCCCTGGTAAAGGTCATGAGAAAAAAACTGAAGGAAATACAATCGGGAAAAATCGAAAAGAAGCTATCTCTATAAACCGTCTTTACCTCACCAAGCAAGATTGAATCCACGACTGAGGACGATTCCTTACACCTGCGTGACCTCTAAGGTGCCATGTGAATTCTGATTCCAGAGTGTGGGATAGTTAAAACAAGGATTCTCCCAAGACAGGAAAAATGTCAGTCTTCTAACTTATTGAGCCAGATTTGAGCTTTCTTGTGGGACATGCTGTCATCGGGCGTTATCTCCAGGATATGCTTGAGTACCTGCAGCATTCTCTCTTTATCGCCACGTGCTTCCAGGTCTTCAGCAAATTTCAATGCATCGTTTCCAATATCATCCAGCATGTTCATTCCGGATTTGCAGCTTTTGGCGGAGGGATTCCTCTTGAGACATTCCGACCAGATTTCAAAAGCTTCCTTGTAGTGCTTCTGGTTATATTGGGAAAGAGCTTGTTTGTGAAGCTTGCCAGCCAGTTTCCTTCCTATCTCATCACGATAAAATGATGTCACCATGTCCGGCATTATCACCTTGTCAACAGCCATGGCCTGGTTGAAACGCTCCCTTGCTTTGTCAAGCTTCCCCATCAAAAGCATGGATACGCCATCATTGTACCTCCCCTTTACCACCAGTATGCTCCGCTTGAGGTCCTTTGCCTGTTCAGCTATTTTCTTGTCACGGGACGTAACGCCTATCTTGGCTGCTTCCTGAATCGCAGAATCCGCTTTTCCCTTATAATAAAGGGAGATAATCTTATACAGCCTTTTGTCGGGATACTTTGCCCTCATCAGTTCTTCGGGATCTTCCGACATTCCATCGCTCGAGCCCTGAGAGTCACACTTCCACTTGTATGGTTTCCACCCTCTTCTGATACCCCTGCTTTTCAATCTCTTCTCTGTTTTCTTCAGCCACTTGTTGAAAACTACCTGGTTACAAGGATCCAGCTTCATTATCTCTACAAAATGCTTGTGGGCTTCCTTGTATCTTCGCGCTTCGAAAAAGCCCTTTCCTTCACTCAGATGAAACTTCTTCAGACGATTCTTGCAATCCGACACCTTGTATTTCGACTTTTTCCAATAGTAGGTTCCAGGTGGAAGCTTCAGGAAACATTTCAGCGCAGGCTTCCAGTAATTGAGTTCGTAATCCACTATGCATCTGTCGAAGAGAGACTTGTTGCGCATCTCATCTTCAATACGGCTCTTGAGCTTTTTACACTCACGACATATGGGATGAATTTCGAGCGCTGCATCCAGTTCCTTGATGGCTTCCTTCCAGGATGCATTCTCCATAAAGCCCTTTGCAGTGCGAATATGTTGTGCGACCCTGACCTCCAAAGGAGGGCCTTTGGGTAAATTCATGTTGCTGCCATTGTTCACTGGAGGTTTTGGAGAAAGGAGCTTTACAAGGACAAAGATGACGATCAACACAGTCAATCCTGCGCCGCACAGGATCAGAATTTTCTTTCGCTTCATCTTTGCTGCTTCAGTGGAGACGAATTCACCATACATGAAGCGAAATTCCAGATTTCCAAATCGAACCAGGTCCCCCGAGGTCAACTGAGCCTGATCCACCCGTCTGTTATTGACAAAGGTCCCATTGGAAGAGTGCATGTCGATGAGGGTGAATTTTCCAGCCTCAACCACCAACCTGGCATGCTGTCTGGAAACCGATGGATCGTCGATAACAAGATACAAGGAAGGATCACGGCCCACATCGTTGTCACCTTCTTGCAACTCTATTTCGAGTCCCTTTGTCGGTCCTTTCGTGCCTTTCAGAATAGGAACAGGAGTGTCCTCCAGTACTTCACCATCGATGGACGTTACAGGCTCGGTTCCGAAAATATGGAACACGAATACCCCCGCCTCCATTTCGACACCTGGTTCAAGCTCGAACACCCCTGAGACAAGCTCTCCATCTATGGAGATACCCGTACCACCAGTAAGGTCCTCAACCATGACCTTGCCGTCTTCTTCCCATAACCTCAGGTGATGTCGTGATACACTCCTGGAACCCAGGACCACATCGCTGTCTTCTCCTCGGCCCAGAGTCTTGGGTTCTGAATCAACATCAACTTCACGCTCACGCCCACTTGAATCAGTAAGAATGACTTTAATCATTGTCCCTCAACAATTGAAATTGGTCATGACAAAAAACAGAAGGGATCACTGCTCTCTGAAAATGTCCATGTTTACAGGTATTCCACGTCGCTGCAGCTCATCATAGAACTTGGGAATGAACCCTGTTGCCACAAAGCGTCCAAGCACCTTGTTGTCCTCGGAGAATCCCTCTTGCTTGTAATAAAAAATATCCTGTAGAGAGATGATGTCCACTTCCATTCCGGTGACTTCCGAAATGTAGGTTATCTTTCTGGTACCATCGGAGAACCTCGTCTGCTGGACGATTATATCCACAGCAGAAGAGATCTGTTCCCTGATGGCTCGTACCGGAAGTTCCATTCCAGCCATCAGAACCATCGTCTCGAGACGAGAAAGCGCATCTCTTGGCGAGTTTGCGTGTGCAGTCGTCAATGAGCCATCATGGCCGGTATTCATGGCCTGAAGCATGTCCAATGCCTCACCTCCACGACACTCACCTACCACGATGCGATCGGGTCGCATTCGCAAACAGTTCTTCACCAGATCACGAATGGTTACCTCGCCCGTTCCCTCGATATTGGCAGGTCTGGTTTCCAGAGAAACCCAGTGATCCTGGGCCAACTGGAGTTCGCAGGCATCCTCAACCGTCACGATTCGCTCCGACTCGGGGATGTATCCAGACAGGCAGTTCAAGGTGGTTGTCTTACCAGAACCGGTTCCACCGGATACGATTATGTTTTTACGCGCCTTGACGCACATCTCCAAAAATTCCGCCATGCCGGGAGTCATGGTTCCAAACTTGATGAGCTGATTGACCGACATGGCTTCTTTTTTGAATTTCCGGATCGTGATGGATGGTCCCTTGACTGCCAAGGGAGGGATGATGGCGTTTACACGTGAACCATCCTTGAGCCTTGCATCCACGTAAGGAGAACTCTCATCTATACGTCTGCCCAGAGGTGCCACGATTCGCTCTATGACCCCTAACACGGCATGGTCGGACGAAAAGGTCTTGTCCGACATCACCAGCTTGCCTTCACGCTCGATGTAAATCTGTTTCGAGTGGTTTACCATGATTTCGCTGATGGCGGGGTCAGCAAGAAACTCTTCCAAGGGACCAAGCCCCAGAGCCTCGTTCAAGACATCATTGACCAACAACTCCATGTCAACCCAGCCCGGAATCTCACCGTCATTTTCCATCTGGACGATGATGTCCCGGATCGCTCGCTCCGTCTGGTTCCAAAGCTCATCGTCGTTCAATTCCTCGATATCCATACGGCGCAGATCCAGATAATCGATGAGCCTGCCATGAACCTCGCGCTGCAGTTCGGAGTATTCCTCTACCCTGGGGTCTCGCTTCTTTTTTCCCTTCTTGGATTTTGCTTTTGCTTTTGCTTTTGGTTTTTGTTTTGGTTTTGGCTTCGGCTTTGGTTCGTCGATCTCCTCTGCGTCGATGGAGGTGCCGGAAAACTCCTCGCCTCCCACCTCTTCGAAATCGTCTATCTCATCCATATCCTCATCTGCATACCCATCGTCGTAATCGTCTTCCTGCTCGTCCATGTCGAGGCGGCGCTTGATGCCCCGTGTGGTGGCCTTTCGTGCAGGTTTCTTTTTTGAAATGGGCGGTGCGGCGCTCTCATCCTCGCCATGGGTCTTGGGTACATCGGCTGCAGCCGACGGCCTCCCGCCCGACGTCACACCCTCGATGTCCCCGAGGAACAGGTCGTGCTGCTCCGCGAGCTTGTGCGTGGACTTGTCGTCCTGCTGGAGGACCGCGAGAC